>JANMBI010000157.1:0-25592 GCA_031360325.1 Frigoribacterium sp. | reverse complement strand
CGCGAGTGGACCTACGCGAACATCGCGCAGCAGTCCGCGTCGATGAAGCAATACGCGACCTCGGTGGACTGGGATCGGGAGATCGCCACGAGCGACCCCGAATACTACAGGTGGAATCAGTGGCTGTTCCTCAAGCTGTACGAGAAGGGTCTCGCCTACCGCAAGGACTCCTGGGTGAACTGGGACCCGGTGGATCAGACCGTGCTCGCCAATGAGCAGGTGCTTGCCGACGGTACCTCCGATCGCTCGGGTGCCGTGGTGGTGAAGAAGAAACTCACCCAGTGGTACTTCAAGATCACCGACTACGCCGATCGCCTGCTCGACGATCTCAACCAGCTCGAGGGATCCTGGCCGCCCAAGGTGCTGGCGATGCAGCGCAACTGGATCGGCCGGTCCAAGGGCGCCGATGTCGACTTCGTCCTCGAGAATCGTGACGAGAAGATCACCGTCTTCACCACCCGACCCGACACCCTCTACGGGGCCACCTTCATGGTCGTCGCGCCCGATTCGGATCTCGCCGCCGAGCTGGTCGCCGAGTCGACGGATGCCGTGCGCGAGAGTTTCGCGAACTACCTCACGCAGGTGCAGAAGACAACCGAGATCGAGCGACAGGATGCCAGCCGGGAAAAGACCGGCGTCTTCCTCGACCGGTTCGCGGTCAATCCGATCAACGGGGAGCGCATTCCGATCTGGGCCGCCGACTACGTGCTCGCCGACTACGGCCACGGCGCCGTCATGGCCGTGCCAGCCCACGACCAACGGGACCTCGACTTCGCGCGAACCTTCGACCTCCCGGTGAGGGTCGTCGTGGATACGAACCAGCCGGTCACCGGCGCCATCCCGGTGTTGCCGATAAATCCGGAGACCGGCGAAGCGGAGCTTCCGGACGACCTTCCGCCTCTCGATCCTGCTCGGACGGGAATAGCCCTCACCGGCGAGGGTCGCATGATCAATTCCGGATTCCTCAACGGACTGAGCAAATCCAACGCGATCAAGCGCATCACCGAGCAGTTGGATGCCGCGGGCAGCGGTCGCGCGTCGAAGAACTACCGACTGCGCGACTGGCTCATCTCCCGCCAGCGCTTCTGGGGCACCCCGATCCCGATCTTCCATGCGGAAGACGGCGAACTCGTGCCGGTGCCCGAGGATCAGTTGCCCGTGCGTCTGCCCTCCACCGAAGGGCTCGATCTGCAGCCGAAGGGTGTTTCGCCGCTCGGAGCCGCTCACGACTGGGTGAACGTGACCCTGCCAGACGGTCGGACGGCACGTCGCGACCCGGACACCATGGACACCTTCGTCGACAGTTCGTGGTACTTCCTTCGCTTCCTCAGCCCCGATGACGACGCTCGCGCGTTTGATCCAAAGGAAGCCGACAAGTGGGCCCCGGTCGATCAGTACATCGGCGGGGTGGAGCACGCGATCCTGCACCTGCTGTATGCGCGCTTTATCACGAAGGTGTTGTTCGACCTCGGCTACGTCAACTTCACCGAGCCGTTCAGCGCCCTGCTCAATCAGGGAATGGTGCTCTCCGGCGGCTCCAAGATGTCGAAGAGCCGCGGCGGGGTCAACCTCGGTGACGAGATCGCCGCTCACGGTGTCGACGCGATCCGGCTGACGATGGTGTTCGCCGGCCCTCCGGAGGACGACATCAACTGGGAGGATGTCTCTCCGGCAGGTTCGGCCAAATTTCTCGCCCGGGCCTGGCGTCTGGCCCAGGATGTCACCAGCGCGCCCGAAGTCGAGTGGCGCACCGGGGACCAGGCCCTTCGCCGCGTCACCCACCATTTTCTCGCCGATGCCCCGGCCCTGGTCGAATCGTTCAAATTCAACGTCGTGGTCGCACGCCTCATGGAGCTCGTCAACGCCACGCGCAAGGCGATCGACACCGGAGCGGGGGGAGAGGATGCCGCAGTGCGCGAGGCCACGGAGACCGTCGCGCTCGGCCTCAGTCTGTTCGCGCCGTACGTCGCCGAAGAGATGTGGGAAAAACTCGGCTACCCGCCCACCGTCGCGCTCTACGGTTGGCGCAAGGCCGACAAGACGCTTCTCGTCGAGACGGCGGTCACGGCGGTGTTCCAGGTCGACGGCAAGGTGCGTGACCGGGTCGAAGTCAACCCGAAGATCGACCCAGCCGATCTGGAGAAGCTGGCTCTGGCATCCGCCGGTGTGGTTCGAGCAGTGGGAGATCGCGCGGTAGCCAACGTGATCGTGCGGGCACCGCGCATCGTGAACATCGCCACGAAACGGTAGCGCTCGTCCAGTCCTCTGCCGCTTCGGTGACGATCGGATTGTCCCCAGTGACGATCGCCTCGGTGCGGCCGGCGGCCAACGCTTCCTAGTCTTCGGGCATGGATCCACCCGACCTGCTCATCGCCCGCCGCCCGGTGCGCGCTCGAGTCGGGCTGGGAGCGGCCATCGTCCTTGTGCTCATCGGGCTCGGGGTCGCGGTGATCGTGAGCGCGCTCGGGACGCGCGGGTCGAGCCAGACGGCCGCTGCCTCCCCCTCCGCGAAAGCCTCGCCGTCCGGAGCGCTCGGGGTGGCCCGATCGGGTTCGACGGGCGCGACCATCTACATACACGTGCTCGGGGCCGTGGCCAAGCCAGGACTCTACCTGCTCTCCGATGGAGATCGGGCCGTGGATGCTGTCGGCGCTGCCGGCGGACTCACCTCCACAGCCGACCAGGCCGGTCTGAACCTCGCCAGGCTGCTCGTCGATGGCGAGCAGATCTTGGTACCGAACGTCGGTGAGCCGTCCGGTCCGGGTGCCGACGGCGCGGGGACGGCCAGGATCACCGGGGAGAAGGTAAATCTCAACTCCGCCGACGAGACCGCCCTCCAAACCCTGCCGCGGGTCGGCCCCGCGATGGCGAAACGCATCATCGACTGGCGCAAGAAGAACGGTCGCTTCACCGCGGTGGAAGACCTGATGAGCGTGACCGGAGTGGGTCAGAAGACCTTCGACGAGCTCAAGGATCTCGTGACCCTGTGACGGTCGACCTGCGTCTCGCGGTGCCGGTTGTCGTGGCGTGGGTGACGGTGGGTCTCCTCCTCTCGACTCCGCACGTCCTCCCGGGCACGGCGGTCGCCCTCTGGGCCGTGGCCGTGATCGTCGCCGTCCTCGCGCTGGTGGTGCGCGGTCGCGTCCGGGCGGTGCTCGCCGGTGGGATGGTGGCCCTCGCCGCCACCGCACTGCTCGTGACGGTGGCCGCGGCGCGCTACCCCGACCGACAGCCGGCCGTGCTGGTGGAGGCCGCCGATTCCGGCCGTTTCGTGACGGCGACCCTCATGGTCACGCAGACGGTTCAGGCGACCGGTCCGGCCGATACCTCGGGTCGCCGCCCGGCGATGTTCTCGGCCATTCTCGGTTCGGTGACCCTGGGAGGCCGTACACGGTCCGTCGACGTCCCGGTCACGGTGTTCGCCGATCGACCGGGTAGGGTCCTCGGGATCGGGTCGACCGTGACGCTTTCGGGAACCCTCGCGGCGACCGATCCGGCTGACGAGGTGGCGTTTCGCATCTTCGCCAAGCGGCCTCTTCGAGTGGATGCCGACGCGCCCTGGTACCTCGACTGGGCCAACCGCCTCCGCGGCCTGTTCCGAGACGCCGCAGCACGCCTCCCGGGTGACGGCGGCGACCTGCTCCCTGGCCTTGCCATCGGCGACACGACCGCCGTGGGAGTGCCCCTCGATGCGGCGATGAAGGCCACCTCGCTCAGCCACCTCACCGCGGTGTCCGGGGCGAACTGTGCGGTGGTGATTGCTCTCGTCATGTTGGGCGGCGCGGCGATCGGCCTCCCCCGCGGCTGGAGAATCGCGCTGTCCGTCGGAATTCTCCTGGGGTTCGTCGTGCTTGTCACGCCGGAGCCGAGCGTGCTCCGTGCGGCGGTGATGGCCGCGTTGGTGCTTGCCGCCCTCGCCCGAGGTCGCCCCGCTCGAGGGATTCCCACCCTGGCCCTGGCATCTCTCGTTCTACTCACAAGCGATCCGTGGCTGTCGCGCAGCTACGGGTTCGTGCTCTCGGTGCTGGCCACGGGCGGGCTGCTGCTGCTCGCGGCGCCGCTGACCCGCATCCTCTCCCGTCATCTTCCTCTGTGGCTCGCGGCGGTGATTGCGATTCCCCTCGCCGCCCAACTCGCCTGCCAGCCGGTGCTCATCCTTTTGAACCCGAGCCTCCCGACCTACGGTGTTCTCGCCAACCTCCTGGCCGAGCCCGCGGCGCCGATAGCGACGGTTCTCGGACTCGTGTCCTGTGTGATCCTCCCGGTCCTCCCCGCCGTCGGCGCGTTCGTGGCGAGCCTCGCCTGGCTACCGGCCGCCTGGATTGCCGCCGTCGCATCCTTGTTTGCTGGGCTCCCGGGTGCGGCCATTCCGTGGGCACCGGGATGGTTCGGCGTCGTTTCGATCGTCGTGGTCACGGTGCTGCTGCTCGTCGTGATCCTGGTCAGGCGCGGTCGTGGCCTTCGGCGGGTCGCCGCGGTCGCGCTCGCGCTCGTTATGAGCGTCGCCGGGGGAAGCTCGGCCGGCGACGCCCTCAATGAGCGCCTTTCGCGACCGGGGGACTGGCAGATCGCCGCCTGCGACGTCGGGCAGGGCGACGCGGTGGTGGTGCGGAGTCTCGGTCGGGTGGCGCTCATCGACGCGGGGCGCGATCCGAAGCTGTTGCGGCGCTGCCTCGACACTCTCGGAGTGGATCGGATCGATCTGCTGGTGCTCACCCACTGGGACAGCGACCACGTCGGTGGAACCTCGGCGGTGTTCGGTCGTGTCACCCGGGCCATGATCGGACCGAGCGACGGGTCGCCGGCCTCGGTAATCGGGGACCGGCTTGCCAAGAGCGGTGCCCTCGTCAGCCAGGTGAGTCAGGGAGACTCCGGGCAGCTGGGAGAACTCGGTTGGGAGGTGCTCTGGCCGCGCGCTCGACTCGGCTCGGTTGCCCCGGGCAATGATTCGAGCGTGACAGTTCGCTTCGTCGGAGTCGGCACCTGTGCCGCCGGATGTCTGACGGCGATCTTCCTCGGAGATCTCGGAAATCGCCCTCAGGCTCTCCTGATGGCGGCCAATCGAATCGGCCGCGTCGACGTGGTGAAGGTCGCCCACCACGGTTCCGCCGACCAGAATCCGGCCCTGTACCTAGCGCTTCGGGCGACTGTCGGCATCATCGGGGTGGGAATCGGCAACGGCTACGGTCATCCGACGGCGAAGCTCCTCGGCATGCTTGCCGAGGCGGGAACGCTACCTACCCGCACCGATCTCGCGGGGATGGTGTTGATGTCGCCACTGCCGAACGGCTCGGTGCGGATCTGGACGGAGCATCCACCGCCCACCGGAAGCACTCGGCCTTCCCCGGGAACCGAAGCGTCGGTGGGAGCGCAATAAGCTGGGCGGACGGCGATTTCGGGAGCGATGGGGTTCGATGGCGGGCAGAGTGGCGGCGGGCGGCCAAGCAGCGCGCCCGTCGACCAAGAGCGCTGTCGTCATTCCGCAACTCGGCTGGGACCGCGTGCGTCCGTCCCGTGTGGTTCTTGTCACCGGTAGCGAAGAACTTCTGGCCGATCGCGCCATCCGTCTGTTGCGCGAAATCCTGATGGCGGAAGACCCGAGTCTCGAGATCAGCGACCTGGAGGCCGATTCCTACGGCCCGGGCGAACTGATCACCCTTGCCAGCCCGTCACTGTTCGGAGAGCCTCGAATGGTCCGGGTGAGCGCCGTCGAGAAGTGTACGGACGCCTTCATCGCCGAAACCCTGCAGTACCTCGAATTTCCGGCGGACGACACGTATCTCGTACTCCGACATGCCGGTGGGGTGCGCGGCAAAAAGCTCCTGGACGCCATTCGCGGCGGTCTCGGGTCGGGCATCGAAGTCGTGTGCTCCGAACTGAAGAAGGATTCCGAAAAGCTCGAATTCGCCGCGGCGGAATTCGCGGCCGAGAGCCGACGCATCACGAGTGGTGCGCTGCGAGCGCTCGCCTCGGCCTTCTCAGACGATTTGGCCGAACTCGCGGCCGCGTGCCAGCAGCTCATGTCCGACGTGGGTGACGAGATCACGGAGATCACCGTCGACAAGTACTACTCGGGACGCGTCGAGACGAATGCCTTCCGGGTCGCGGATGTCGCGATCGCCGGCCGCCGCGGCGACGCATTGATCCTGCTCCGACACGCCGTCGCCGCGGGCACCGACCCGGTACCGATCCTGGCGGCGTTCGCGAGCAAACTGCGCACCATGGCCAAGATCTCCGGCGCGCGCGGAGCTTCTGGCCGGCTCGCCCAACAATTCGGGCTTGCCCCGTGGCAGGTGGACCGTGCACGTCGAGACCTTCAGGGTTGGGACGATCGCGGCCTCGGCCGGTGCATCGAACTGCTCGCCGAAACGGATGCGGCGATCAAGGGAGCCGGTCGAGATCCGGTGTTCGTGCTGGAGCGCCTGGTCGGCGTGATCAGTACTCGCGGAACGTCATAGCCGCTGAGCGGCATCCTCGTCCTCTCGACCCTTCTCCCTTCCCCCACCGAAAACGCAGGACATTCGCCGCGGGATGGTCGTTTCGGCGGCGCCTCGCCGCGATCGGAGGCGAATGTCCTGCGTTTTTGGCGGGGAATTGCGCGGGGGTGGGAGGGGAAGCAAAAGGCCCGTCGCCGCGAACGGTGACGGGCCTGTGACGGAAACGCCTAGAGGGCGGCGACCTTCTTCGCTATGGCCGACTTGCGGTTCGCCGCCTGATTCTTGTGGATGACGCCCTTGCTGGCGGCCTTGTCCAGCTTCTTCGATGCGAGTGCGAGAGCCGTGGCGGCTGCGGCGGCGTCACCGGCGACGATGGCCTCGCGGGCGGAACGCACAGCGGTCTTAACCTCGCTCTTGACGGCCTTGTTGCGGTCCTGAGACTTCTTGTTGGTGCCGATGCGCTTGATCTGCGACTTGATGTTTGCCAATGTCTAACTTTCTCTGTGGATAGAACGGTTGAGAGCAGCCGCGAACCGGGTCCACTGCTGGGAGCTCCGGGCTGCGATTCGCGAACACACTCGGATGCCAAATGTCTCGCACAAGCCAACCATCGACACTACCAGTGCGTCAGCGATCCAGCAATCCGGTGCGCGGGCGGATCGGGTGCCGACCACCGAGAATGCCGAGCAGCAGCCGTGCGGTGTCGGCCGGACGACGGAAGTGCGCGGCGAGCCGCACCCCGGGCTGTCGCACGAGCCGATGATTGGGAGCGCGCGCGAGGAACGCCCGCTCTTGCATCCGGAACCGGTCGAACTGTCCGTTGAGCAGCCAGAGGGGCACCGGCAGTCGGGAAAGAGCGGATCTCGTGTCGAGTGAGTCCAGCTGGCGGAGGGTGTCGGCGAAATGCTCCGACCGGGCGACGCCTCCCGAGGATCCCGCCCGCACGAAGGTAGAGGATGCGGCGCTGCTCATGGCCGCTCCGCTGTCCGGCAGCATGTGATGGGTGCTCGTCGAGGCGATGCGATAGCTGTCGAGAACCCAGCTGAGGGTCTGGGTGCCGCATCCCACCGCGACCACGGCCCCGACGGTGTCGATGAGCGAGCCGCATTCCACGGCGAGGTGACCGCCGAGACCGCGGCCGACGATGAAGACCGGGGCGTTGCCGAGCGACCGCACCGCCTCCGCCACGGTCAGCAGCGACTCACCGACGGTGAATGGCTCATCGACGCGGGAGCCGTGGCCGGGAAGATCCACGACCGCCACCGGATGCCCATGAGCCTCGAGGATGTCTCGCTGCGGCTCCCAGTCGGCGCCCGAGCCGCGAAGGCCGTGAACGAGAACGGCGGGGGCGGGCATGGCCCGATGGTAGCCGCTCTTCCTGACGTAATAGCCTGACAGTATGCCGTCCCTTTCCCCGCACATCGCCGCTGTGCCGCCATCCGGCATCCGGCGCATCTTCGAGATCGCTCTCGAGCTCGACGACGTGATCTCGCTTGCGGTCGGGGAACCGGACCGCCCGGTTGCGCCGCACATCCTCGCGGCCGGAGCCAAGGCCTGGAACGACGACCTCACCAGCTACTCGGCCAATGGCGGAATTCCGCCGCTGCGGGCCGCGATCGTGGAGAAACTGGCCCGCGAGAATGACATCCGTGTGGACGTCGAACGGGTGTGGGTGACCCTCGGCGCGACGCAGGGCCTCTTCCAGGCGATGCGACTCCTTCTCGCCGCCGGCGACGAGGTTCTCGTCCCCGACCCCGGTTACACGACCTTCACGATGAACGCCCGGCTGCTCGAAGCGGTGCCGGTGCCGTATTCGTTGCGGCCGGAGCACGGCTTCGCTCCCGACCCGGAAGAACTCGACCGCCTGGTCACGGATCGCACCCGCGTGATCATCGTCAACTCGCCGTCGAACCCTCTTGGGGTGGTGTTCGACGAACGGCAGTTGCGCGCCCTGCTCGATTTCGCCCGGCGGCATGACCTCTGGGTGCTGAGCGACGAGGTGTACGAGTACTTCACCTACGACGCGCCGCACCTGAGCATCGCGAGCCTCGACCCCGATGATCGCGTGTTCAGCGTGTTTTCACTCTCCAAGACCTATGCAATGACCGGGGCGCGCATCGGCTACCTGGTGACGCCTCCCGGGCTCGCAGCGATCATGCGCACCGTGCAGGAGGCGTCGATCAGCTGCGTCGGGATGCCGGATCAGTACGCCGCCGTCGCCGCCATCACCGGCGAGCATCAGCACGTGTCCGACTCCCGGGAGCACTATCGCGACAATCTTGAGGTCGCCTGCGCGCTGCTCGATGCGCGGGGTATCCGCTATTTGCGGCCGGGTGGCGCCTTCTACCTCTGGGCGGATGTCTCGCACGCGTCGGGTGGGGACGTCGCGGGCTGGGCCGAGCACTTCCTGCTGCACGACCGGGTTGCCGTGGCCCCCGGCAGCGCGTTCGGGCGGTCGGGCGAGGGTTGGATCCGCATCTCGCTCGCCGCCGAGAAGTCCGCTTTGCTCGAGGGCCTCGGGCGGCTGCCGGCACCGTAGGATGCACCGAATCGCACCGGGAGTCGGCCCCATGGTCGCCGATCGGAGGTCGTTGTACGTGTGGGCTACGTCGTCCAGGAGAGGAGAATCGCAGGGCCAGCACCCCGATCGACAGCGCGGCCCCGCCTCCCACCATCCCGACACTCGCGCCTCCGGTTCGCGCGCGCTCGGCATCGCGTCCATCGCGTCCACCGCGTTCGGGTCCTCGGTGTTCGTGCCGATTGCCGCGATCGTCGTCGGAGCGGTAGGGCTCAGAGCCGAACCAGCGGGCCGTCCCGTCAGCACCCGGGGAGTCATCGTCGGTGCGCTTGCGCTGGCGCTTGCGCTGTCGCTTGCGATCCCGCTGATGTCCGTCACTTTCGGTCTCGTTCTCATCCTGCCGTGCCCATCCTGCCGTGGGGAGTCTTCGCGCTCGCGACCAGAGTCTGAACTCGGCGATCGTCCGGCGGTTGGTCGAAGATCGGCCGGCGCATCCGCTCGGTCTGGGCCGTGGGAGAATTGTGCGACCCCACGGCAGTGGTGCACAGCCCGATACGAAGGATCTGCGTGAGCCCAAGAGCACTGAAGGCCCTCGAGCCGGCTTCGACCGACCCCGCCTTCATCCGCAACTTCTGCATCATCGCCCACATCGATCACGGCAAGTCCACGCTGGCGGACCGGATGCTTCAGATCACCGGCGTCGTCAGCGATCGCGACATGCGCGCTCAATACCTCGACCGCATGGACATCGAGCGCGAGCGCGGCATCACCATTAAGAGCCAGGCCGTGCGCATGCCGTGGGAGCTGGACGGCCAGACCTACGCCCTGAACATGATCGACACTCCGGGCCACGTGGACTTCACCTACGAGGTCTCCCGCTCGCTCGCGGCCTGCGAGGGCGCGATCCTTTTGGTGGATGCCGCGCAGGGCATCGAGGCGCAGACCCTTGCCAACCTGTACCTCGCCCTCGACAACGACCTCACCATCATCCCGGTGCTCAACAAGATCGACCTGCCTGCGGCGGATCCCGAGAAGTACACGAAGGAGATTGTCGGCCTGCTCGGCTGCACGCCGGAGGACATCCTCTTGGTCTCCGGCAAGACTGGGGTCGGAGTGCCGGAGCTGCTCGACCGGGCGACCCGCCTCATCCCTCCGCCGGTCGGCGATGCGACGGCACCCGCCCGCGCGATGATCTTCGATTCGGTCTACGACTCGTATCGCGGGGTGATCACCTATGTGCGGATGATCGACGGGGCGTTGAAGCCTCGCGAGAAGATCGTGATGATGAGCACCAGGAGCGCCCACGAGGTTCTCGAGATCGGTGTGAGCGGTCCCGAACCGACCCCGACCAAGGGTCTCGGCGTCGGTGAGGTCGGCTACCTCATCACCGGTGTCAAGGATGTGCGCCTGAGCAAGGTCGGCGACACCGTCACGAGCTTCGTCAAGCCGGCGACGGTCGCTCTGAAGGGCTACTCCGAGCCGATGCCGATGGTGTTCTCCGGGGTATACCCGATCGATGGCTCCGACTACCCGGTGCTGCGCGAGGCCCTCGACAAGCTCAAGCTCTCGGATGCCGCCCTCGTCTACGAACCGGAGACGTCCGTGGCTCTCGGCTTCGGCTTCCGCTGTGGATTCCTCGGCCTCCTGCACCTCGAGATCGTCACCGAGCGGCTCGAGCGCGAGTTCGGGCTCGACCTCATCGCGACGGCGCCGTCCGTGATCTATCAGGTGACCACGGACGACAAGAAGACCGTCACAGTCACCAACCCGAGCGAGTTCCCCGGCGGCAAGATCGCGTCGGTGAGCGAGCCGGTGGTGAAGGCATCCATCCTCACCCCGAAGGACTATGTCGGCACGGTCATGGAGCTCTGCCAGGGTCGCCGCGGCACCATGCAGGGCATGGAATATGTCGGTGAAGATCGCGTGGAACTGCACTACACGATGCCGCTCGGCGAGATCGTGTTCGACTTCTTCGACCAGCTGAAGAGCCGCACGGCCGGCTATGCGAGCCTCGACTACGAGCCCACCGGTGATCAGGATGCAGACCTGGTTAAGGTGGACATCCTGCTCCAGGGAGAGGCGGTGGATGCCTTCAGCGCCATCGTGCACCGGGAGAAGGCCTACGCCTATGGCGTGCTCATGACCGAGCGGCTCAAGAAGCTCATCCCGCGCCAGCAGTTCGAGGTGCCGATCCAGGCCGCCATCGGCGCCCGGATCATCGCCCGCGAGTCGATCAGCGCCATGCGCAAGGACGTGCTCGCCAAGTGTTACGGCGGTGACATCACCCGCAAGCGCAAGCTCCTGGAGAAGCAGAAGGAGGGGAAGAAGCGGATGAAGATGGTGGGTCGCGTCGAGGTTCCGCAGGAGGCGTTCATCGCGGCGTTGAGCGGCGACACGGAGACCAAGAAGGACAAGTAGCACCCGCAAATTCGGCCGAATCAACGTTCGCCGGGTGGACATTGTCGACTATTGGCCGTCCGTGCAATGTTCTCCACGTGCCTTCCCTGAGACCTCCACCGAAAGCCCCGCCGGTGCGGCTGCGACCGGAGTTTCCTTGTCCAGATGTCTGAACTCTGCCCCAAACACCCCGACATCAAACACCCCGACACCCAACACCATACGAACTGGACCAGCACCCGACCTCCCGGCGGAGACATCACCCTGGTCTCCCCGTCCGGACGGCACTGCGCCACCCGGCCGGCGACCCGACTCGCGGCGAGCCCGGTGTCGTGAGCAGCGGGTGTTGTGAGCGCCCGGGACCGATGCCGAGAACAAAAAAATGCGGTGCCAGCCCGAGCTCCGTTGTGAGACGGCACAACGATCGCGAGCGAATGACCAGCGAGAGGTACGCTGCGAACATGAGCGATTACCGTCCCCCCGTTTCCGATCTCGCCTTCGTGCTCGAGCACGTGGTGGGGTATCCGCAGGTCGCCGCCCTTCCCGGCTACGAGCATGCCGATCTCGACACCGTCGTCGGGCTCCTCGAGGAGTGCGCCGACTTCATGGTGAAGGTCGTGGCGCCAACGAACCAGTCCGGGGATGTCGAGGGGGCACGACGCGACCCCGACGGCACGGTGCGCACCCCGGCGGCCTTCACGCCCGCGTATCGGCAGTATGTCGACGCCGGCTGGGGCTCCGTGCCGTTCCCGGAGGAGTTCGGCGGTGGCGGCTTCCCGTGGTCGGTTGGACTCGCCATCCAGGAGATCCTCGGCTCGTCGAACATGGCATTCGCGCTCTGCCCACTTCTCACCCAGGGCGCGATCGACGCCCTTCTGCACTACGGCGACGATGTGCAGAAGAAGACCTACCTGCCGAAGATGATCAGCGGCGAGTGGACCGGCACGATGAACCTCACCGAGCCGCAGGCCGGATCGGATGTCGGAGCGCTCACCACTCGGGCCGTACCGAAGGGTGACGGAAGCTACGCGATCACCGGTCAGAAGATCTTCATCACCTACGGGGACCATGACCTCGCCGACCAGATCGTGCACCTCGTGCTCGCGCGCACCCCCGGCGCACCCGACGGCACCCGCGGCATCTCCTGCTTCATCGTGCCGAAGTTTCACCTGCACGAGGACGGCTCGCTCGGCGAACGCAACGGCGTCAGCTGCATCTCGATCGAACACAAGCTCGGCATCCACGGCGCTCCCACCTGCGTGCTGTCGTACGAGGATGCGACGGGGTATCTCATCGGCGAAGAGAACCTCGGCATGCGCATCATGTTCGTCATGATGAACAGCGCCCGACTCTCGGTCGGCACCCAGGGTCTATCGATCGCCGAGCGCGCCTACCAGGGCTCGCTCGCCTACGCCCAGGAGCGCACACAGGGCAAGGCGATCGGGGCCACCGCAGACTCGCCCATCATCGATTTCCCGGACGTGCGGCGCATGCTCATGACGCAGAAGGCCTACCTGTCCGCCCTCCGTCGCCTCGTACTCTTCAACGCGGTGCAGATCGACCTCAGCACCCACAGCGCCGACGGGGCAGCGCGGGTGCGCGCCGCCGAGATCGTCGGACTGCTCACCCCGATCAGCAAGTCCTTCGGCACCGACCTCGGGGTGGAGCTCACCTCCCTCGCTCTGCAGGTCTACGGCGGCATGGGCTACATCGAGGAGACGGGAGCCGCGCAGCACTTCCGCGATGTGCGGATAACGCCGATCTACGAGGGCACGAACGGCATCCAGGCCGCCGACCTCGTTGGCCGAAAGCTCGGTGTTCGAAACGGCGCATCCTTCCTCGAGTTCATCGCGACCATGCGGGCAATCGACTCGGAGCTCGGAGCCGCGGGGGAAGCCTTCGACAGCATCCGGGTGCACCTGCGCACGCAGCTCGATTCCCTCGAGGCGGCGACCGGATGGATGCTTCGAACCGGTCGGTCAGACCCGAACGCCGCCCTCTCGGGTTCTTCTCCCTACCTGCGCATGTGGGGGCTCTGCGTTGGCGGTTGGCTCATGGCCCGTTCGGCTCTCGCCGGGGAGTCCACCGGAGACGACGAATTCGCGGAGTCCCAGTTGGTGCTGGCCCGGTTCTATGCGGAACAACTGCTTCCCCAATGCGCCGGACTTTTCGGGGCCGCGACGGGGGGAGCGCTGGACCTGTTCGCCCTCGACGCCCAGCAGCTGCTCGGCTCGGCGCGGGTTGCCAGTCGCGCCCTCGGGTAACGCCAACCGGTCCGTGTCGGAGCGGACACCGGCGGGGACGGCGGCACCGGGGCGGAAGCCCCGTGTCACCGCCGGTAGGATTATGCGGTGCCCGCGCCATCCGCCTCCTCGAGCTGCACGATGGGCGTACCGACCGGGTTCACCAGCGCAGGATTTCGCAGCGCAGGATTTCTCACGGCGGGGTTCCCCAGGACGGATGCTCGGTAGATGCCCGGAGACGAGAGGTCCGCGAAGCCCGCTCTCTGGGAGCAACCGGTCACCTACCCCAACGTGGGAGCAACACAGTCGTCAGACCTCGGCGTCTCTGCCCCTTCCGGGTACCGGTCGTTCCGCCGGCGTACCCGCGTCGGGCACGGCGACGCACGGTGGGATCACGCCTGGAACGAGGTGATGTCCTGGGGCATCCAGCGAAACAGCGGGTTCCGCATCGATGTGGCGGATGTACCGGCTGCGGTGAGCGATCAGACCTACGTGCCCGTGGCGTTCGATGAGGCCGGCACCCCGGTCGCGCCGTCCTTCGTCGGCGACGAGATCGTGTTCGGGCGCGACGGATCCCCGTTCATCGTGCCGGGGGACTCGGTGGTGCTCGGGATCCCGTTCGGACCGTTCCACGTCACCGCGCCGGCCCGGGTGGTTTACGTCGTCGACGAGTTGAACCGCAAGGGATTCGCCTATGGCACTCTGCCGGGGCATCCGGAGAGCGGCGAGGAGTCCTTCATCGTGGAACAGACCGACGACGGGTCGGTCTGGTTGGAGATCAGCGCGTTCTCCCGTCCGGCGAATGTCTTCTGGTGGCTCGTCTATCCGGTGCTGAGGCTCGCGCAGGCCCACTACACGAGGCGGTACTTCGAGTCGCTGTCCGCTGCACTCCCGTCCGCATCCGCGGCCTGATGCCGAGCGCGCTTCCGCTCGCCGATCCCGCGCCGATGGACGGCACGTTGCCACCATCCGTCGTCGTCGGCGCTGCCGATCGTGACTTCGGTGTCTATGTCCACGTGCCGTTCTGCCGGGTGCGCTGCGGATACTGCGACTTCAACACCTACACCTCCGACGAGTTGCGCGGTGCGAAACGCACCGACTATGCCGGCCAAGCGATCACAGAGATCGCCCTCGCCGACGGCATCCTGCGTCGAGCCGGATTGCCGGAGCGGCCCGCATCCACGGTCTTCTTCGGCGGCGGAACTCCCACGATGCTTCCCGTGACGGACCTCGCCGCGATGCTCGCGGCCGTGGTCGACACCTGGGGTCTCGTCGACCGCGCCGAAGTCACGACCGAGGCCAACCCCGACTCGGTGGATGCGGGCTACCTGCGTTCCCTCGCCCAAGCGGGTTTCACGCGCGTCTCGTTCGGTATGCAGTCGGCCGTGCCGCACGTGTTGGCCACCCTCGAGCGCACTCATGATCCCGAGCGTGTGCCGCTCGTGGTGCGGTGGGCGCGTGACGCCGGCCTCGAGGTGAGCCTCGACCTCATCTACGGCACGCCGGGGGAGACCCTGGCGGACTGGCGGGTGTCGCTCGAACATGCCCTCGCGCAGCGTCCGGATCACCTCTCCGCCTATTCGCTCATCGTGGAGGACGGCACCAAGCTTGCCCGGCAGATCCGGCGCGGCGAGGTGGCACACCCCGACGAAGACCTGCAGGCCGACATGTACGAGCTGGCGGATGAACTACTCGAGGCCGCCGGATACGGCTGGTACGAGGTGAGTAACTGGTCGCGCGAGTCGGCGGCAGGTTCTGCTGAGCATCGCTCTCGCCACAACCTCGCCTACTGGCAGGGTCAGGATTGGTGGGGGGTGGGACCGGGCGCGCACAGTCACGTCGGGGGGGTGCGCTGGTGGAACGTGAAGCATCCGGCCGCCTACGCCGACCGGATCGGAGCTCGGTTGTCACCGGGAGCGGGGCGAGAGACCCTCGACGACGAGGCTCGCCGGATGGAGAGTGTGCTGCTCGGCACCCGGATTCGAGAGGGTCTCTCCATTGCTCGGTTGCCCTCGGATTCGCGCACGGCCGTGGCCGGGCTCATCGGTGAGGGACTGGTGGATGGGGCATCAGCGATCCGGGGCTCGCTCGTGCTCACGCTGCGCGGACGGCTTCTCGCCGACGTGGTGGTGCGACGCCTGCTCGAGTGACTAGTCCGTGTTTCGTCCGGGGTCATCTGCGCATGCTCGAGACAAGTTTGACCCTGCGAAGTTGACCCTGCGCGTCACGCGCGGCCCTCTTGCTCCATCCTCACGCGCGGCCCTCTTGCTCGATCGAGAAGTCGCAAGGTCGAGAGGTCAGTTTTGCATGGTGCATGGTGGCGGGAGCCTGCGATGTTGGCCCTTGGTCGGGCGTTCGCCCGGTTGCGCGAGAGAAGTCGGGCGGTCGCCGCGATGTCAGGAGACGAGGAAGGCTAGTCGGTGACGAAGGTGACGGAAAGCGGATAGGTGTATAGCTGCCCTCTGTTCGCTGCGACGGCGGCCGCGATGCTGAAGGCGATGTTGAGAACACCGACCGCGAGCAGGATGGGGTACCCGACCAGCATCCACAGGGTGAAGAATCCCACGAGGTAGCCGAGGAGAACGGTGAGCTGGAAATTGAGGGCGGCGCGGGTGTGGATGCGGACGAACGGACCTCGGTCCTTCAACAGGAAGTACCCGATGAGGGCGGGGAGGAAATAGAAGAGGATCGCGCCGAGGTGCACGAGCGTGGCCCAGAGTTTTTCGTCGCTCGGGCTGAGCGGCTGGGGCGTCTGGTAGGGGTTCGGCGTGGTCTCTGACATCCGCCAATTAAAGCATCCGCCAACTAAGGCATCCGCCAACTAAGGCATCCGCCCAGTAGAGGATCGGCCCGTCAAAACAAGAACAAACCCGCTCGGCGACCGGTGCGGGGCTCCCGCCTACTTGATGAGACGAAGCGCGAACGGGTATCGGTAGCCGAAGCCGTCCTTGGCCTTAAGGAAGCCCATGATCGAGAAGATGATGCGCACAACGTAGACGGCGGGAATGATGAGCAGCCCGATGAGGAGAAACGCCGTGATCCAGCCGATGAACTCCGCGATGATGAGCGTGATCTGAAAGTTCAGCGCCTCTTTGCCTTCGGTGTTCGTGAAGCTACCACGGTCCTTGAAGATCAGCCAGATGATCAGCGCCGGAAGGAATCCGAGGATTCCGCCGAGGTGGGCGAACGAACCCCACTGCCGGTCTTCGGCCTCGGTGAGGGGGGCTGCCGGTTGCGGTGCGGCCGGCTGGGAGAATGGTTCAGACATGTGCAGAGCCTTTCGCTGGGCGAATCGATCCTGCGACGGGCCAGGGCCGACCGGGTGTGATCTCGCTCGGCCTTCGGTCGAGGGCGGTTCACGAGTACATGCATAAGGTAGCGCTCCCGTAACCGTGCATGCAACGCCTTCGCGCCGGTGTGTCACGGTACAATTGGCAGTCTTTAGTAGAGAGTGCCAAGTGACCGTCGTTGTGGAAAACGGCGCGGCCGGGAAAGCGAGGTGGTTCGCATGGTGTCGGAGCGAGGTCTCGACGTACTCCGCGTGATTGTGCAGGACTACGTGGCCTCGCGGGAGCCGGTGGGATCGAAGTCCATCGTCGAGCGCCACTCCTTCGGGGTCTCTGCGGCGACGATCCGCAACGATATGGCATTGCTCGAGGAGGAAGAACTCATCGCGGCGCCGCACACCTCCTCCGGCCGGATTCCCACGGACAAGGGCTACCGCGTCTTTGTCAACCAGCTCGCGGACCTTCAGCCGCTCAGTCCTGCCCAGCGCACGGCGATCGAGATCTTCCTCGGATCCTCCGCCGACCTCGACCAGGTGCTCGGACGCACGGTGCGGCTGCTGTCCCAACTCACCCACCAGGTGGCGCTCGTGCAGTACCCCTCCCTCTCGCGCTCACGAATCCGTCACGTGGAGCTGGTGCGGCTGGCCTCCGACCGGGTGATGACGGTGCTGATCACCGACACCGGGCGGGTGGAGCAGCGATTGCTCGATGTCATCGCCGACCTGGATGAGGAGTTTCTCAGCCAACTCGGCACCAGGCTGAACTCGACGCTCGGGGGAGTCGGACTCGTGGAGGCCGCCGACCGACTCGCTCGCCTCGCCGACCAGTTTCCGGTGGAGCGGGCACCGTCGGTGGATCTCATCGCCACCGCTCTCATCGAACAGGTGCTCGCGAACCGCCAGGACAGACTGGTGATGGCCGGCGCCGCGAACCTGGTGCGCACGGAGGAAGACTTCAGCGGCAGCATCTACCCTGTGCTCGAGGCGATCGAGGAGCAGGTGACTCTGCTGCGCCTGTTCGGCGAGATGGAACCTGACCAGAACGGTTTTTCGGTGTCGATCGGCAAAGAGAATGCGGCGTTCGGGCTGGGGGAGACCTCGGTTCTCGCTACCGGCTACGCAACCTCCGGCGGCGAGGTGTCACGTCTCGGCGTGATCGGCCCGACCCGAATGGACTACTCGAACAACATCGCGGCCGTCAGAGCGGTCGCGCGCTACCTGTCTCGCCTCCTCGGCGAAGACTGACCCGTAAGGAAGATTTTTGGCTGACCATTACGAAGTTCTCGGCGTCGACCGCAGCGCAACGACCGACGAGATCAAGAAGGCGTACCGTCGCCTCGCCCGAGAGCTGCATCCCGACGTGAATCCGGGAGCGGATGCCTCGGAGCAGTTCAAGCTCGTCACCCACGCCTACGACGTGCTTTCGGATTCGCAGCAACGCCAGCAGTACGATCTCGGCCCGCAAGCAGGCTTCGGCGGGCAGGGGGGACAGGGATTCGGAGGGTTCGGCGACATCTTCGAGACGTTCTTCGGAGGCGGTCAGACCCGCGGGCCGCGCTCCCGCCGCGAGCGGGGCCAGGACGCCCTCGTGCGCGTCGAGGTGGATCTCGACGAGATCATCTTCGGCACCACCCGTGACATCGAGGTCGACACGGCAGTGCTGTGCGACACCTGCAACGGATCGTGTTGCGCGCCGGGGACGAATCCCGTCACCTGCGACATCTGCCACGGCAGCGGTCAGATCCAACGCACGGTGAGGAGCCTGCTTGGCAATGTGATGACATCGAGCCCCTGCGGCACCTGCCGTGGCTATGGCAGCGTCATCCCGAACCCGTGCCCCACTTGCCAGGGCCAGGGTCGTGTGCGGGCGCGGCGCAGCATCCCGGTCGACATCCCGGCGGGCGTCGATACCGGACTCCGACTCCAGATGCCCAACCAGGGCGAAGTAGGACCGGCCGGTGGTGCGGCCGGCGACTTGTATCTCGAGATCAAGGTGCGGCACCACGAGGTGTTCAGCCGCAACGGAGATGACCTGCTCGCGACTCTCGAGGTGCAGATGACCGATGCCATCCTCGGTACCAAGACCGCCCTCAAGACCCTGGATGGCGAGGTCTCCATCGACATCAAGCCCGGCACCCAGAGTGCGGAGGTCATCACGGTCAAGGATCGGGGCGTCACCCACCTGCGCGGGAGCGGCCGCGGAGACCTGAAGATCGGCGTGCAGGTGGCCACTCCGGTGAAGCTCAGCCATCGGGAACACGATCTGATCAAGCAGTTCGCGAGTTCACGAAAGGAATCGGCTCCGACTCTCACCCACTTCCAGCAGGGGTTGTTCCAGAAGCTGCGCGACCGGTTCCTCAACATCTGACCGCATGGCGCACTTCTACCTGAGCGAAGAACTCCACTCTGCCGTCGTCGGCGCGCGAGTCACGGTCGGCGGCCCGGAGGCCCGGCACGCGGTGACCGTGAGCCGACTCGCGCCGGGGGAGTCGATCGCGATCGGCAACGGGGCGGGACTGGTGATTTCGGGGTCGGTGGTCTCGGCGGAACACGCCGAATTCGTGGTGCAGGTCGAGACCGTCGTCGAGACACCGGCCGCCTCGCCGGCGATCTGGCTCGTGCAGGCGCTGGCGAAGGGCGATCGGGACGAGCAGGCGGTTCAGCAGGCCACCGAGCTCGGCGTGGATGGGGTGATTCCCTGGTCGGCACGGCGCTCGATCGTGAAGTGGGAGGGCACCAAGGTGCGCAAGGGACACGATCGCTGGAGTGCGATAGTGCGAGAGGCAAGCAAACAGTCCGTTCGCTCCTGGGTGCCAGAGGTGGGGGACCTGGCCTCCCTCGCGGTGCTCGTCGCCCTGGCGAAGGATACACGGATGCTGTTGCTCGAGCCGGCGGCGGACCTCGCGCTGAGTCGGCTCGAGCCGGACGGTCGCGACGTCGTGCTCGTTGTCGGTCCCGAAGGCGGCATCGCGCCATCGGAACTCGCGGCTCTGGAGGCCGCGGGTGCCACCCCGGTGCGGCTCGGGGGGACGATCCTCCGCACCTCGACTGCCGGGCCGGCAGCGGTCGCGGTGGTGAACGCGCGACTCGGGCGGTGGTAGGTGGCTGCTCGGTTCCGCATCGGGCGCGCGCGGCTCCCTCGAACCCCGGGGGCGCTGGGAGCGAACTCCCGCCCGATCGTCCGCGGTGTCGCTTACCCTTGAGACATGTCGACAGCAGCCGGGCCTTCCCTCTTCACGCGCATCGTCGCGCGTCAGATCCCGGCGGATATCGTGTTCGAGAACGATCGGGTCATCGCGTTCCGGGACATCGCCCCGAAGGCGCCCGTCCACCTGCTGGTGGTGCCGAAGAGGGATGACTTCGCGAACGTCACCGAGCTCGCCGCCGGCGCCCCCGGCCTCCTCGCCGAAGTCGTTGCCATCGCGCAAGAGCTCGCCGACGAGCACTGCGGCGGCCAGTATCGCCTCGTCTTCAACACCGGCCCCCTCGCCGGCCAGACCGTGTTCCATGTCCACGCCCACCTGCTCGGTGGGCCACTCCCCGAAGGAACCCTTGGCCAGTAGCGAACCCAACCCCGGGCGATCCCGCCGAACGGAACACGCCGTCATCCGAGTCGACGGGATCGCGATGGTGCGACTTCTCGGGCCCCAGGATCGGCTGTTGACGGCCATCGAGAGGCAATACCCGGGGGTGTCGGTGCTGGTGCGCGGTAATGAGATCACCCTGAACGGCGAGGCCGGTCAGCTATCGGCCGCAACTCGACTCGTGGAGGAGCTCGTCCTGATGGTGCACGGCGACCGCGAACACGGTGGCATCGGGAACGACGAGACCGTGCTCGATGAACGAAGTGTCACCGAGTCCGCGAAGATCCTCGGCCTCGACCAACGGGTGAGTCCCGCAGAGCTGCTCAGCCAGGCCATCCTCACCAGCCGGGGCAAGAGCATCCGCCCGAAGACCCTCGGACAGAAGGGGTACGTCGATGCGATCGACGAGAACACGATTGTCTTCGGAATCGGCCCTGCCGGCACCGGCAAGACCTATCTCGCCATGGCGAAGGCGGTGCAGTCCCTGCAGCGCAAGGAGGTCGACCGCATTGTCCTCACCCGCCCGGCGGTCGAGGCCGGCGAGCGGCTCGGCTACCTGCCCGGCTCGCTCACGGAGAAGATCGACCCCTACCTTCGCCCGCTCTACGACGCCCTCAACGAGATGATGGATCCGGATCTCGTCCCCCGCCTTCTCGCCGCGGGCACGATCGAGGTCGCCCCGCTCGCGTACATGCGTGGTCGCACGTTGAATAACGCCTTCATCGTGCTCGACGAGGCGCAGAACACCACTCCCGAGCAGATGAAGATGTTCCTCACCCGTCTCGGTCACGGCTCGAAAATGGTGATCACCGGTGACATCACCCAGGTCGACCTCCCCATCGGTGCCAGCGGACTCCGGCTCGTGACACGGGTGCTCGACAACATCGACGAGATCCATTTCTCCCTGCTGACCAGCGAAGATGTCGTTCGCCACAACCTGGTGGGCCGCATCGTCGATGCCTACACCAGGTACGATGCAGAGCGGCAGGCCGCGCGTTCCGACACGCCAAGCGACCATGGGACTGTCCAGAAATCCGAGGGCAGGGGTCGACCGTGAGCATCGAGATCAACAACGAATCCGTCATTCCGGTGGACGAGGTGGCACTGCAGCGACTGTCACGCTATGCGCTCGACTACCTCTATGTTCATCCGGATGCGGAGCTCGCGATCGTCCTCGTGGATGAGGGTGCGATGGAGCAGCTTCACCTGCAGTGGATGGACGAGCCCGGGCCAACCGATGTGCTTAGCTTCCCGATGGACGAGCTTCGGCCAGGCACCGAAGAGGCGATGACTCCGGCCGGGCTCCTCGGTGACATCGTGCTCTGCCCGCAGGTCGCAATGTCGCAGGCGGAAACGGCCGGCCATAGCCCCCTCGACGAGTTGCTCCTGCTCACCACACACGGCATCCTGCACCTCCTCGGGTTCGACCACGCCGAACCGGACGAGGAAAAGGAGATGTTCGGCATTCAGCGCGAGATTCTGGCGGGATTCGCCGTCGCCGAACGACGATCGAAGTAGTCGTGCCATGATTCCGATCTTCGTCGCTGCGGCCCTCCTGCTTGTGGTCTTCGGTGGTCTTCTCGCTGCAGCCGATGCGGCCCTCGGGGTGGTGTCCCGCGCCGACCTTCTTGAGATCGCCGGGACAGCTCGCGCGCGGAAGTCCCTCACCGCGATAGCGGCGGATGTCGGCGCCCACGTCAATGCGGTGAACTTCATGCGCGTGGTCGCCGAGACCACCGCCGCGGTGCTCGTGACTCTCGCCTTTGCTTCGGTATTCTCCGAATGGTGGTGGGCACTGCTCGCCTCCGCGTTCATCATGACCGTGGCGTCGTTCGTGCTCGTGGGCTCCAGCCCACGCAGCGTGGGGCGGGTTCATGCCCGCGCGGTCGTGCGGGTGAGCGCCTGGACGGTGCACGCCATCCGGGTGTTCCTCGGTCCCGTTGCGGCGGCTCTCGTGGCCATCGGAAATCGGGTGACTCCCGGGCGCACGGCAACGTTCTCCTCCGAGGAGCAGCTTCTGAGCATGGTGGACGAGGCCACCGAACTCGAGGTCCTCGAGGAAGACGATCGCGAGCTCATCCACTCGATCTTCGAGTTCAGCGACACGGTCATTCGCGAGGTGATGATTCCCCGCACCGACATGGTGACGATCGACAGCGATGAGTCGATCGGCGCGGCGATGGGACTGTTTCTCAGCCGGGGAGTGTCCCGTGTCCCGGTGATCGGTGTCGACGTCGACGAAGTGGTCGGCATTCTCTACCTGCGCGATGTCGCACGGCTCACCTACGAACGTCCCTCGGGTCTCGACTCGGTCGCCCTCGAATCCCTCGTGCGGCCGACACTGTTCATCCCCGAGTCGAAGAAGGCGGATGACACGCTGCGCCAGATGCAGCTCGAATCCAACCATCTCGCCATGGTCGTGGACGAGTACGGAGGCATTGCCGGCCTGGTGACCCTCGAGGACCTCATCGAGGAACTCGTCGGAGACATCTCGGACGAGTACGACCACGAGTCGGTGGAGATCGAAGAGCTCGGCGACGGTCGCTACCGGGTGAGCGCCCGCTTGCCGGTCGATGAACTCGGCGAGCTCTTCGAGATAGACCTGGACGACGATGACGTCGATTCGGTCGGCGGGCTCATCACCAAGGCCCTCGGACGATTGCCCATCCCCGGATCGGTCGCCCGATTCTCGGGCCTCATCCTCACCGCCGAGCGTACGGAGGGCCGCCGAAAGCGGCTCACGACCGTGTTGGTCGAGCGCGATCAGGCCCTCAGCGATGCTCAGGCGGCCTTTCGAATCCTCCGAGCCAAAGAACCCAGATCCAGAGAAGACGGAGATTGAGCGTGTCGCTAACCCCCAACGAACCACGGGACTTCCGGGCCGGCTTCGTGTCCTTCGTCGGTCGGCCCAACGTGGGTAAGTCCACCCTGACGAACGCCCTGGTCGGTGAGAAGGTGGCGATTACTTCGTCGAAACCGCAGACCACGCGCCGCGCCATCCGCGGCATCGCGCATTACGCCAACGGCCAACTCATTCTCGTGGACACTCCCGGGATGCATCGTCCGCGCACCCTTCTCGGTGAGCGGCTGAACAGCATCGTCCAGACCACTCTCGGAGACGTTGATGTCGTGGCCTTCTGCATGCCGGCCGATGAGAAGATCGGTCCGGGCGACCGCTATATCAACGAGCAGCTCGATTCGTTCCCGCGTGCGAAGAAGGTGGCGATCGTCACCAAGATTGACGCGACCTCACGGCCCCAGGTGGCGGCGCAGCTGCTCGCGGTGTCGGCGCTGCGTGAGTGGGAGGCGATCATCCCGGTGTCGGCGACCAGCCGCATCCAACTCGACACCCTCGCGGCGGAACTGATCCGATTGCTGCCGATCTCGGAGGCCTTGTACCCGTCTGACGTGGTCACCGAGGAGGGCCTCGAGTCGCGCATCAGTGAGCTCGTGCGTGAGGCGGTGCTCGAGGGGGTCGAAGACGAACTGCCGCACTCGATCGCGGTGACCATTGACGACATCATCGAGCGCGACGACAAGGATCTCGTGGAAATCTATGCCAACCTGTTCGTGGAGCGAGACAGTCAAAAGGGCATCATCATCGGCCACCAGGGGTCGAGACTCGCGGATGTCGGCGCTCGGGCCAGAGCGCAGATCGAGCCGCTCGTGGGCAAGCAGGTCTTCCTATCGATCAGGGTGAAGGTGGCGAAGGACTGGCAGCGGGACCCGAAGCAGCTGGGTCGCCTCGGCTTCTAGCCGCTTCGTTCCCGCGAACACGGTCACCGGTCGACACACTCCGTTCAGCAAACTTCCAGGTCGTCCTGAGAATCACCTGAGGTCTCTCTCAGGGTAGGGCGCAGACCCAGGTGGCACTCCGCGAGGGTGGGAATAATGGTGCCGGCGCAAACCCCGCGTCAGGTTCCAGGAGCAACGGCAATGATCACAGCACTTCTCGGGATACGGCTCCTCACCGGCCCATTCCCGTTCGTCGTCTACGGCGTGAGCCTTGCGGTGTTGGTCGTCCTCGCGTCCCGACGTCCGCTTCGGCGCTGGCTGCCGGTGCAGCTCGTCGGTGCCGCCGCCGGGGTCGGCGTCGGTTACCTGCTCGCCTGGTTGATCAGCGACGTGTGGAACACCTTCGGAGTGTCGTTGACGGCCGTCACCCGGTTGTGGTTCGGGCTCGGAATCGGCGGCGTGGGATTCGCGCTGGCCGGGGTATGGGGCGCGCGCGTCTGGCGGGCGGTTCTCGGTGCCTTTTCGGTCGTGCTCTTCGCGTTCGCCGGGGCGGTCGGCGTCAACGTCGATATCGCCGAGTTCCCCACTCTCGGCACGGCCCTCGGCGTTGGAACGATTTCCAAGCTCGCGCTCCCGGTCGCCGCGCCGACGCCGACGGCCACGCCACAGTTGACTTTCGCTCAAAGTTGGACGGCACCGGCCGGGATGCCCAAGGTGGGAACCGTCGGGTCCGTCGCGATTCCCGCGACGATCTCACACTTCAAGCCCCGTCCCGCTGTCGTCTACCTGCCGCCGGCGGCCCTGGTGAAGAATCCGCCGAGACTTCCGGTGATCGAGATGCTGTCGGGTCAGCCGGGTGCGCCGTCGAGCCTGATCACCTCCGGGGCGATGGCCGCAATCCTCGACGGCTATGCCAGTCAGCATGCGGGTCTCGCGCCGATCGTCGTGATTCCCGACCAGCTCGGCGCGCCCGGACTCAATCCGATGTGCATCGACTCGCCCCTCGGCAATTCGGCCACCTACCTCACGGTCGATGTGCCGAATTGGATCAGGAGCAATCTGCACGTGTTGACCGACCGGGCCGACTGGGCGATCGGGGGCTTCTCTCAGGGCGGCACCTGCGCCATCCAGCTGGGGGCCGGGCATCCGGAGCTGTTCGGCAGCCTCCTCGACATCAGCGGCGAGGTCGCCCCCAGCCGGGGGAGCGACGCCGACACCATCGACTCGGGATTCGGGGGCTCGGCCAGCGCCTACGCCGCCGCGACGCCGTCTGCCGTGCTGGCCAGGTATGCCCCGTACCCCGATTCGGTCGCCGTCTTCGGCCTGGGCGACGGTGACGGCCGGTTCGGACCGGGGGTGCGGATGATCGCGGCGCGGGCGGGCGCCGCGGGG
>JANMBI010000144.1:0-8235 GCA_031360325.1 Frigoribacterium sp. | reverse complement strand
GTCGTGTTTGGTAAGCGTAGCGGAACAGAAGGCGATTCGCGGGCAGCAAAGCCCGCCGCAAGCGCGCCCGAATCTTCGGGCGCGCGTGTCACTCGCGGCGGCGCGGAGTTGTCCGCACACGCTCACCGCACCCCCACCGCGCACCACAGGGTGCCTCGATCCGTGTAGGCTCTTGCGTTGTACTTCGGCGAGGGATGCCCGGCATCCGTTATCGACGCGGTGGATCGCGCACGTGGCTGCAATCGGCCCCACAGTCTTTCCTCACGCTGATGCGTTCGAGTTGAATCCCATAGACGCGGGCCCGGCCCGTGAAGGAGAAACATGTCTGAAAAGAAGGCTCACAAGGAGCTCACCAATAAGGTCGCGGCCGAATCGCGCACCACCTTTGGCAAGGGCGTGGCCCGCAAGCTTCGCGCCGCTGGCAAGGTGCCGGCGGTAGTCTACGGGCACGGCACCGCGCCCCAGCACGTGAGCCTTCCAGCCCACGACGTCGCGCTCCTGCTTCGTAAGGCGAACGCCATCCTCGATCTCCAGCTCGACGGCGGTGGCAACCAGCTCGCACTTGTCAAGGATGTGCAGAAGGACCCGCTCCGCCAGATCATCGAGCACATCGACCTGATCGTGCTGCGCAAGGGTGAGCGCGTCGAGGTGGACGTGGCAGTTCACGTGACCGGTGAGCCGGTCGCCGGCACCACCGTCGACCTCGATGCCAAGTCGATCACGATCGAGGCCCTCGCCACCGACATCCCGCAAAACGTCGTGGTCGACGTCGAGGGACTCGAAGCCGGCTCGCAGATATTCGCGAAAGATGTCACCCTTCCGACGGGTTCGGTGTTGATCTCCGACCCCGAACTTCTGGTCGTCGCCGTCAGCATCCCGGTCGAGCAGGATCTGGGCGAGGTCCCCGAAGTCGAGGCCGCCGACGATGCCCCGGCCGAGGAAGCCGCTTCAGAGTAGTAGCCCACATCACCACCTCGCTGCCGGAGAAGTCGATGGACTCCACCCTGTGGCTCGTAGTCGGGCTCGGCAACCCCGGGCCCGACTACGCGAGCAATCGGCACAATGTCGGTCACATGGTTCTTGCCGAACTCGCAGATCGCGCCTCCGCATCCTTTCGTTCGCACAAGACCAACTCCATGGTCGCCGAGGGGCGCAGCGGGGTAGAGGGTCCGCGTTTCGTACTCGCGAAACCCAGCAGCTTCATGAATCTGTCCGGGGGGCCGGTGGCCGGCCTGCTCAAGTTCTACCGGATCGAACCGTCGAAGCTGGTCGTGGTGCACGACGAACTGGACATTCCGTTCGACCGGCTCAAGATCAAATTCGGCGGGGGGCACGGCGGCCACAACGGAATCCGCGACATCATCGCCGCCCTCGGAACGGGCGATTTCACCCGGGTACGGGTGGGGATCGGCCGACCCCCGGGGCGCCAGTCCGCGGCGGATTTCGTGCTTCGCGACTTCGGCCCAGTCGAGCGCGCCACTCTGCCTAACCTGTTGGCGGATGCCGCGGATGCCGTCCAATCGATCGCCAGCGACGGCCTCACCGCCGCCCAGTTGCGCTTCCACACCACCGCGGAGTAGTACGACGAGGCCGTCCCGCCCGGTCGAACCCGCCCAAATGAATGTGCCCGTATGAATGTGCCCGGTCCAATCAGCCCGGTCCAATCGGCCCGGTCCAATCGGCCCGGTCCAATCAGCCCGGTCCAATCAGCCCGGCCCAATCAGCCCGGTCCAATCGGCCCGGTCCAATCAGCCCGGACCAATCGGCCCGGTCCAATCAGCCCGGCCCAATCGGCCCGGACGAATCGGCCCGGTCCGATCAGCGGAGTTGAATCAGCCCGGATGACGCGGCTCCCCCGAAGGTGAAGACCCCCGCTCGTCCGCCGATCAGGTGGTCGGTGTCGCGGAGGGCACCGGTCGACCTGTCGGTGCGGCCATGACGCGGGCGGCGGTCACCCGAGCGGTGCCCGCCCGCTTCACGATCACGACCGCGGACCCGACCGGGAAGGCGCCCGCCGTCGACGGCACCTTCTTGGTGCCGAACGCCGTGGAGTCGTCCACTATCACGGTCGTGGTCGCTCCGCGTGAAGTGGTGAGGGTCCAGGTCGACCCCGAGATGCTCTGGATGGTTCCGCGCAACGCCATGCGGCTGGCTGGCAGGGCCTTGCGTCCGCTCTTGGATCCCGTCGCCGAGCCGCCGGGTGCCGCAGGGGCGACCGAGACGGATGCCGTCCTGGAGGAGGATGCCACGATGGCGCTGCCGACTCCCCAGGCCGTGAGCCCGGAGATCAGCACCACGGCGAGGACGGCAGCCGTGATGCCGACCGCGAGGGGATGACTCCGCACGAACGACGCGGGGGTGGCCGAAACGTCGACGGGGCGGCGCGCCGGCGGTTCGGTCGGCCAGAGGGGTTGCGTCTCGTCGAGTGGCCGCCCTGCGGGGCTGGCGCCGTCACCTGCACCGAAATCTGGGTCGGGTTGAGAGCCGGGCTCGTCGGGCGTGAAGTTCTTCGAAGTGACCATGACCCCACTGAACCAGCCGAACGTTGGCGTCGGGTACGAGCTGTGTTCGGGCTGTGTAAGGTGCCGCGTCGAGTCTCGATCCAGCGGATTTACTGTCATCATGAACACTCCCGATGCAACGCAAAGCGCCCGCCCGTGGCAGATTCTCGTCGGCATGGTCACGGTCGTGTTGCTCTCCGGGATGACCGCCACCGCAACCGCAGCAGCCACCGTGGCCACCGCGCCGTCTCCGGCCGCCCTGGCGACCACCCGGGCGCTGAACACGAAGCCGCTGAACCCGAACCCGATGAACCCGAAGCCGGTGAACACGGCCGGGTTTCCCTCCGGCGGTCGCAATCCCGGCATCTTCACCGACACCTGCGCGCGCACCCAAACGGCACCGAATGACCCGATCCAGATGCCCGGACGGGCGGGCCTGTCGATGCAGCACGACTTCTTCGGCAACCGGGCGATCAACGCGTCATCCACCGCGAAGCAACTGGTCGGCGGACCCTCTTCGTGCAGCACGACGGCGGATGCATCGGCCTACTGGACTCCGGTGCTCTACGCCCACGGCTCGCCTCTCGCGCCGAAGAGCACCCTGATCTACTGGCGCGCTCCGGCCGCGAGCGCGCCATCGGTGAAGACGATGCCCGCCGGAATAAGCATGATCGCCGGAAACGAGACGGCGACGGCTCCGCAGAGCGACCGCATCATCAACTGGACCTGTTCCACCGTCGCGGGGGAGTCCGCTGCTCGCCCCGGCACGGCTCCACGAGACTGCGCGCCGGGTCACAGCGTGCGCCTGGTGATCACCTTCCCCAATTGCTGGGACGGTCACCGCCTCGACGGCAGGGCTCAAACCAACGTGGTGTATGCCGAGAGCGGGGGTCACTGCCCGGCTTCCCATCCCGTGCAGATTCCGCAGATCGTTATGCATCTCACCTACCCCACGTCGAGTGCGGCGGGGCTCACCCTGTCGATCGATCCCACTCGGCAGGGGCCGACGGTCACCGGCCATGCCGACTTCCTCGACGGCTGGACCCCGTCCCGGATGAATGCGGATGTCGCCGCCTGCATCGACACGCAGACCCGGTGCGGGCTCACGGTCGGCCCGCTTGCCACGCCGACGGGCGGGCGCCCCGCCTCGGTCATCCGTCCGTGAGTGTCCCCCGCGCGCGGTCCCGCGACAGCGCGTGACGGATCGCCGTGCGAGCACCGCTTGGCGAGGCGACGAGACCCTCGGAGCCCCCGGTCGCCGCCCGCGCGTAGACTCCCTCGAGTGATACTTTCGGGCTTGAATTCTGCGCTTTTGCGCGCCCACACGTTCGAAAACGCCGTCACCTGGTCATCCCGCAGTGCGGACTTCTCCCTCGTCGACGGACTCCGTGCACCGCTCCTCTCCTCTCTCCTCGCCGCTCGCGCGGCGAAGGCGGCCCTTCCGCAGGCCCTCCTCGCGATCGTGGCGACCGGTCGCGATTCCGAATCCCTGCGATCCGCTCTCTCCAGTGTGATGCCCGATTCCCGCGTCGTGGAGTTCCCCGCCTGGGAGACGCTGCCGCACGAACGACTGAGCCCGAGCGCCGAAACCGTGGGCAAACGCATCCACGCCTTGCGCATCATGCAGCGCTGGCAGGATGCCCCGGCCGGCGACCTCGTGGTCGTCGCGAGCGTGCGGGCCGCCCTTCAACCCCTCGCCGACAACCTCACGAGTATCGAGCCGCTCGCCCTCGCGGCCGGCGGGCGCGGCTACAACCTCGCCGAAATCTCGCGCCGGCTCGTCGACCTCGCGTATGCCCGGGTCGACATGGTCACGCGTCGAGGCGAATTCGCCGTGCGCGGCGGGATCCTCGATGTCTTCGCGCCGGTGGCGGAGCATCCCTGGCGGGTGGAGTTCTTCGGCGACGAGGTGGAGCAGATTCGCCAGTTCTCGGTCGCCGACCAACGGTCGCTTGCGGAGATCATCCCGAAGGTCGAGCTGCCGCCGAGTCGGGAACTTCTGCTGAGCGACGCGGTGAAACAGCGGGCGCGTGAGATGCAACACGAGTTTCCGAGCCTCACCCAGATGCTCGCCAAGATCGGCGAAGGCATCCCGGTCGACGGCATGGAGTCGCTGGCCCCCGCCCTGGCCGACCGGCTCGTGCCGCTCACCCACTATCTGCCGGCGGATGCCGCGATCGCGGTGCTCGCGCCGGAACGGGTCGCGAGCCGCGCCGTGAGCCTCGTCGAGACGAACCGCGAGTTCCTCAGCGCCGCGTGGAACGCCGCTACGGCCGGTGCGGAGGCTCCCATCGATCTGGACTCGGGCGACTTCCTCAGCGTGAGCGCACTTCGAGAGGCGGCAGGCTCCCGCACCTGGTGGACCCTCAGCGGCTTCGATTCCGGTGCGACAGAGACCGCCGTGACGAGCGAACTCCGCGACGGCGACCACTACATCCGCATCGACGCCACCACCGTGCCGTCATTCCAGGGCCAGGCCGACGGGGCGATCGACTACGTCGGGGACAAGCTCAAAGACGGTTGGACGGTCGCCGTCGTCGCCGCGGGTCACGGGCTGGTCGAGCGCGCGGCCGAGGCGCTCGGCGAGCACGGGTTCGCCGCGCGGATGGTCGACGAGTTCCCGGCGACCACCGAGACCGGTGTCGCCTACCTGCTCGCGGCATCCGTCGAGCACGGCTTCGAACTGCCGGAGGTCAAGTTCGCACTGCTGAGCGAAAGCGAGTTTTACGGACGCGCCGCCGGGTACGACACCCGCCAGGTGAAACGGCTCGCCAGCCGCCGCAAGAACGTGGTCGACCCGCTTCAGCTCAAGGCCGGCGACTTCGTGGTGCACGAGACGCACGGCATCGGACGTTTCGCTGAGCTCGTGCAACGCACGGTGTCCACCGGCGGACGCAACGCCGTGAAGAACAGCCGCGAGTACCTGTTGGTCGAGTACGCGCCCTCGAAGCGCGGCTATCCCAATGACAAGCTCTACGTTCCGACGGACCAACTCGATCTGCTCACCCGCTACGTCGGGGGAGAGGCGCCGGCTCTCAGCAAGATGGGCGGATCCGAATGGGCGGCCCAGAAGGGGCGCGCCCGCAAGGCGGTGCGCGACATCGCCGTCGAGCTCGTCAAGCTGTACTCCGCCCGGATGGCGAGCCGCGGCCACGCCTTCCCGTCGGACACCCCGTGGCAGAAGGAGCTCGAAGACGCCTTCCCGTTCGCGGAGACCCCCGACCAGCTCACCACCATCGACGAGGTGAAGGCCGACATGGAGCGTCCCATCCCGATGGACCGCCTCATCTCCGGAGATGTGGGCTACGGCAAGACCGAGATCGCCGTCCGGGCCGCGTTCAAAGCGGTGCAGGACGGCAAGCAGGTCGTCATGCTCGTGCCGACGACCCTTCTGGTGAAGCAGCACATGGAGACCTTCGCCGAGCGCTTCGCCGGATTCCCCGTGCACCTGCGTGCCCTCAGCCGGTTCCAGACCGATAAGGAGTCGAAGGAGACGATCGAGGGCATGGCGGATGGCACGGTGGATGTCGTCATCGGCACCCACCGCCTGCTGAGCCCAACCATCGTGCTCAAAGACCTGGGACTCGTCATCATCGACGAGGAGCAGCGCTTCGGGGTCGAACACAAGGACGCGCTCAAGAAGCTGAAGACCAACGTCGACATCCTCGCGATGAGCGCGACGCCGATCCCGCGCACCCTCGAGATGGCGGTGACGGGCATCCGCGAGATGTCGACGCTCGCGACGCCGCCGGAGGATCGGCATCCGATCCTCACCTTCGTCGGCCCCTACAACGACAAGCAGGTCGGGGCAGCCATCCGGCGCGAACTGCTGCGCGAGGGACAGATCTTCTTCGTGCACAACCGCGTCTCGTCCATCAGCCGGGTCGCCTCCCAGCTCGCCGAGCTCGTGCCGGAGGCGCGAATCGCCGTGGCTCACGGCCAGTTGCCCGAACACGTGCTCGAGCAGGTGATGGTCGACTTCTGGGAGCGCAAGTTCGACGTGCTGGTCTCGACGACCATCATCGAGACGGGGCTCGACATCGCCAACGCGAACACCCTCATCATCGACCGGGCCGACAAATACGGGCTCAGCCAGCTGCACCAGTTGCGCGGCCGGGTGGGTCGGGGGCGGGAGCGGGCCTACGCCTACTTCCTCTATGACGCCGACAAGCCGCTCGGCGAGGTCGCGCACGATCGACTCGCCACGATCGCCGCCAACAACGAGCTCGGCGCGGGAATGCAGGTGGCGCTCAAGGACCTCGAGATACGCGGGGCGGGAAACCTGCTCGGCGGCGAGCAGTCCGGCCACATCGCCGGCGTCGGTTTCGACCTCTACCTGCGCATGATCGGCGAGGCCGTGTCGACCTTCCGCGGCGATGTCGCCGAGGGCCAGACCGAGCTGCGCCTCGAATTGCCGGTGAATGCCCACATCCCCGAGGAATACGTCGAGAGCGAGCGACTGCGGCTCGAGGCCTACCAGAAGCTGTCGGCGGCGGCCTCGCCCGCGGCATCCGCCGACTCGATCGACCGGGTGCTCGAGGAGCTCACCGACCGCTACGGCGAGCCGCCCGTGGAGGTGCAGAATCTCATCGCCGTGTCGCGCTTGCGGCGGATGGCGCAGAAGGCCGGCCTTTCGGAGGTCGTGACCGCGGGCGGAAACCTGCGCATCGCATCCATGGAGCTGTTAGACTCGATCCAGATCCGGCTGCAGCGGATGTTCCCGGGCGCCCGCTACTTCGGCCAGACGCGCTCCGTTTCGGTTCCGCTTCCGGTGCGCCAGGGAATCCCGCTGGCGGATGCCGACCTCATCGAGTGGACCGGCCAACTGCTGGTCGCCATCTTCGGCGCGGAGCTGAAGGTGGATGCCCCGGCGGGGGAATAGTCCGTCGAACGGGTCGCCAGGCGAGCGTGTCGAGGACCCACTGGTCGAGTAGCATCCGCAGTTCGAGAACGCGAAGTGATTGACCCGCACCCACCCCGTGCCCGCCACAGTTATCCACAGATCGCCTGATCGCCCGCTGATGTCCGCCGCCGCATCGCCACACTTGCCGCATGACAGTGACACTCACGGCAAACGGCCCCGCAGACCTTCTCGCTCTGGTACCGCCGATGGTTGGCTTCCAGCCGCGTAACAGCGTCGTGCTCGTCGCCTTTCGCGGCAAACGTACCTGTGGAGCGATGCGGTTCGACCTTCCCGAGTCGAACGACCCGGTCGTGCACAAGCGCATCGCGACGACCGTCGTCGGCGTGTTCTGCAAGCTGTGGGCGGTGGATGCTGCGTTGGTGGTCGTCTACACCGACGGCGAGTTCGGCACCGGCGACGCCATTCCGCAGTCTGCTTTCGCCGAAGTGATCGGGCGCCGCCTGCAGTTCTCCGGATTCGAGCTGCGCGAGTCGATCTGCCAGGCGGCGGATGGCTGGGCGTCCTATTTCGGCAGCGATGTACCTGTCGGCGGGCATCCGCTCGCCCAGATTGCCGAGTCGACGGTCGCTCGGGCGATCGACGACCATCGCGGATCGTTTCCGCCCCCGGCGGCGATGATCGATCGCGTTCCACGCGCGGAGAAACCACAGCGGACTCGAATGTCGAAGGCGCTCGCTGCGTACCAGAACCTCGCCGCCCGGCTCGATCGGCGATCCCTGCCCAACGCGCTCGACGTGCTCGACGACATCCCCACCTTCGTCGAGGGGGCCCTCTCCTGGGATGCTGCCGCGCTCGACGCCCACGGTGCGC
>JANMBI010000121.1:0-7674 GCA_031360325.1 Frigoribacterium sp. | reverse complement strand
ACGGACCAATCCGTGCTCCCCGGCAAATGTCAGGAGATAGGCAACGGCGAATGGCGCGTCGGCGAGCGGTCGACTACGTGACGCGGATCCTCTGGCAGAACGGGCAGAAGTGTGAGCCGCGATTCATGAACGTCTCGCGGACGATTGGCCGACCGCACCTCGGGCAGCTCTTGCCGTGCCGCCCATAGGCATTGAGCGAGTGCGCGAAGTAGCCCGAAGCCCCGTTCACGTTCACATACTGCGCATCGAAACTCGTGCCACCCTCCGCGAGTGCCCTGCCGAGCACGAGCCGCACTTCGGCGAGCAGCGTGCGGGCACGGACGCGGCCGAGGCTTTCGGTCGGCTGGTCGTAGTGGATGCGGGCGGCCCAGAGGGCCTCGTCCGCGTAGATGTTGCCGATGCCGCTGATCAGGGTCTGGTCGAGCATGGCCCGCTTGATACCGGTGCGGCGCCGAGCCAGCGCGTCGAAGAAACGCCGATCGTCGAACGCGGGGTCGAGCGGATCTCGCGCGATGTGCGCGACCTGGCTCGGGATGAGCGGCGCATCGTGCCCGAACCCTCCGGCCTGCCGATCCGCGGTGGGCATCAGCCGATCGATCGCCATCGAGCCGAAGATGCGTTGGTCGACGAAGTCGATGCGCAGGGGACCGTGAGCCGGGGCGACGATGCCGAGCCTGACTCGCAGGAGCGCGTCATCCGCCCGTCCGACGTCGCGCAGCAGAACCTGCCCGCTCATGCCCAGATGCACGACGAGAGCCTCTTCCGGCACCGAAAACGCAGGACATTCGCCAGCAATCGCGCCGTTTGTCGCAGAAACATCGATTTCGTGGCGGATGTCCTGCGTTTTGGGAAAGGCTGCGGGGGCGGACAGCGGCAACCAGAGGAACTTCCCGCGACGCACTGCGGCGAGGATGCGACGCCCCGCCAGTCGCTCGATGAAGTCCTCGCTCGGGCCGTCGTGTCGCCGCACGGACCGCGCATCGAAGACGGTGACCGCATCGATCGTCGCCCCGGTCACCACCGGTTCGAGGCCGCCTCGCACCACTTCGACTTCGGGAAGTTCGGGCACGACTACGGTGCGGAGGAGAGAGAAGTCCACGCCACGAGCGCCGCCGCCATCTCGGCCTGCTTCTTGCTCGTGCCGTCTCCCTCGGCGATATCCATGCCCCCGAGGGACACCGTGGCGTGGAACCGCTTGGAGTGGTCGGGGCCGGTGTCGGTCACGTCGTAGTGCGGGAGGCCGCGGCCGAGTCGGGCGGAGAGCTCCTGGAGGCTGGTCTTCGGATCCATCGCGGCGCCGAAGCGGTCGGGGTCGAGTACCAGCGGCCCGATCAGACGCAGGACGAGAGCCGTCGCAGCTTCGCCGCCGGCATCGAGATAGGTCGCACCGATGACCGCTTCGACCGTGTCGGCGAGAATCGACGATTTGTCCCGGCCCCCGGTGAGTTCTTCTCCCCGTCCAAGCCGGATGTGTCGACCGAGGTCGATGGTCCGGGCGATTTCCGCAAGCGCAACCGAACTCACGAGGCTCGCGCGCCTCTTGGCCAACTCCCCCTCGTCGAGGTTCGGATTGTCCCGATAGAGCATCACGGTCACGGCCTGCCCCAAAATCGAGTCGCCGAGGAACTCGAGGCGCTCATTGTGTGCAAGGCCGCCATGCTCGTAGGCATAGGACCGATGGGTCAGTGCGAGCTCGAGCAGCTCAGGGCTCACGTCGACCGCGAGCAGCTTCTCGAGTTCGACTCGAGTCGCTTCGGTTCCCGGCATCGTCGGTGAGGACGAAGGGACTATACGTCCGCGACCTTGCGGCCCTTGTACTCCATGTACAGCGGGGCGCCGGTGGAGTCTTCCACGACCTTCGCCCGGTGCGGAAGACTGTAGGTGACCTTGCCACCCTCGACGGTCTTCACCAGGGTGGGAGGGGTTGCCTTCCACTGGGCGCGACGTGCGCGGGTGCTGGCGCGAGACATCTTGCGCTTCGGTACGGCCATGAGTTTCTCTTTTCTTTACTCCGGGCTGTTGGCAGCGCCGGTCACATTCGTCGTGGTGGTGTCTGTACTGCTGTCGAAACCGGCCAGGCTTCCGAGAGCCGCCCACCGTGGATCGACGGGATTCTCGTGCTCGTGGCCCGGGTTGTCGAGGAGCCGTGCCCCGCACTGCGGGCACAGGCCGAGGCAATCTTCTTGACAGACCGGCTGGAACGGGAGTGACAATACCACCGCATCCCTGACTAGGGGTTCGAGATCGATGGTGTCCTCGTGAACCTCGTAATCAAAAGCTTCGTCTGAAGAATACGCGAAAAGCTCCTGGATTTCGACCTGGACATCCTGCTCGATGTCGATGAGGCACCGACCGCACTCCCCCGCCGCGGTTCCGTCGACCTCCGCGCTCACCAGGATTCCGTCGTGAAGGGACTCCATCCGCAGGTCGATGCGCAACTCGCCGCCCGCCCTGACTCCGATGACCGCGTTGCCGAACGATTCGGGAACGACGATATCGAGCACCCGTTCGCGCATCGCGCCGGGGCGGTGCATGAGGTCGAAGACATCGACGGTGTAGGGGGTCTTGATCACGTGGGGCACCCGTCGAGTTTACGCGAGAGGCGTGCTGGCCATCCCCTACCGTCCGAGGTTTCGCGACACTCTTGCCCGGTACGCGCCTCAGGCCGACTCCACCGCCGTGAACGCCTCATCGTAGATGGCGAGGGCGCGGGCGACCTCGTCGGCGGTGACCACGCACGGCGGCACCACGTGGATGCGGTTGTCGGCCGAGAACGGAAAGAGCCCGCGGGCCATCAGCTCGGACTTCAATCGCGTGATGACGGCGCCGGAGACCGGAGCCCGCGTCTCCGGATCGTCCACCAGATCGAGAGCCCAGAAGACACCGACACCGCGCACCTCCCCGATCAGCGGATGCTTCGCCGCCAGAGCCGTGAGTCCGGGACCGAGATGGTCGGTGCCCATCACGCGGGCGTTGTCGATGATGCCCTCGTCATCCATCGCGTCGATCGCCGCGACGATCGATGCCATGGCGAGCGGATGTCCCGAGTAGGTGAGACCACCGGGGAAGACGTTCTCCTCGAACTGGTTGGCTATCGACTCGGAGATGATCACCCCGCCCGCTGGCACATAGCCGGAGTTGACCCCCTTGGCGAAGGTGATGAGGTCGGGCGTCCAGTCGCCCTCGTTCGCCGCGAAACCCTGCCAGGCGAACCACTCGCCGGTGCGACCAAAGCCCGACATGACCTCGTCGAGGATCAGCAGCATGCCGTACTTGTCCGCGAGAGCGCGCACCCCGGCGAGGTAGCCGGGCGGCGGCACCAGGACGCCGGCCGTTCCCGGGACACCCTCAAGAAGGATCGCGGCGATCGACGCCTGGCCCTCCGACTGGATGACACGCTCAAGGTGATGCAGGGCTCGTGCGCACTCCTCCTCCACCGACTGCGCCCAGAACTCCGAACGATAGAGAAACGGGCCGAAGAAGTGAACATGCCCGCGCGCGAACTCGTTCGGCACCCGGCGCCAGTCGCCGGTCGCCACCACCGCGGCACCGGTGTTGCCGTGGTACGAGCGGTACTGCGAGAGGATCTTGTCCCGCCCGGTCACGAGCCTCGCCATCCGCATCGCGTTCTCGTTGGCATCCGCACCGCCGTTCGTGAAAAACACCTTGCTATACGGTCGGCCGGCCTTCGAGAGAATGCGCTTTGCCGCCTGGCCACGGGCGAGGTTCGCGTGTGCCGGAGCGGCCATGGTGAGGAGGTCCGCCTGGGCCTTGATCGCCTCGATGACCTTCGGATGCTGGTGTCCGATGTTCATGTTGACGAGTTGGCTCGAGAAGTCGAGGAATCGGTTGCCGTCGTAGTCCCAGATGGTGGATGCGAGCCCGCCGGCGAGCACGAAGGGCTTCAGCGCCCCCTGGGCGGACCAGGAGTGGAAGACGTGGGATCGGTCGAGATCGTACGCGACGGTTCCGTCAGACGGATCGGGAATGTTCATGATGAGCCCTAGTTTATCGCTCGGCGATGGGTCGGAACCGGGTCACACCTTCGCGGTGATGTGGTCGCGCAGGGCCGGAATCACCGTCTCGCCGTACACGCGGAGGGTCTCTTCCTTGTTGTCGTGCTGCAGGTAACCGGCAAACTGGTCGACGCCGAGCTCCTTGAGCGCCTTCAGTTTCTCGATGTGATCTGCGGCGGAGCCAAGCAGGCAGAACCGATCCACGATCTCGTCGGGCACGAACTCGGTATGGGTGTTTCCCGCTCGACCGTGTTCGTTGTAGTCGTAGCCCTCACGGCCGGCGATGTAGTCGGTGAGCGCTTTCGGCACCGCGCCATCCGCACCGTACTTCGCCACGATGTCGGCGACGTGGTTGCCGACCATTCCGCCGAACCAGCGGTTCTGATCGCGCATGTGCGTCCAGTCGTCGCCGATGTACATCGGCGCGGCCACGCAGAACGTGATCGACCGGGGGTCTCGGCCGGCTCTTTCCGCGGCAGCACGCACGGTGCCGATCATCCATTCCGCAACATCCAGGTCGGCCATCTGCAGGATGAACCCGTCACCCACTTCACCGGTGAGCTCGAGGGCCAGCGGACCGTACGCGGCCACCCACACCTCGAGTTCGCTGCCGACGCTCCACGGGAATCGCAACTGCGCGCCGTTGTATTCGACCGAACGGGAATTGGCAAGCTCGCGGATGACGTGGATGGACTCGCGCAGGGTCTTCAGAGTGGCCGGCGCACCGTTGGTCACTCGCACGGCCGAGTCTCCCCGACCGATTCCGCAGATCGTGCGGTTGCCGTACATCTCGTTGAGGGTGGCGAATAGGGATGCCGTAACGGTCCAGTCGCGCGTGGCCGGGTTGGTCACCATCGGGCCGACCTTGATCCGGTGCGTCTCGGCCAGGATCTGGCTGTAGATCACATACGGTTCCTGCCAGAGCAGGTGGGAGTCGAAGGTCCAGGCGTAGTCGAAACCGTGCTGCTCGGCGAGCTTCGCGAGGTGCACCGTGCGCGATGCCGGCGGGTTGGTCTGGAGTACTGCGCCGAATTCCATCTTCAGTTCCTCAACATGGGCGAGTGCGGTCATTCCGGGCCGGCACGCCGGCCCGGAATGACCGAATCGGCCCGGGTAGTAGTGGGAATGAGCTAAATCAGGTACTGCGAGAGACCTCGTTTGACGTACTTGCCGTCGCCCTTCGTGCCGAGGTATTGGTTGTCGTCGACGATGACCTTGCCGCGGGAGATCACGGTGTCGACGTGCCCGTCGATCTCGAAGCCCTCCCAGGCGCTGTAGTCCAGGTTCATGTGGTGCGTTTTTCCCACGCCGATCGAGGTGTGGCCGTTCGGATCGTAGATCACGACATCTCCGTCCGCCCCGGGCTGAATGACGCCCTTCCTGCCGTACATGCCGAACATTCGCGCGGGCGTGGTGGAGGTCACCTCCACCCACCGCTCGAGCGAGATCCGCCCGTCGACGACCCCCTGGTAGAGCAGGTCCATTCGATGTTCGACCGAACCGATTCCGTTCGGAATCTTGGAGAAATCGTTCAGACCCAGGTCTTTCTGACCCTTCATACAGAACGGGCAGTGATCGGTCGAGACCATCTGGATGTCGTTGGTGCGCAAGCTCTGCCACATGTGATGCTGGTGCCCCTCCTCACGCGAGCGCAGCGGGGTGGAGCAGACCCACTTCGCCCCCTCGAAGGCGCCCCACTCCTCGCTCCGGGCGCCGAGCTGTTCCTCCAACGAGAGGTAGAGGTACTGCGGGCAGGTCTCGCCGAAGACGTTCTGCCCGCGGTCCCGGGCGGTGGCGATCTGCTCGACGGCCTGCTTCGCGCTCACATGCACCACGTAGAGCGGCGCGCCGGTGAGGTTCGCGAGCATGATGGCGCGGTGGGTGGCTTCTTCCTCTGCCTGCCAGGGCCTCGTCGTGCCGTGAAAGTACGGCGACGTGTTCCCCGCGGCGATGGACTGCTGCACGAGCAGGTCGATCACACTGCCGTTCTCGGCATGCATCATGATCATCGAGCCGTTGGAGGCCGCCTTCTGCATCGCCTTGGTGATCTGGCCGTCATCCGAGAGGAAGACGCCCTTATACGCCATGAAGAGTTTGAAGCTCGACACACCCTCGTTCAGCAGTTCATCCATAGCCACGAGAGACGAGTCCTGGACGTCGCTGAGGATCTGGTGGAATCCGTAGTCGATCGCACAATGCCCGGCGGCCTTCGCCTGCCAGAGGGTGTACTGGTCGATGATGTTCTCGCCGGCGTACTGCACGACGAAGTCCACGATGGATGTCGTTCCGCCCCAGGCCGCAGCCCGCGTTCCGGTCTCGAAGGTGTCGCTCGCCTTCGTGCCTCCGAACGGCATCTCCATGTGGGTGTGGGCGTCAATTCCGCCGGGGACCACAAACTTGCCGGCGGCGTCGATCACCGTATCGACGTTGGCGGCGACGTCAAAGCCGAGAAGGTGCGATCCGGGCGCGAGCACCGCGGCGATCGTCTCACCGTCGATGAGCACATCGGCACGAGCGGCGCCGGTCGAGTTGACGATCGTGCCGTTCTGAATGAGTGTCTTCATTGCTCTGCTCCTTCGATGCTCGTGACCGGCACTGCCTACGGCGTGGGGATGCCCGTATACGACTCGGGGCGGCGGTCGCGGTAGAACTGCCAGGAGTTTCGCACCTCACGCAACACGCCGAGGTCGAGGTCTCGGATCACGATCTCGCTCCGGTCGGTGCTCGCGACCTCCCCGACGAAATTGCCGCGTGGGTCGACGAAGTACGAGCTTCCGTAGAACGTGACCGCCGCAGCCCCGAACTCTTCGGTTTCGGTGCCGACGCGGTTGTTCGCCGCGATGAAGTACTGGTTCGCCGCCGCCGCCGCGGGCTGCTCGAGTTCCCAGAGACGGTTCGAGAGCCCGGGTTTCGTCGCGGAGGGGTTGAAGACGATCTCGGCTCCGTTCAGCCCGAGCTCGCGCCATCCCTCGGGAAAGTGCCGGTCATAGCAGATGTAGACGCCGACCTTGCCGACCGCTGTGTCGAACACCGGATAGCCGAGGTTGCCGGGGCGAAAGTAGAACTTCTCCCAGAATTGCGGAAGGTTCGGGATGTGGTGTTTGCGATACTTGCCGAGCATCGTCCCGTCGGCATCGATCACCACCGCGGTGTTGTAGTACACACCCGGCATGTCCTCCTCGTAGATGGGCAGCACGATGACGATCGCGAGTTCCCTGGCCAGGGCCAGGAACCTCTCGACCGTCGGCCCGGGAATGGGCTCGGCATAGTCGTAGTACTTGGAGTCTTCGATGATTCCGAAGTACGGGCCGAAGAAGAGCTCCTGAAAGCAAATGACCTGAGCACCCTTCGCGGCGGCATCCCGTGCGAACTGCTCGTGCTTCGCGATCATGGACTCCTTGTCACCGGTCCAGGTGGTCTGGGTGATCGCTGCGCGTACGACAGTCATGAAATTCTCCGTTGGCCAGGTTCTTTTTGTTATTGTGCGCCGTAAACATTTCCCATAGGTTTCTGTTTGTGACGTTGGCGTAAACATAGGGGCGATCGGCATGCAGATCAATGTTTGACAACCGGGACCGGATGTGAACTCCCTCGCGAAGGCCGTCGAAGAGCCAACGCCGCACGGCATCGCCGCCGCCGTCGCCCGCCGCATCCGCTC
>JANMBI010000074.1:0-2761 GCA_031360325.1 Frigoribacterium sp. | reverse complement strand
GCCGCCCGCGCGATCGACTTGACGTCGACGCCGCCGTGGTCCCAGAAACGACGATCTTCCCCCGCGACCGTGGCCTGCGTGATGAACGGCGACACCGCATCCCACCCGACCGTCTGCCGGTCCTGGTTGTAGATCGTCGCTATGGGCACCGCCGTACCATCCCGCTGCGCGTAGATGAGGTTGCGCTGCGTTTGCGGATCGATCGTGAGGTACTCGGGAAGTGTGTCGAAAAAGCCGACCGACGCCGTCGCTCCCCGACTCGCCACGACGACGGAGGGCACCGCAACCGATGCCACGAGAACGCCGGCGAGCAGACTGAAGAACAGGATCCCCGCAAGGGAGCCGAGAATCGACCCGCGTTTTCCATAGTCGGCAACCGAAGAAATACTGATGGCGGTGGGCAGCGGTGCGCCGTCGCGCGACTGTCGAGCCATACCGTCACCCCACCTGTCCTGCACGTCGCGTAGTCCTGTGAGTGGCACTGTACCCCTCAGTCGTCCCCGTTAACCTGAGTGGTCAAATTGTGACCTTTCGCATCGCAGACGCGACCCACACGGAGCTCCCAGCCCGCTCAGGGTGCCCTCTCGGTGCGTTCACGGCGGCCCTGCGGGAAGGTCGGTGGCACGAAGATGCTCCCCGCGATCAGTCGTTGTCTCCGCCCGTGTTCAGGGACGGTCCATCGCCGGCGGAACCAGCGCCGTCGGCACCCGCCGCTCCCCAGACCCAGTCGGCGACCTCCGGAATGTCCTCGCCGTGCTCGCGCGTATGGGCCCGTGCCCGCATGCGCGCGTCCTGCATGTCCTGCCGGAGGCCGGCCGCGCGGGACGCGAGACCGGGGGTGCGATCGATCACATCGAGTACGAGATGGTAGCGGTCGAGATTGTTCAGCATCACCATGTCGAAGGGCGTCGTCGTCGTGCCTTCCTCGTTGAACCCACGCACGTGGATGTGCGAGTGACCGGTGCGACGGTAGGTGAGCCGATGGATGAGGGTCGGATAGCCGTGATAGGCGAATACCACCGGCCTGTCGGTGGTGAAGATCGCATCGAACTCCTCGCTCGCGAGGCCGTGAGGGTGCTCCCGGGCATCCTGAAGGCGCATGAGGTCGATCACGTTGACGACCCGAACCTTCAGCTCGGGAAGACGTGCGCGCAGAATGGATGCCGCGGCCATCGTCTCGAGGGTCGGCACGTCTCCCGCGCAGGCGAGCACCACATCGGGGTCTTCCCCCTCGACTTCGGTGCCGGCCCACGGCCAAATGCCCACCCCGCGAGTGCAGTGCGCGACCGCCTCGTCCATGCTGAGCCACTGCGGGCTCGGCTGCTTTCCGGCGACCACCACGTTCACGTAGTCGACCGAGCGCAGGCAGTGGTCATAGGTGGAGAGCAGCGTGTTCGCGTCAACCGGAAAATACACGCGAACGACGCTTGCCTTCTTGTTCACGACATGGTCGATGAAGCCGGGATCTTGGTGACTGAACCCGTTGTGATCCTGGCGCCAGACATGGCTGGACAACAGGTAGTTCAACGAGGAGACCGGGCGACGCCACTCGAGTTTCTTAGACTCCTGCAGCCATTTGGCGTGCTGGTTGAACATCGAGTCCACGATGTGGATGAAGGCCTCGTAGCAGTTGAAGATGCCGTGCCTGCCCGTGAGCAGGTAGCCCTCGAGCCAGCCCTCGCACTGGTGTTCGCTCAGGACTTCCATCACCCGTCCGGCGCGAGCGAGGTGCTCATCGATCGGCCAGATCGCACTGTTCCATTGTTTGTCGGTGACCTCGAAGACGTCCTGCAGCCGATTCGAGGCCGTCTCGTCCGGGCCGAAGATGCGAAAGTTGTCGGGATTGTTTCGAATGACCTTCGCGAGCCAGCCGCCGAGGACGCGGGTCGACTCCACCGAGGTGCTGCCGTGACCGCCCACGTCGATTGCCGAGTCGCGGAAGTCCGGCAATTCGAGGTCGCGGCGCAACAGGCCGCCGTTGGCGAAGGGAGTCGCCGACATGCGAAGGTCCCCATCCGGGGCGAGATCGGCGATCCAATCGATCAGCCGCCCGGAATCGTCGAAGAGCTCGCGAGGCCGGTAGGACAGCATCCAGTCTTCGAGAACCCGGGTGTGAGCCTCGGTATCGCGGGCGTTGGAAAGCGGCACCTGGTGGGCGCGCCAGGTGTTCTCCACCGGTTTTCCGTCGATTTCGGCCGGGCAGGTCCAGCCCTTTGGGGTGCGGAGGATGATCATCGGCCAGACGGCGGTCCCCTCAAGGGATCCGTCTGCAGCCCGGCGTTTGATCTGCGCGATCTCGTTGAGCACGTCATCGAGGGTCTTCGCCATGCGCTCGTGCACCCGAAGCGGATCTTCGCCGTCGAAACCACCGGAGACGATGTGCGGGTTGTGACCGTAGCCCCGCATCAGGTCGAGCAATTGCTGTTCGGGGATGCGCGCGAGGATCGTGGGGTTGGCGATCTTGTAGCCGTTGAGGTGCAGGATCGGCAGGACCACACCATCCTGAAGCGGGTCGATGAACTTGTTCGAGTGCCAGGCCGTCGCGAGCGGACCGGTCTCCGCCTCTCCGTCGCCGATCACGCAGGCAACGAGCAGGTCGGGATTGTCGAAGGCGGCGCCGTAGGCGTGGGAGAGCGAGTACCCGAGTTCACCGCCCTCGTTGATCGAGCCGGGAACGCTCGGTGCCGCATGGCTCGGGATGCCGCCGGGAAACGAGAATTGGCGAAACAGTCGGCGCATTCCGACCGAATCTTGTCGGATG
>JANMBI010000065.1:0-5029 GCA_031360325.1 Frigoribacterium sp. | reverse complement strand
GCCAGTTCGCCGGTGAGGTATTGGGCCCGGCCGAACCCGAACGACCAGTCCTGCGGTCCATTTTCCACGTAACCGATGAAGACGTCCTGTTCCTCGACACCCACTTCCACCAGCCGGGCCGTGATCGCGGCGTAGAGGCGTTGCTTGTCCTGGTCCGACCGGCCGCGCTGGGTGAAGATCTGGATCATGACCGGACTGGAGCGCTCGAACCCGAGCCCGGCATCCTGGGCCACCAACTCGCTCGACTCATGGGGCGACACCACCTGGAAGCGGTCCCTTTTCGGGATTCCATAGGTTTCGACGATGGCGCGATGGACGGCGTTTCCTACAGCGGTGATCTGCTCGGGTGAGCGTGAGCTCTCCAGATCGATGCGGACGAGTGGCATGGTGACTCCGATGGTCGTGTTGTGTGGTGAGATTTCGTGCTGTGCGGCTAAATGAGCGCAGTGGGACATAAAGAGGGGCCCGGGCCGCACGCGGCTCGAACCCCTCTTCCCCTTCCTCGGGGCTTATGTGGCCGCTTCGCTTAAAGCGGCTTGCCTTCGCGGAATCGGCGGACGCCCTCGGCGCCCTCGACCACCGCGGCGGTGAGTTCCTCGACGCTGGTGTCTTCGCGACGCACGTCCAGGATCTTGCGACCATGGTTCATCACGATGTGCCGATCACAGACCTGGAACGCGTGGTGCAGGTTGTGAGTGACGAGAACCGAACTCACTCCCTCGCCCTTGAGCTGGGTGAGGTAGGCGAGCAGCGCCTCCGTGGCACGCACCGCCAGTGCGGAGGTCGGCTCGTCGAGAATGAGCAGGCTGCGTTTGAAGTGCACGGCCCGCGCGATGGCCACCGCCTGGGCCTGCCCGCCCGAGAGCGACTGCACCAGCTGGCGCGAGCTCTTGATTCCCTCGATGGTGACGACGGTGTCGAGGATGTGGGTCGCGATCTCGTCCATCTGCTTGATCTTCATGAAGCCGAGCTTGTTGGTGATCTCGCGGCCCATGAAGATATTGCGGCTGATCGACATTCCCGGCACCAGGGCCGAGTCCTGGAAAATCGTCTCGACGCCTAGCCTCTCGGTGAGGGCGCGGTTCACACTGTCGTATTTCTCGCCATCCCAGCTGTAGGCGCCGCTGGTCATGGGCACGACACCCGACATGATCTTGACGAGCGTTGACTTTCCAGCCCCGTTGTCGCCGAGCAGGCCGACGACCTCGCTCTTGCCAATGTCGAAGGAGACGTCCTTGAGCACTGTATTCTGCCCGTACTTCTTGGTGATCCCCTCGACGCGGAGAAGGTAGTCATCTGTCGTGGTTGCGGTTGTCATGATGCTTTTCCTTCCATGAGCTTGTTGAAGATTGCGGCGACGACGATGATGAGGCCGACGAAAAGCTGGATGTAGAAGCCGGGAGCCTGAGCCAGAATGAGGCCGTCCTGCACGACCTCGATAAGGGCCGCGCCGATCACCATGCCGATCACGCTTCCTCGTCCACCGTTCAGGGAACACCCGCCGACCACGGCCGCCGCGATCGCCATGAGCGTGAAGTCGTTCGTCGTCCCGGGCTGCACCGACGAGGTTTGGACGGCAATGAGAATGGAGGTGAATCCGACCAGCAGGCCGAAGATCGCAAAACTCATGAGCTTGACGAAGACCGGGTTGATCGAGATCGCCTTTGCCGCCGCCTGGTTGCCACCGACCGCGAAGATGTGGTTTCCTCGGCGGTGGCGGTGCAGAAACGCCCACGCGGCCGCACCGATCAGAAGGAGCCAGACGAGCTGCGAACGGAAGAAGCCGTAGTCTCCGGCAAACAGGGCGACGAGTGTGCTGTCCGTGCCATGGCCCTCAGTGAGGGCCGGGGCGATGGTCCCATTGACGAAGATGGCCGCACCGACCCAGAAGAACCCCATGCCGAGAGTGGCGATGAACGACGGGATGCGCGTGACCACCACGATGAGACCGTTGAGAAGGGCGATGCCGGTCCCGGTGAGGAGGGCGGCGAGGATTCCCCAGCCCCATCCGAATGCCTCCGAGGTGCGGATGAAGATGATCGCCGAGAAGCCGACGTTGGCACCGAGCGACAGGTCGAACTCGCCCGCCACCATGAGGATGCCGGCGGCGATCCCGAGGATGCCGAAGACCGGCACACTCTGCGAAATGACGGCCGAGAGATTCTGCTGCGAGAGGAAGGGGAACGTAGTGGGAGAGGCCAGGCTCGCGATGGAGAACGCCACGAGCAACGCAATGAAGATGATGCCGATTTCGAGGGCTCCTCGCCCTCGGATGTACTGAAGATTACCGCCGATTCGGGCGAGGAAGCCGCCCCTTTGTGCGCCGTTGACGTTGGCGATAGCACCCGTCTCGAGCGGTGCCGCAAGGATCGGACCCTGCGTCTTGTTGGATGTTTGGGTCATGATGTGCTCTTTCCATCGCGTGCCCGCTGCTTTCGCAGTGGAACGCGCGTTTTCCGAAGGAAGGGGTGAACGGGAAGGGGGCCGACCGGGAACTTCCTCGGCCGGCCCCTGGCTACTCGGGGTGACCCGAGACTTTAGTAGCGAACCCCTTGGAGGTTTTTCGCTTCGAGGTTGCCGACATTGCTCTTCGTGATGAGAGCGTTACCACCGGAGTTGATGTTCGCGGCGGAGAGGCCGAAGTCCAGATTCAGGACGCCCTGCATGACGGACTGGAAGCCCTGCACATAACCCTGCTGGTCGGCGGTGCCGAGGATGCGGCCGCTCTTGATGCCGGCGATGACCTGCGGCGAGGTGTCGAAGCCGATGATCGGCGCCTTCACACCCGCGGCGTCTTCGGCCTTGACCAGCATGCGGTGCGGGGTTCCTCCCAGCGGCACGATCGCCTTGACATCCTTGTTCGCGACGAGCCACGCGGTCAGGATGTTGAGAGTATCCGTCTCGGAGTCCTTCGTGGTGAGGAAGATGCCCTGGTCGAGGCCGGCGGCGGTCAGAGCGTCGTTCACTCCACCACCACGCGCCACGGCGTAGGGCTGGTCGGCGTGCTCCGCCGGCAGCAGGACCTTGTCGCCGGGCGAGAGCTTTACCTGCGCAATCAGTGCGTCGCCGATGATCTTGCCCACGGCGCGGAAGTCCTGGCCGACGAATCCGAGGACGCACTTGGTGCCGTCGGCGGGCGGCGGCACGTTGTAGGCCATGACGGGAATGCCAGCGGCCTTCGCGTCGCACGCGGCCTTGACCCAGGCCTCGCCCGCGTTAAACGGCATAACGATCATCGCGGGCTTGGTGGCGATCGCGGTCTCGACCAGGCTGACCATCTTGGTGTCGACCGACGCGGCCGTCTGATGGACCAGCTTGAGGTTGCCGATCTGCGCCGCGTCCTTCGCACCCGAATAGATCTGGTTCCAGAACGGATCGGTAGAGGGGTCGTAGTAGGTGAGGAAGTAGACGGTGCGGTTCTTCGCCAGGCTGCCGAACCCGTCGGCGAGGCCCTTGCTGGTGCCCGAGGTGCTCGCGGGAGCGGAGCAGCCGGAGAGGCCGAGCACGGCGGCGGCAGCAATGGCTACTGCTGCCAGACCCGCCTTCTTGAATGTGAGTTTCACTTCTTTGTGTCCCTTTCGTAGGAGCCGGCCCTGGGGATGGTCCGGAATTCAGCGTCGCTGCTGTAGCGAACATAACAACCCCGTGCCCCCTAGGTCAAGGGTTTGTAATGACATTCTTACGTAATTTCAAAATCTGGCCGAAATATCCCGAGTTCTCGGGAATTCTTCAAAATGAGTCGACCTTTGAGATCGATCTCATCTCGTTCGCGGAGAGGTCGGCCGAGCGACCAAAATGCCCCGGCGCACTCGCGCCGGGGCATTTTCCATTGGTTCTGCCGCCTCAGGCGTTCGCGGTCAGGTGATCCCTGATGGTCGCGAGCTGGAAACGCGCTGTCTCCTCGGCGCTCTCATTCTCGGCGAACACGCTCGAACAGATGACGGTGTCCTCACGGTCCAGGAACCCGATCTCCCTGAGACCGCCGAAGAACTCGGTCCAGTTCACATCACCGTCACCGATCTTGAGGTGCTGATGCACGCGCACGGCGTTGCCGGGTGGGTTGGTGATGTAGCGCAGGCCGTTGGACCGATGGTGGTCCATCGTGTCTGAGACGTGCACTAGCTGGAGCTTGTCGCCCGCGGCACGCATGATCTCGAGCGGGCTGTTGCCCATGTGGAAGGTGTGGGAGGCCACGTAGACGAATCCGAAGTTCTTCGAGTTGATGCCGCGGATCACGCGCAGGGCGGCAAGTCCGTCCTCCACGAAGTCGTCGGGGTGCGGGTCGATCAGCACTCGCAGCCCCTCCCGCTCGACGATCGGCACGAGTTCCTCCATCGACCGGTAGAACGCGCGCTCCGACTCCTCGGCTTTCTCCGGCCGGCCGTTGAACTCTGTGTTCATCGTGTCGACGCCGAGGTCGACGGTGATCTGGATGGCGCGTTTCCAGTACCGCACGGCGGCCTCGCGGGCATCCTCATCCGGTCCCGACCAACGCAGCACCGGGAGCACCGAGGCGACGCCGACTCCGGTGTCCTTCAGCGCCTTCTTAAAGGCCTGCACGAGATCATCGTCGGCCTTCGGATGGTTGAAGAAGGGGATGAAGTCGGCGTGCGGGGTCAGTTGCAGCCACTCATAGCCGAGGTCGGCGGCGACCCGGGGAAACTCCAGGAGTGAGTGGGTGTGCTGGAACGGCGTCGGATCGAGCGCGATCTTGGGCATGGTGGCCTTCCCTGGGCTGTGAGGCTTAGTTGTAGAACGCCGGACGCGGAACGTACTCGACCTCGACGCGTTCGCCGCTCTCGAGCGCCTTCACGCCGGCGTCGCAGGCCGCGGCGACGAGATAACCATCCCACGCGCTCGGGCCGTCGATGGTGCCGCGGGCGACCGCGTTGACCCAGCGCTGAATCTGCGTGTCGTAAGCCTCGGCGAAGCGTGTCTTGAAGCTTGCGTGCTCCACGCCGCCGTAGCGGCCGTCCTGCCAGAGGGTGAGGCCCGCGGTGCGGCCGATCTCGGCGATGCCGCGCTCGAA
>JANMBI010000016.1:0-6831 GCA_031360325.1 Frigoribacterium sp. | reverse complement strand
TGCGCAGGTCATTACGGGTGGCGATTGCCATAGCTATACGTCCAGATTTGTCTCGAGAAGGAGGGAGGCCAGCGACTGAACCAGATTCGGGCCCTATCGGTAGCGGCAGAATCACGTCAGTGGTGCTCCGCACTGCACAGTCTACCTCGTGCGGGGATTCGACCGGAGCCGTCGCGGAACGCCCACCGAGAGCGACACCTCACGCCCGTCGGAGCATCGGGGAAGCCGGTCCCCTACAGAGCGGTGTCCCCGAGGTCGACCCGGCTCTCCCGCCGCGCCTTCTGCGCGGCGGGATCGGGAAGCGGAACAGCGGCGATGAGACGCTGAGTGTACGGATCCTTCGGTCGGCGCAGAATTTCGTCCCGAGTGCCCTGTTCGACCAGTTTTCCCCGGTACATGACGGCTATCCGGTGAGCGAGGATGTCCACCACCGCCAGGTCATGGCTCACGAACAGGCAGGCGAACTGCAGCCTGCTCTGCAGGTCCTGAAGCAGGTCGAGAAACCGTGCTTGGACCGAGACATCGAGGGCGCTTGTCGGTTCGTCCGCCACCAGCAGCGCGGGACTGAGCGCGAGCGCGCGAGCGATTCCCACTCTCTGGCGTTGCCCTCCCGACAACTCGTGGGGGTAGCGGTTGCGGAATGACCGCGGTAGTTCGACCTGGTCGAGCAACAGCTCCACCCGCTTGTCGAGTTCCTTCTTCGTGGCTTCGCCGGAGAGGAGGAGCGGTTCGCCGATGCTCTGACCGATCGGGAATCGCGGATTGAGCGACGACCCCGGATCCTGGAAGACGATGCCGATGTTCCTCCGGGCGGCGCGCAGTTCCCTGGTGGACATCGTCGACAGTTCGCGGCCGGCGACGGTGAGGGAGCCCTGCGCGATCGGCAGGAGCCCGACGGCCGCACGGCCGATCGTCGTCTTTCCCGATCCAGACTCGCCGACCAGTCCGACGATCTCGCCCGGAAAAATGGCGAGGTCGACCCCGTCGACGGCGCGGAAGGCCGGAATCCGACCTCGTTTCGGGTACTCGATGGCCACGTTGCTGAGAGAGAGCACGGGCTCCGTACCGCCGCGTTTCGCCTCCTCGAGGGTGCGAGTGACGATCGCCTCGCCCTGACCGAGGTGGGGAACTGCGGCCAGAAGTTGCTTCGTGTAGGGGTGCTTAGGGGCGGTGAAGATCTGGGTGACTTCGCCGGCTTCGACGATTCTGCCGTCCTTCATCACGACGATCGTGTCGGCGAGGTCGGCGACAACGCCCATGTCGTGGGTGATCAGGATGATCGCGCTGTTGAGCCGGTGGCGCAGATTGCGCATGAGGTCGAGGATCTCCGCCTGAACCGTGACGTCGAGCGCCGTGGTCGGCTCGTCTGCGATCAGCAACATGGGATCGCACGAGATCGCCATCGCGATCATTGCGCGTTGACGCTGACCCCCCGACAACTGGTGCGGGTACTTGTCGAACGAGACCTCGGGAGTGGGCATCTCCACCATGTCGAGCAGTTCGATGGCACGAGCCTTTGCTTCCGTCGGCGTCATCGCCAGGTGGATCCGCAACGACTCGACGATCTGGAACCCGATCGAATACACCGGGTTGAGGGCCGTCATCGGCTCCTGGAAGATCACGGCGACCTGCTTGCCTCGCACTGCCCGCAGCTTCGCGCCGGTGAGGTGAGCGATCTCGGTGCCGTTGAGCTCGATGCTGCCGCTGATGCGCCCGTTGGACGGGATCAGTCCGAGAAGAGCCATCGAGCTCGAGCTTTTACCGGAGCCGGACTCCCCCACGATGGCGAGCACCTCACCGGGGCGCACCTCGTAGTTCATGCCGATGGCAGCGGGGTACCAGACCCCGTCGACCCAGAAGTCCACACCGAGGTCGGTTACCTTGAGAATGGGTCGGGTGCCGGCTTCGGGGGTGGTTGGCAGTGAGGCATTCACGCGGCGCACTGTCCCTTCGTTTGTTCTGTCACGATGGAGTCATGGATGATTCGACGACGACGCTCCGGCCCCGATTCGGACGGTTCCTGACCGTTCTGGTTGGCGTGATCGTCGTGATCGCTCTGGGAGCGCTGCTGATCAGCGGTGATTTCGCCGGACTCATCCGCGGTGGCGCCGCGCTTGCCCTGCTGGGTTTCGTCACCTGGATGCTGTTCTGGACACCCCGCGTATCGATCGGCCCGGCGGGAGTCGAATTCGTCAACCTCATTCGCACCCATCGCGTGACCTGGCCAGCCATCCAGCGGATCGACACCAAGTACGCCCTGACGCTCTTCACCCCGCAGGGCAAGTTCGTAGCGTGGGCCGCGCCGGCGCCCGGACGCCTTGCTGCGAGTCGCGCCGTGAAGCACGAGTTCCAGGGCCTGCCCGAATCGACCTACGGCGCAGAGAGGCGGATCGGTATCGGCGACCTGCCCTCCTCCGACTCCGGGCTCGCGGGATTCTATGTCCGCCGCCAGTGGGAGCAGTATCGAGAGGCGGGGCTCCTCGACCGCATCGACGGCACGGGGGTCGTGACCACGTGGCACTGGCCGACGATCGCGATCTTCGGCGCTCTTGCGGTCGCCACGGCGGCGGGAGCACTGCTCTGACTCGGCCGGTTCGCTGACCCGCCGGCCCAGGATCCTAGGCCTCATCGACGTGGGCACTCTCGCGGGCCGCCGACCGGGAGACCTTCGCCTTCTTGGTGAGCATCCGCTTCTGGCGCGGGTCGAACGCGTCCCGCAGGCCGTCGCCGATGAAGTTGATCGTGATGGCGATGATGAGGATGAAGATGCCCGGCCACCAGAACAGCCAGGGTCGGGTGGAGAATGAGGTCGAGTACTGGGAGATCAGGCTCCCGAGTGACACATCGGGTGCCTGGACCCCGAGCCCGAGATAGCTCAGGCTGGTTTCGAGCAGAATGGCCGCGGCCATCGTGAGGGTCGCATTCACGATGATTACCCCGACGGCGTTGGGCAGAATGTGGCGGAAGATGATGCGACCGTTGCTCGCGCCGGCCACCCGCGCGGCGTCCACGAACTCCCGCTCGCGCAGGGCGAGAACCTCCCCCCGTACGAGACGCGCGAGGCTCGTCCACACGAGGAGCCCGAGCACCAGAGCCAGCACGAAAGAGCCGGACTTGCTGAAGGTGTGGGCCACGATCGCCGCGAGCACGACGAGCGGAATGATGATGATCATGTCGGTGAGACGCATGAGCAGCGTGTCTGTCCACCCTCGGAAGTAGCCGGCGACGGCGCCGACCACAGAGCCGACGATCGTCGACACGAGCCCCACGACCACCAGGATCATCAGCGACTGCTGCATCCCGCGCATGACTCGGGCGAAGATGTCGTGACCCACCTCGTCCTGCCCGAACGGATGGAGGCCGATGGTGAAGCCGTGCCCTCCGAGCCAGGTCGGGATGAGGCTCATGGTCGGCTCGGTGCCGTTGACGATCGGCGCGATCTGGGAGTAGTTCCAACGCCACCAGCCCTCGGTCTGCAGGAACAGTACGTTGACTCCGATCGAGCTGAAGGCGAGCACAACGACCAGGACAAGCACAAGCAGACTGATCATGGCCCCCTTGTGCCGCAGGAAGCGGCGAAGAACGATTCGCCCCTGGCTGAGCCCTTCGATCTCCTTGAGTTCGATCGCGTTCTCGGCACGTTCCGGGTCGACCGCTGTACCACCGGCCGCCTCGCGGAGTGTCTCTTCCCGGGAGTCGTCCGGTCCGGCCTGCGGTCCGACGGGCGGGGTTGGTCCCAAATAGGTCATGCTGCAGCTCGGATTCGTGGGTCGAGGGCCGAATAGATGAGGTCGGCGAGGATGTTGAATATGACGGCGGCCGTTCCGGTGACGAGGAAGATTCCCATGATGGGGTTCACATCGGGGATCGGCGAGATCGAGTGGACGAACAGGGCGCCCATGCCCGACCAACCGAAGACGGTCTCGGTGACGACGGCACCGCCGATGAGGGCGCCGAAGTCGAGGGCGATGATCGTCGTGACGGGAATCAGCGCGTTGCGAAAGGCGTGTCGCACGACGACGGTGCGCTCGTTGAGCCCCTTAGCACGCGCCGTACGGATGTAGTCCTGGTTCATCACGTCGAGCAGGCTCGCTCGTGAGTAGCGGCTGTACCCCGCCAGGGATGCCAGCAGCAGGGCCGCGGTCGGCAGCAGCAGGTGGGTGAAGCTGTCGATCCCCTCGACCCAGAAGCTCCCGACGAGGTCGGGGCTCTGCGAGCCGATGGTGGCGATCGGCCGTCCGTTGGCGAAACTGCTCGTGGAATAGATCGACCACGACTTCATGAAGCGGTCGAGCACGATGATGGCGAACATCACGAAGCCGGTGATCACCCCGGTGCGCGCCGACAACCAGCGGTCCACCCCGCCCCAGAGGTATCCGGCGAGGCCACCGAGAGCAGCCACGAAGACGAAAAGTCCGGCGACGAGCAGGGGTGTGGCGAATTCGAACAGGTACTGAAGGGGGTAGTAGAGCACGAGCCCGACGCCGACAACGCTGAGGGCGGTATTGCGCGACTTCTTGTTTTCGAGCCCGGTCGAGAGGAGGGTCACGAGCAGCGCGACTCCGAGTGAGAGCAGGGTCACCACGACGGGACCGAGACTCGGATTCAGGAACCACTTGGTGACGGTGAAGAACAGCAGAACCGCCGCGGTCGACGCACCGGCGATGAGGAAGATGGAGAGCCGCCGTCGCGCGTTTCCGCCGATGATTCCGAGCCACACGACCCCCGCGATCACCGACAGCACGACAATCACTATCGGCGAGATCACCGGATTCTGCAGAAAGTTGTTGAACCCGATGGCGAGGTACTGCTTGAGCATGACCGCGAGCCAGAAGATCGGGAGGGAGAAGAAGAGGAACGACGCGAAGGTCGCTGTGTAGTCGTAGGCCGTGTACTGGCGCAGAGCCGTGGTGATACCGATCGTCACGCCGATGATGATCGCGAGGATGGTCGCGCTGATGACCAACTGAAGGGTGGAGGTCGCCGCGGAAGCAACCAGGCTCGTGACCGGTTGGCCGTTGATCGCACTGCCCAGATCGAACTGGCCGATGAATCCCTTGAGCAGGCCACCGAACCACAGGAAGTACCGCAGGAACGGAGAGACATCAAGGTGAAGGAGTTGCGTGCGCTGTTCGATGAGCTGCGCCTTGTTCCGCGCGTTGCTCTGCAGCAGATCGTTGAGCGGATCTCCGGAGAAACAGGTGAGCACGTAGACCAGATACGACGCCACGAAGAGAACGAGAAGGGACGCCAGCACGCGCCTCGAAAGAAATGTCAACAAGTTGTGAACGACCTTTTGCTGTCCTGGGCGACGACGACGACCGTGTCATCCGTCGCAGAGAGTGTCTAGCCGGTCAGCCCGAACGAACGCTGTGGAACGCGCACGGGAAGATCGGTCCGGTCAGGGTGAGGAGCCGGGGCTGGTGACCGCCCCGGCTCCTCACCTGATTCGTTTCGCTTTCTTCGAGACTACTTCGTGACGGCCCACTGCCAGAAGTTCCAGAACACATTGGGCGACAACGGCGCATCAATGACGTTCGAGATCTTGGTGGAGTTCGCCGAGACGTTGGGCAACTGGTACAGCGTGACGCCGTAGGCGTCGTTCCAGGTCGCCTTGTCGATCGAGGCGAGCAGCGAGTTCTGCTTGGCCGGATCGGTCTCGACATCGAGCTTGGCGAAGTCGCCGTCGACGGTGGCACTCGAGTAGCCGCTGTAGTTGCTGCTCGTGGTGCTGCCGGCCGGCGCCGTCTTCAACTGCTGCTCGGTAGCGGTCTTCGCGAGGCTGGTGAACTGCCAGGCGAAGATCGACGCGTCATAGCTGCCGTCACCGAGTGCTCCGAAGAACTTGTTTCCGGGGCTGCCCGCATCGACAACGGTGATTCCCGCGAGCTTGGCCGAGGCCTGGATCAGCTGGAACTCGTTGACGCGGCGCGGGTTGTCGTTCGGGTAGGCGAACTTCACCGAGAGGGCGGGCACACCGGCCTTGGCGAGGAGCGCCTGCGCACCCGCGATGTCGACCTTCTGGTACTCCTTCGACCCGTTGGCGGCAACCGACGTGTCGTACCCCGCTGCACCGGGCAGGAAGGTCTGGGAGTCATCGAGGACGGCGCTCGCGTTGAGCGGCTTGATGAGCTTGTCGAGGATATCCTGACGGGGAACCGTCTTCAGGAACGCCTGACGAACCTCGAGGGCCTTCGCGGCGTCGCCGCCGTAGGTCTTCGGATCGAACGGCCCGCCGTTGTTGAAGGTGAGGTCGATGTGCTCATAGGTTGCGGTGTTCGAGGTCTTGGTCCTGATGCCCTTGACCTGGGCGAGAGCCTTGATCGTGTCCGCCGTCGCCTGGCCGGAGATGATGCTGACCTCGCCGTTCTGGAGGGCCTGCACCTGGGCCAGCGGGTCGCCGATGAAGCGCACGGTGATCTTCTGCACCTTGGGCAGTGGTCCCCAGGTGTAGTCCTTGTTGGCCGTAAGCGTCACGAAGTCCTTGGTCAGACTGGTGATCACGTAGGCGCCGTCGGAGAGGAACAGACTCTTGTTCTTCGGCATGCTGACCGCGTCGAAGCCCTTCGACCACGCTGCCGCGACCTTGGCGAGAACCGCGGTGTCGTCCTTCTGGATGGCCGTGATGAGCTTCGCCTTGGCGTCCTTGACGCTCGTGCCCGGGTAGGCGAGCTGATAGGTGACGTGGGCAGGAACCCCGATGGTGAAGGCGGTCTCCCAGTCGACGAACGGCTTGTCGTAGACGAGCGTGATCGACCGGTTGTTGTCCGAGATCTTCGGCACCTTCGTCACGAGGTCGAGGCCGCCACCGGCGGCAGCGGAGGTGAAGTT
>JANMBI010000013.1:0-24128 GCA_031360325.1 Frigoribacterium sp. | reverse complement strand
GATGCCGAGAGTAGGATTCAGCGTGACTCGTCGAGTCCGCCATGGAGTACGAAGAGGACGTCATGCTCTCCACGCCTGAGGGTCGCCCCTCGATCACGCGCAAGGACGTCGCCATCCATGCGGGGGTCAGCACCGCGGTCGTGAGCTATGTCGTCAATTCGGGCCCGAGGAATGTCGCACCGGCCACCCGCGAGCGCGTCCTCGAGTCGATCAACAGGCTCGGCTACCGGCCCAATGCCGCGGCCCGCGCGCTCAAGCGCGGAGTGAGCGAGTTGGTCGGGCTGGTCCTCTCCGACAACGCGAACCCCTATTTTGCGGAGTTCTCGCGTGCCATCGAAAAGGCCGCAGCCGACGAGGGGCTTTCGGTGATCTTCACGAACTCCTCGCTTGTGCCGGGGCAGGAGCATGAACAGGTGCAGAAGCTGGTCTCCCGCCAGGTCGACGGCCTTCTGCTCGCGAGCACGGAAGACGACCCCAATCTCAGCAGCGCGAAGGCCGCCAACGTTCGGGTCGTGATGCTCGACCGATCGGAGCCGTTTCCCGGGTTCTCCAGTGTCGGAGTGAACTTTCGAGAGGCGTCCCGAGTGGCGGTGGAGCACCTCATCGGCCACGGTCATCGGCGAATCGGGCTGATCTCAGCCGTGCCAGGTGGTCTCACCACCTCGGCGCGAGAGAAGGGATGGGAGGACGCGCTGGTCGCGGCCGGCCTTCCCCTCGGGCCCGTAGTTCGGGGGGAGTGGGGCAGAAACGGCGGCTACCGGTCCGGAATGCGGATGCTCCGGGACCCGTCTCGCCCGACCGCGATCTACTCGATTTCCGACCTGCAATCCATCGGGCTGCTTCGCGCCCTCCACGAGGCGCGGATCGCGGTGCCGGGTTCGATGGCGGTGGTCTCCTTCGACGGATCCTCAGAGTCGGAATTCAGCTGGCCGCCTCTCACGGTAATGCGCCAGCCGGTTGAGGCGATGGCACGGGCGGCGATCGCCGCGCTCGGCCGCCCCGCGGGCGCGAAGACCTCCCATCAGGGGTTCACCGCTGAGCTGATCGTGCGCCGATCCTGCGGCTGTCCGCCGGACTGAGCGCGGTCGCACCGCGCGGTATCGACGTTCGCGCGAGTCAAATCTACTGCTGTAGACGGATAGCTCCCGAGGGCGTATATTGAACCCACCGACTGGCCTCGTTGTCGGGAAATTTGCCCCGCGGTTTGTGGCGAACGACGCAAAAGAGGTCCAGTCTGTACCTGTCCTGCTTTACACAGCACTGCACATTACAAAGGAGTAATAGCGATGACCTCAGACACCGTGAGAGTTCTCGGCAACATCAGCGGCAGCCCCCTGAACCGGCGGGCTCTGCTTTCGGGAGCGGTGGGCGTCGCGGCGATCAGCGCGCTCGCTGCCTGTAGCTCCGGCGGCAGCACCCCCTCCGGCGGCTCGAAGACCACGACATTCGGATCCGGCTCCTCGGATGACGTGCCCAAGCGCGCCTACGCTGCCATGGTCGCCGCCTTTGAGAAGACTTCGGGCGACAAGGTCACCACCAACACCGTGGCCCACAACGACTTCCAGAACAACATCAACACGTATCTGCAGGGCAGTCCGGACGACTCCTTCACCTGGTTCGCCGGCTATCGGATGCGCTACTACGCGGGCAAGGGCCTCGCCGCGCCGATTGACGACGTGTGGGCCAAGATCGGCGGCAACTTCAGCCCCGGACTCACCAAGGCGTCCACCGGCGACGACGCCAAGAAGTACTTCGTACCGAACTACAACTACCCCTGGGGTTTCTTCTACCGCAAAAGCGTCTGGGCCGCCAAGGGTTACACGGTCCCAACGAAGTTCGACGAGCTCGTCACCCTTGCCAAGAAGATGCAGGCGGACGGCCTGGTGCCCATCTCCTTCGCCGACAAGGACGGCTGGCCGGCCATGGGCACCTTCGACTACATCAACATGCGCACCAACGGCTACAAGTTCCACATGGACCTGACGGCGCACAAGGAATCCTGGGATCAGAAGAAGGTCAAGGATGTGTTCGACAACTGGCGCCAGCTGCTGCCGTACCAGTCGCCCAACGCTCTCGGACTCACCTGGCAGGAGGGCGCCCAGCTGCTCGGCGAAGGCAAGGCCGGCATGTACCTGCTCGGTTCCTTCGTCACCCAGCAGTTCACCGATCCGACCGTGCTTGCGGACATCGATTTCTTCCCGTTCCCCGAAATCGCGGTGGAGGGGATGACCGCGGTGGAGGCGCCGATCGACGGCCTCATGCTCTCGAAGAAGGGTGGAACCAACCAGGCGGCGAAAGACTTCCTCGCCTTCATGGGTACGCCGGCCGGCCAGGAGGCCTACTTCTCGGTCGATAAGTCCAACCTGATGACGGCAAAGGGTGCCGACACCTCCGGCTACTCGCCCTTCAACAAGAAGCTCGCCGACGTCATCGCCAACGCCAAGTCGATCAGCCAGTTCTTCGACCGGGACGCCCTCCCCGCAATGGCAAACAATGTCATGATCCCGGCGCTTCAGGGCTTCCTCAAGGACGGCACGATCGACACAGCCAACCTCGAAGCCCAGGCAAAAGCGCTCTACGCCGCGCAGTAACAGCAGTCACGGAAATCATGGCCGACACGACGCTCGGCGCAACGACGACGCCGGCCAGGGGCAACACGTCCCCTGGCCGGCGCCGCCGGCGCTACAGCCTTCTCTCCACACGCGACAAGATCGTCCTCGGGGCGATGGTGTTCGTGCCGACAGTGATCCAGCTCCTCCTGATCTGGATACCGACCGTGATCTCCGTGATGCTGTCCTTCGTTCGATGGAACGGACTCGCCTTTTCCGACATCCGGGGAGCGGGACTGGCGAACTACACGTACGTCTTCAAGGACTATCCGCCGTTTTGGCCCGCCCTGCAGCACAACGTTCTCTGGCTGGTCTTTCTCGCGGTCATTGCCACGCCCCTCGGCTTGCTTCTGGCGATTCTCCTCGACCAGAACATTCGCGGCACTCGCATCTACCAGAGCATCTTCTTCGCACCCGTGATGTTGTCGCTGGTGCTGATCGGAGTCATCTGGCAACTGTTCTACTCCCAAAACAACGGGCTTTTGAACTTTCTCCTCGGAACATCGGGCACTCCGCAAGCGGTCGACTGGTTTGGCAACCCGAAGGTGAACATCTGGGCGGCACTGGTCGCCGCAACGTGGCGTCATGCCGGCTACGTCATGATTCTCTACCTGGCGGGCCTCAAGGGCGTTGATCCCTCGCTTCGGGAGGCGGCGTCGCTCGACGGCGCCAACGCCGTCCAGACGTTCTTCCGAGTGGTCTTCCCGGTGATGCGACCCATCAACATCGTGATCGTCGTGATCACGATCATCGAATCGTTGCGAGCCTTCGACATCGTCTACATCATCAACCGGGGCACAAATGGACTGGAGCTCATCAGTGCCTTGGTCATCCAGAACCTCGTCGGCGAGGGCCAGGTCATCGGTGTCGGTTCCGCCCTCGCTGCGATCCTCCTCGTGATTTCGCTTGTGCCGATCATCATCTACCTGAGCCGTACCTTCAAGAAGGAGGCCTGAATGTCATCGCCCAGCGCGCGAACTCCGACGAAGACCGTTCGGCCGTCCACATCGAAAAAGGTCGGCTCGATCCGTCGACCTCGCTATGGGATCCACCTGTTCCTCACCATCATGGCGATTTTGTGGCTGATTCCCCTCGGATGGGCGATGTTCACCGCGTTGCGACCGAAGGCCGACACCGACAAGTTCGGCTACTTCAGTCTGGGTGGGGCGTTTAATCTCGACAACTTCGTCACCGCATGGAACCAGGGCGGTTTTGCCACCCTCTTCACCAACTCGGCGATAATCGTGGTGCCGAGCGTCATACTGACTCTGCTGTTTGCGTCGATGATGGCGTTCGCGGTCAGCCGGTTCAGTTGGAAATTCAACATCACGCTGTTGATCATGTTCACCGCGGGCAACCTGCTCCCCCCCCAGGTTCTCGCCGCCCCGCTTTTCGAGATGTTCAAGCATTTCGAACTGCCGTACAGCATCAGCGACTCCGGCAATCTGCTCAACACGTACGCCGCGGTGATCGCCGTCGATACGGCCTTCCAGATCGGCTTCTGCACCTTCGTGCTGTCGAACTACATGAAGGCGCTGCCGCACGACATGACGGAGGCCGCCTTCGTTGACGGAGCCGGGGTCTGGCGCCAGTATTGGGAAATCATCATGCCGCTGACGCGTCCGGCGCTCGCTGCGTTGGGAACCCTGGAGATCATTTGGATCTACAACGATTTCTTCTGGCCGCTGCTCTTCATTCAGAGCGGAAACAGGCTGCCGGTGACCACCGGCCTCAACAATCTGCAGGGCCAGTTCCTGTCGAACTACAATCTGCTCGCGGCGGGGGCGATCATCACGGTGATCCCCACGCTGATCATCTACCTGGCGCTCCAGCGCCAGTTCGTCGCCGGGCTCACGCTCGGGGCAAGCAAAGGATAAGAATGCTCTCCATCTCGCGGCGACTCAGCGCCGACGGCACCCCCGCTTTCGGCTTCGGCGGCGACTACAACCCGGAGCAGTGGGATCCCGCGGTCTGGCAGGAGGATGTGGCCCTGATGAAGGTCGCGGGGGTCAACCTGGTGAGCATCGGCATCTTCAGTTGGGCGCTGCTGGAGCCGTCGGAGGGCAGCTACGAGTTCGGCTGGCTCGACGACGTGCTCGACCTCATGCACGAGTCCGGCATCCGGGTGGATCTCGCCAACGCGAGCGCATCGCCGCCGCCGTGGTTCTCTCACGCATATCCGCTGTCGCTGCCGGTCACCGCCGCCGGGGTGCGGCTCGGCTACGGTTCGCGCCAGGCGTTCTGCGCGTCGAGCCCCGACTATCGACGTGCGGCGGCGGCGCTGACCACGGCGATCGTGCGGCGATACTCGGCGCACCCCGCCGTGGTCATGTGGCACGTGCACAACGAGTACGGCTGCCACAACCAGCCCTGCTTCTGCGACGTCTCGGGAGAGGCATTCCAGCAGTGGCTTCGGCGCAAGTACGTCGACATCGACGCGCTCAATGAGGCCTGGGGCACGGCCTTCTGGTCACAGCACTACTACCGGTTCGAGGAGGTCACTGCGCCGCGGCAGTCCGGCACCTTCGTCAATCCGACGCAGCGGCTCGACTTCGCCCGGTTCTCATCCGATGAACTGCTCGACTGCTACCGAGCGGAAGCGGACATCATCCGTGCCCATTCGCCGCTACCGGTGACCACCAACTTCATGGGCTTCAACATGGGACTCGCCCGGCCAATCGACTACTGGGCGTGGGCAGACCACATGGATCTGGTCTCGAACGACCACTATCTCGTGGCCGAGGATCCGCGCAACTTCCAGGACCTCGCGATGGTGTCGGACTACGTGCGCGGACTGGCATCCGGTGGTCCGTGGGTACTCATGGAGCACTCCACGTCCGCCGTGAACTGGCAGCCGCGCAACATCGCCAAGGCGCCCGGCGAGATGCGGCGCAACTCCTTCCAACACATCGCGAGGGGCGCGGATGCCGCACTCTTCTTTCAGTGGCGCGCCGCGAAGGCCGGGTCGGAGAAGTTCCACTCCGCAATGCTTCCGCACGCCGGCACCGACTCCAAGACCTGGCGCGAAGTGGTCGAACTCGGAGCGGAACTCGGCCTGCTCTCCGAGGTCGTGGGCTCCCGGGTCGTCGGAGCGTCCGTCGCGATCATCCACGACACGGATGCCCGCTGGGCCAGCGAGCTGGACTCGCACCCCACCATCGACGCGGACCTGCTTGGCGAGACACGACTCTGGCACGACGCCTTCTATCGCCGGGGGCTGACCACGGACTTCCGCCGGTCCACCGACGATCTGGCGGACTGCGGGATCGTCGTCGTGCCGATGCAGTACCTGATGACGGACGTCGGTGCGGACAACCTGCGACGATTCGCCGAGACCGGGGGAACCCTCGTGGTCACCTACCAGTCCGGCATCGTGGATGAGGACGATCATGTGCGGCTCGGCGGCTACCCGGGCGCTTTTCTCGCGGTGACGGGCACCCGGATCGAGGAGTTCTCTCCGCTGCGCGCCGGGGAAGAGGTTCAGCTCACCCGGTACGGAGCAGGACGTGTTTTCAGCGAACTCGGGCGATCGGTGGGTTCCGAGGTTCTTGCCGAGTACGTGACCGGCGCGACCGGTGGCTCACCCGCGATCACCCGTAATCGCTTCGGTTCGGGAACCGCCTACTACGTCGGCACCTCCCTGACAACGGACGGGATCTCGCAACTGGTGGCCGACGTCCTGGCCGAGACCGGCATCCCGGTACCGGACAAGACCGGGGACGACCTGGAGATCATGCGGCGCTCCGACGGCACTCGGACCTGGCTGTTCGCGATCAACCACGGCGACTCCGTCGCGACGGTGGTGACCGACGGGGTAGACCTCTTGACCGGTTCGTCCACGGGCGGAACGCTGTCGGTACCCGCCGGCGGCGTCGCGGTGGTCCGCGAGTCGTCCGCGTGACCGCGTTCATCAACCTGCGCGGCGGAGGCGCCGCCCTGGTGCTCGACCTTTCCGGCAGGACGCCAGAGGTGGTGCACTGGGGGGCTGACCTCGGCGAGAGCCTGCCCGCGGCGAATCCGGTGAATCCCGTTCCCCACTCTGCGCTCGATCTGCCGCACCGCCAAGAACTGGTGCCCCAGGCATCCAGCGGATGGCGCGGTCGGCCGGCCCTGGAAGGTCACCGCGCCGGCGGCCACGCGTTCTCTCCCGCCCTGGTGACCTCCGGGTCCCGTGAGCTCGGCCAAGACGGGTATGAGATCACGATGACCGACGCCGACGCCGGCCTAGAGCTCATCGTCGAGATCCACCTTTCGGCGGAGGGGATGCTGCGGCTCCGCAGCACCGTTCGCAACCTCGGCGAATCGCCGTATTCCGTGCTCTCGCTGGGCACCACGTTGCCGGCCGGGCCGGGCGCCGCCGAGATACTCGACCTCTCGGGTCGGTGGTGTCGGGAGCAGCATCCGCAGCGCCAGTCGATCCACCAGGGCACGTGGCTCCGGGAGTACCGTCACGGCCGCTCCGGTCACGACTCATCGCTGTTCACCGCGGTGGGATCCGCCGGATTCTCCAACCGGACCGGATCGGTTTGGGCGACCCACTTCGGGTTCAGCGGCAACCGGGTCACCTCGGTGGAGAAGACCCCCATGGGACCGGCGCTCATCGGCAACGCGGAACTGCTCGGCCCCGGGGAGATCCTGCTCGGCGCCGGAGAGGCCTACGCGACCCCGTGGACCTACGCCTCCCATTCCGCGCGCGGCCTCGACGGGGTGACGGACACCTTCCACCGCTGGCTCCGATCGCGGAGCTCCCACCCGGACTCCGTGCGCCCCGTCGTGCTCAACACCTGGGAGGCGGTGTACTTCGACCACAACCTGTCGAGCCTCATCGAGCTTGCGGATCGAGCCGAACGTCTCGGAGTCGAGCGTTTTGTTCTCGACGACGGCTGGTTCCGGCATCGTCGCAACGACCGGGCGGGACTCGGCGACTGGTACGTCGACGACGACGTCTGGCCAAACGGGCTGACCTCGATCATCGACGGGGTGCGCGCCCGCGGCATGGAGTTCGGACTCTGGGTCGAGCCGGAGATGGTGAACGAGGACTCGGACGTGATCCGAGCACATCCGGAGTGGATCAGCGGCCCGGGCTTCGCACGCACTCCGATCGAGTGGCGGCATCAGCAGGTCATCGACCTGGTGAACCCCGATGCCTGGGCCTACGTCTACGAGCGTCTCGATGCGCTGCTCTCCGACAACGCCATCTCCTACCTCAAGTGGGACCAGAACCGTGACCTGGTAGAGATGGGGCACGCCGGCGCTCCCTCGACCCACGACCAGACCATCGCCGCCTATCGACTGATCGACGCACTGAAGCTGGCGCACCCGAGGGTAGAGATCGAGAGTTGTTCGTCGGGGGGCGCGCGGGTGGATCTCGGAATTCTGGAGCGCACCGACCGGGTGTGGGCATCCGACTGCAACGATGCTCTCGAGCGGCAGACGATCCAACGCTGGACCGAGGCCATCCTGCCCCCGGAACTCGTCGGAACGCATGTCGGTCCCACCACCGCGCACACGACGGCACGCACGCACTCGCTGTCGTTCCGGGCCATCACGGCCATGTTCGGGCACTTCGGTATCGAGTGGGACGTGCGCGAACTCGGGGATGCGGAGCTGTCGGAGTTGAGCGAGGCCGTCGCCCTCTACAAGACCCATCGCGCACTGATCCACTCGGGTGTCGCCGTGCATGCGGACCTGGTGGATCCCGCCTACCTGCTGAGCGGGTCGGTCGCCCAGGACGGCGCAGAGGCTCTGTTCTCCTTCGCCTGCGTCGCAACGTCGGCGAACGAATTTCCCGGACGGGTCGGCTTCCCGGGGCTGAATCCGATCGCGGACTACGAAGTGAGCGTGATCTTCCCGACCACGACGAACCCGTTCGGGGATCGGGGACATGTGGGCCGGACCCCAACGGGCATCGTCGCGAGCGGACGCTACCTCGCGGAGGTCGGGCTTCCCATGCCGATCCTCAACCCCGAGCAGGGGGTGCTCTTCCACCTATCCGTGCCCGGTGATGCCGCGACTTCGGGCGAGTAGCCCGGCGACGACGGTCAGCCACCCCGCGATAGGCGAAGGAGCGCGACTCCATGCGCCGGCACCGTGGCGGAAATCCGATCCGAGCGGAGCGCGGTCGAGCCTCCCACCCACAGGTCGCGCATCCGCCATGAACCTGGGCCGGCGCCGACCTGGGCGAGGGTCGTGTCGATCACCGCAGGCGAATCGGAGGCGTTCACGAGCGCCACAGCGACATCCCCCCGCGACAGGGGTTTCACCCAGACCTGGTGGCCGACGCCGTTTTCCACCCGGGTCGCCTGTCGACCGAGCGGATCCTGGTCGAGAGCGATCACCCCCGGATTTCTCAGGATCTCGAGGGTGGATGACGGGAGCGCCCCGAGGTCGGTTCCGAGCATGAGGGGGGCAGACAGCATGCACCACATCCCGAAGTGGGTGCGCGACTCTGCGTCCGTGAGCCCGGCGTTGCCGATCTCGAGCATGTCGGGATCGTTCCAGGCGCCCGGCCTCGCAAACGGGGCGAGGGGTGCCTGGCTGTCGATTCGACCGATGATCGACTTCCAGGTCGGGCGGATGTCGTGGGTGGTGCGCCAGAGCTGCGCGACCCCGGGCGCCCACTCCCACGGCCTACCGACCCCGTACTCGGAGATCGAGTAGACGATCGGTCGACCGGTCGATCGGAGGGCGGCGCCCATGAGAGCGAACGCGGTTCGCTCTCGTACCCCGTCGGTGAGGTTGGCGCGGCACCAGTCGTATTTGAGGTAGTCGACCCCCCAGCGGGCGAAGGTCTCGGCATCCTGCTTCTCGTGGCCGAGGCTGCCGATTCCCCGAACCGGATAGTCGGAGAAATGGTTGGCACAGGTTTGACTGCCCGGCACGGCGTACAGCCCGAATTTCAGGCCGCGAGCGTGCACGTACCCGGCGAGTGCTGCCATGCCCGACGGAAACCGGAGGGCATCCGCCGTCAGTTCCCCCGAGGGGGTTCGCGGCCCCTGCCAGCAGTCGTCTACCACGACGTAGGAGTATCCGACGCGGGCGAGACCCTCGCGCACGAGGCCGTCCGCGGCCGCCCGGACCACTTCCTCGTTCAGGCCGGAGCATCCCACCTGGTTCCAGCTGTTCCAGCCCATCGGCGGGGTGCGGGCCAGCACTCCGCGGTGGTCCGGTGTTCCGGAGTACGAATGGGGCCTCACGAGGAAAGCGCCGGCCAGGATCACCAGCAGCGTGACGCAGGTCGCCGCGAGAATCCACCGAACCGGCCGAAACCTCGCGCCCGGGCGCGGCCATTTGTCGCGCCCGGTCATCGGGTTCAGAACTGCCAGGGGTACGCGGACCAGTTCGGGTCGCGCTTCTCCAAGAACGAATCACGCCCCTCGACGGCCTCGTCCGTGCCGTAGGCGAGTCGGGTGGCCTCCCCGGCGAACAGCTGCTGACCGACCAGGCCGTCGTCCACCGCGTTGAAGGCGTACTTGAGCATGCGGATGGCGGTGGGCGACTTGCCGAGGATCTCCTCCGCCCAGGCGAGGGCGGTCGTCTCGAGCTCGGCGTGGGGCACCACCGCGTTGATCGCTCCCGCGTCGAGGGCCCGCTGCGCGTCATACTCCCGGGCGAGGAAGAAGACCTCGCGAGCGAACTTCTGGCCGACCTGGCGGGCGAAGTAGGCGCTGCCATAGCCGCCGTCGAAGGAGCCGACGTCGGCATCCGTCTGCTTGAATCGGCCGTGCTCGGCGCTCGCGATCGAGAGGTCGCACACGACGTGGAGGGAATGCCCGCCCCCGGCGGCCCAGCCGGGGATGACCGCAATCACAACCTTGGGCATGAAGCGGATGAGCCGCTGCACCTCGAGGATGTGCAGGCGTCCCGTGCTCGCAGTGCCGTCGGCATACTGGTACCCGTCGCGCCCGCGGATTCGCTGGTCGCCGCCGGAGCAGAATGCCCAGCCGCCGTCCTTCCGGCTCGGACCGTTGCCGGTGAGCAGAACGACTCCGATGCGCGGGTTCTGCCGGGCATCGTCGAGGGCGCGGTAGAGCTCATCGACGGTCTGCGGACGGAAGGCATTGCGCACTTCCGGCCGGTTGAAGGCGACCCGCGCCACCCGACCGGTCGTGTCATGGTGATAGCTGACATCGGCGAGGTCGGCGAAACCGTCGACGAGGTTCCAGGAGCGGGCATCGAAGAGTTCGGAGACGTCGGTCATTCGTTCAGTTTAGGTTCGCATTCAGATCAGGGCATCGGTGAGGTGATTGGGCGTGCCGAACCGGTGGGCGGTGATGCTGACCGCCTGCTCGCGGAGGAAGGGCAGCAGCTCGATTCGCCCGGCCGGAGTGACCGTGCCGGAGTAGATCCCGACATCCGGTCGTCCGCCCAGCGCGGCGGCGAGCGCCGAGGGGTCCCCGCCGATCAGACGGATGCGGTGAGGATGCACGGACGGCACACGCGCGAGCCAGGCGGAATCGTTCTCGATCGTCACCGGCAGCCCCGCCAGCTCACCCGGGTCGATCGCGCTCGAGACGGTGAGTCTCGAACCGGCGAGGAGTCCCGCACCGACGATTCGACGGAGCTCAGAGGGTGATGCGCCCGCGGCGAGACGGATCGTCACGGGTACGGGGAGGTAGCGGAACACGTTCCGCTCGGCGGCGAGGGCCGAGACATCCCGGGCGTGACCGAAGGTGCTGTTCCAGGCGGCCGCATCGCTGCCGAATGCGCCGGACAGCGACTCGTCGGCGGCGAGAAGCGACCTCACACCGGTGTGGGTGATCGCCTCCCCGGCAGCCGAATGGTGGGCCGGCACCCAGTTGCCGAGTCCGAACAGGTAGTTGGGTCCGCCCGCCTTCGTGCCGGTGCCGACCGAGGACTTCTTCCAACCGCCGAACGGCTGGCGGCCAACGATCGCCCCGGTGATGCCCCGGTTGACGTAGAGGTTGCCGGCCTGCACGGTGTCGAGCCACCGGCCGATCTCGGCGGAATCGAGGGAGTGGATGCCCGCGGTGAGCCCGAAGTCCGTTTCGTTCTGCAGGGCGATGGCCTCGTCGAGCGTCGCGGCGGTCATCACGCCGAGCACCGGTCCGAAGTATTCGGTCAGGTGGAAGGCGGAGCCGCGGCGCACTCCCGTGCGCACGCCGGGCGACCAGAGCCGACTGTCACCGTCGAGTTTCCGGGGGGCGAGCATCCAGGCTTCGCCGTCGCCAAGGGTCGTGAGACCGCCGAGGAGTTTGCCGTGCGCCGGCTCGATGAGCGGTCCCATCTGGGTGGCCGGGTCGGCGGGGTAGCCCACCCTCAGCGAGGCGACCGCATCCCGGAGTTGGTTGGCGAACCGGGCGGATGCGGCGACCGAGCCCACCAAGATCACCAGCGAGGCGGCGGAGCACTTCTGCCCCGCGTGGCCGAAAGCAGACGAGACGACGTCTTTCACCGCCAGATCGAGATCGGCGCTCGGGGTGACGATGATGGCGTTCTTTCCGCTCGTCTCGGCGAGGAGCGGCAGGTCGGGCCGGAAGGAGCGGAACAGCTCCGCCGTCTCATAGCCCCCGGTGAGGATGACCCGGTCCACGGCCGGGTGTGAGATCAGCCGGGTGCCGAGGTCGCGCTCGCTCAGTTGCACGAGCCGCAGCACCTCACGCGGCACACCGCCGGCCCAGAGGGCTTCGGCCAACACGGCCCCACAGCGGGCTGCCAGGGCGGCGGGCTTCAGGATCACGGCGCTGCCCGCAGCGAGGGCGGCGAGCGTCGAGCCGGCAGGAATGGCCACCGGGAAGTTCCACGGCGGCGTCACCACCGTGACTTTCGATGGCTCGAAATGTGCGCCGTCGATCGTGTCGAGGGTGCGGGCGAGCTCGGCGTAGTAGTGCGCGAAGTCGATCGCCTCACTCACCTCGGGGTCTCCCTGGTCGATGGTCTTGCCCGCCTCGCTCGCCATGACCTCGAGCAGTTCGGCACGGCGGGCGCTCAGGGAGTCACCGGCGCGGTGCAGGATGTCCGCGCGCTCGTCCCCGCTGAGTGCACCCCACCCCGCTCCGGCCGTCGTGGTCGCCTCAAGCAGGCGAGCGAGGGTATCCGGCTCGGTGATGGTCGAGGACTCCACGGTGTCGACGCCGAGGGTCGATTCGGCGATGCGCTCGAGAATGGCGGTGCTCCAGGCGCGGTTGGCCGGTAGCGACGGGTCGGTGTCGGCGGTGTTCTCGAACCCGTCGGCGGGGGCGACCTCGGCGATCGCGCGATTCTGGCTGCGTCGGGGGAGCGGTACGTTCCGATCGAGCGCCGCGAGGGAGGCGAGGAAGCGCTGCTTTTCCCGTTCGAAGAGAGCGTCGTTTCCGGCGAGTTCGAATACCGCCGACATGAAGTTGTCCTGGCTTGCGCCCTCCTCGAGTCGCCGGATCAGGTAGGCGATCGCGACATCGAATTCCTTGGGGTGCACCACGGGGGTATAAAGAAGCAACCCACCGACATCCCGCTTCACCGCTTCGGCCTGCCCGGTTGCCATGCCGAGAAGCATCTCGAACTCGATGCCGTGCTGCACGCCGCGACTCTCGGCGAGCAGCCAGGCGTAAGCGATATCGAAGAGGTTGTGTCCGGCGACTCCGAGCCGCACCGCATGGATGCGTTCGGGGCGAAGGGCATAGTCGAGGATGCGTTTGTAGTTCGTGTCGGTGTCTTGTTTGGTCGACCAGGTGGCGAGCGGCCAGCCACGGAGAGACGACTCCACCTGTTCCATCGGCAGATTCGCGCCCTTGACGAGCCGCACTTTGATCGAGGCGCCCCCGGCCGCTCGGCGACGGGCCGCCCAGTCTCCGAGCGTCACCATCGCGGAGAGGGAGTCGGGCAGGTAGGCCTGCAACACGATGCCGGCCTCGAGGCTGGCGAAGCGCGGCTGGTCGAGGATGCGGGTGAAAACGGCGACGGTGAGGTCGAGATCCTTGTACTCCTCCATGTCGAGATTGATGAACTTGGCCGGCGTCGAGGAGGCCGCGCGCTCGAACAGCGGGGCAAGGCTCGTGATGACGTGCTCGACATCCGCCTCGAATGCCCACGGCGAGTGCGGGGCGACGGTGGAGGAGACCTTGATCGACACGTAGTCCACGTCGTCCCGGGCAAGAAGTGCGTGAGTTCCGGCGAGACGGCGGGCCGCCTCCCTTTCGCCGAGAACGGCCTCTCCGAGGAGGTTCACGTTGAGTTTCGCGCCGTCGGCACGCAGGGAGCGGATGCCCGAACCGAGCTTGCTCGGCGTGGCATCCACGATGAGGTGTCCCACCATTCCGCGCAGCACGCGACGGGCGATCGGCACGACGATGCCCGGCAGCAGTGGAGCGAACACGCCGCCGATTCGCACCGCTGCGCGCAGGGAGGCCGGCAGGAAGGCCGGAACCCGGGGTGCGAGCGCCGCGAGATTCCGGGCGGCGACGCGGAGGTCTTCCGGGCGGATGACCCCGTCGACGAAGCCGACCGTGAAGTCGAGTCCCTTCGGATCTTTCAGCACCCCGGCGAGGCGCTGGGCCGAGGCATTGGCCGGCACCGTCGCCGCCACCTCAAGCCACCGGCGCACGAGGGCGACGGCACGTTCGGCGAGCTCGGTGTTCGTGGCGGTGTCGAGGGTCTCGGGCATCGGATTCCTTTCGCTGCCCCCAGTATCCGGTGCCACTATCGTTAGGTAAAGCGATTGTTTCTGAAGAGTATTCTTAAGTGTTACTGATTGATGGGATGCCCCGATGCTCGACGTGCGCCGACTCCGCCTTCTGCGGGAGCTCCAGATCCGCGGAACCCTCGCGGGGGTCGCCGACGCGCTGAGTTTCAGCCCCTCGGCGGTGTCGCAACAGCTGAGCCTGCTCGAGAAGGAGGTGGGCGTCGAGTTGCTGAGGTCCTCCGGCCGGCGGGTGGTGCTGACCCCCCAGGCCGAAATCCTCGTCGCCCACACCGCGGAGGTCCTCCGCACCCTCGAACGCGCCGAGGCCGAGCTCGCGTCGTCCCTCACCACCGTCACCGGCACCGTGCGGATCGCGGTCTTTCAGTCTGCGGCCATGGCACTCATGCCGGATGCGCTGTCGATCATGGACTCGGAATATCCCGAGGTGCGGGTCGAGGCGGTGCAGCGCGAGCCCGAGAGCGCCCTCCGGGAGACCTGGGCGCGCGACTTCGACCTGGTGATCGCGGAGCAGTATCCGGGGCACGCGGCCCCGCGGCATCCGGAACTCGACCGCCGCACGCTCACCAGCGATTCGATTCGGTTGGCGGTGCCGCCCGCCGATCGAGGGCGGTTCTCGCCCTCGTCGATCTCCGAGTCGGCGGATGCTCCGTGGGTGATGGAGCCGCGTGGCACCGCCTCGCGCCACTGGGCCGAGCAGACCTGTCGTCGGGCCGGGTTCGAGCCGGACGTGCGGTTTGAGACAGCGGACCTGCAGTCCCATATCCGCCTGGTGGAGTCGGGCAACGCGGTGGCGCTGCTGCCCGATCTGGTCTGGACCGGTCGGGGAACGACGGCGACGCTCGTGCTATTGCCGGAGCATCCCGAGCGCACCATCTTCACCTCGGTGCGAGAGGCGAGCAGCGCCCGTCCCGCGATCGTCGCCGTGCGCGAGGTATTGGAGCGAACTGCCCGCCTGGTGAGCCGGTAGCTCGGCCGCACCGCCCGTCCACCCGCTGCCCGTCCGAAAACGCAGGACATTCACCACCAAAACACCCCTGCCGCCGCCAGCGGTGCCGTTCGGCGGCGAATGTCCTGCGTTTTCGGACGGGCGGCGGGGCGGGGCGACCGGGAGGCGTCCCTCAGGCAGGGATCTCCTGGTCGCGGAGGTCTTTGCGCAGGATCTTGCCCGAGGACGACTTCGGGATCGAGTCGATGAAGGCCACCTGTCGGATCTTCTTGTGGGGAGCCACCCTCTCCGCCACGAACCCCATGACCTCCTCTGCGGAGAGTTCGCCGCCCGGCTGAACGACGACGAACGCCTTCGGCACCTCCTCGCCATCGACATCGTGCGCGCCGACGACCGCGGCATCCGCGATGAGCGGGTGAGTGAGCAGCAGCGCTTCGAGCTCGGCCGGAGCCACCTGGTATCCCTTGTATTTGATGAGCTCCTTGAGGCGGTCGACGATCGACACGTAACCCTCCGCACTGACCGTAGCGATGTCCCCGGTGTGGAGGAAACCATCCTCGTCGATGGTGGCGCGGGTCGCCTCATCGTTGCCGAGGTACCCGCGCATGATGTTCGGGCCGCGGCAGAGCAACTCTCCGGCAGCACTCGTCCCCTCGGCGGGCGTCTCGATCTCCTCGCCGGTGAGCGGATCGATCAACTTGCACTCGATGTTGGGCAGGGTGATCCCCACTGAGCCGAGCGGGATGTCATCCCTCGAGGCGGGAATCGTGTGGGAGACCGGGCTCATTTCGCTCATGCCGTAGCCCTGGCGAACCCGGCACCCGATCCGATCGGCGACCGCTTGGCCGAGGGGGGCGGCCAACGGGGCGGCGCCGGAGATGATGAAGTCCATGCTGGACAGGTCGTAGTGGGCGACGAGTGGATGCTTCGCCAGCGCGACGGCGATCGGCGGCGCGATGAACGCCCAGTCGATGCGGAAATCCTGGATGATGCGCAGGAACTCGGCAAGGTCGAACCGCGGCATCGTCACCAGCCGTGCCCGCGTGCGGAAGGCCAGATTCAACAGCACCGTCATGCCGTAGATGTGGAAGAACGGGAGGATCGCCAGGATGCGGGCATCGGGGGTGGCCCCGAGTAGAGGCAGAGACTGCGCCACGTTTGCGACCAGGTTGCGATGCGTGAGGATCACGCCCTTCGGCCGACCCGTAGTTCCCGAGGAATACGGAAGCACGGCGATCTGCAGCGCCGGGTCGAAGCGCACCCTCGGCACCGGGCTGTTCTCGACGAGCAGATCGCGCAACGAGGCGTAACCGTCCGCGCCGTCGAGCACGACCACGTGGTCATCCGGGATCGCCGCCCGCTCTGCCGCATCCTTCGCGGCCGCGAGAAGCGGCGATACCGTGAACACGAACCGCGCCTTCGAGTCCATGAGCTGGGTGCCCATCTCCTCTCCGGTGTACAGGGCATTCACGGTCGTTGCCGTCGCCCCCGAGCGGAGGATGCCGTGAAAGACCGACGCGAACGCCGGAACGTTGGGCGAATGCAGCGCCACGACATTGCCGAGCCCGATCCCGCGGGCGGCGAGCGCCCCGGCCACGAGGTTGATCTGGCCGATCAACTGGCGATAGGAGGTCTCGGCGCCGGTCGTGCCATCCACCAAGGCGACGCGATCGAGATCATCCGCCTCGATGCTCGCGAACAGGTAGTCGTAGACGCTCAGGTCGGGAATCTCGACATCGGGCAGGGGGGAACGGAAAACCACGTGAATCTCCTTCGATCGGGCGGTGGAGGGTGCGGAGTGACGTCAGGCGCGAAAGGCCGAGAGGAAGATGGCCGGCAGCTTGAACCACGATGGGGCGGCGGCGAATCCGGACAGCAATCTGCCGGTCTTCTTGGCACTGCGGGCGGTGACGAACCACGGCGGTTTCGGGAACAGGGCGAACTCGCCGTGCATGACCGACCGGGGGAACGGCCGGAAGGGGCCGCGGGCGATGGTCTTCTCGGTGCCGGCGAGAAGCAGGGCGTTGTGCACGACCCCGATTCCGCTCTGTACGTTTTCGAGGCTGTGCCCGGGAAACGCACCCCAGGGTGCACCGGGGGCAAGGAAGGCGAGCGCCGTCCAGGTGTTGACCGCGATCGTTCCGTAGTCGAGTTCGGCGAGAGCCTTGTCGAAGCCGACACCAAGCTGCCTGATGGTACTTGGCATCCCGAGGATGTTCGCCCCGAGCGTGCCGACGACGTCGCGATTGACGGTCTCCACCGCGGCATCGAGGAACGCCTGTCCGGTGCCCGGAAGTTCGACCACTCCCAACACGGGTGAGAAGTACTCGGTGGTGAGGATCGCCGGGGCGTCGACCTCAGCGTGGAGGTCGATCAGCAGGCGACCTCCGCGCGAACCGAATCGCTCGGCGCCCGGATAGGAAGCGGATGCCCGGCCCACCCGCTCGTCGCTTCCCGGGTACCACGGTGCGCGGTCGGGTGTGCGGGCGAGAGCGCTCCGCAGTTCGGCGAGGAACGCCTCGCGTTGCGGCCACTCGGAACTGAGCACCACGATCTGGCCGGCAATGCAGTTGTAGCCGCCGTTGTGAAGGCGCTGCGTGGCCACATGCTCGGCCTGGTAGGTGAGATCGGCCTTCGACCACGCGCCCGGAAGCACGATGATCGGGGCGACTCCGCCGAGTTCGCTCGTGATCGGCTTCTGAAGCAGTGGGGTGCCGGCGGTCTTTCGGTCGGCGGCCCCGGGTCCGCTGCCCCAGACGATCAGGTCGTGGGTGGCGGCACTCCCGGTGATGTGTACGTGCGAGATGACGGGGTGGTGGGCGAGGTAGCTCCCGACGTCACCGCCACCGGTGACGATGCGCAGCAGGCCGAGCTCGATGAGCGGCGTGAAGGCGGCGGTGTACGGGACGAGCATCTGGTCCATCACCGGGTTGAGCTTGAGGATGACCACCCGGTTGTGGGCGATGAGTTCGTAGAGCACGTCGAGAGGTGGGATTGAGGTGATGTTGCCCGCGCCGAGCACGAGACCGACGCCGCCGGTCTCGGAAGGCGTTCGGGCTCCCAGGCCCGCGGATGCCCGCACCGAGCTCTCGGATTCGCCCGGCGTCATCCACACTTCGGCGCTGAAGCCGTGCAGCAGGATGCCCTCGTAGGCGTTGGCGGGAAGCACAGGAACGCTCACGCGATTGCCGGGCGCGCTGCCGAGTTTCTTGCCGGCGATCGGGCTCGAGCCCGCGGCGATCGCCCAGAGGGTGTGTTGGAGCGCGAGAAGCGAGGAGAGCACGATGTACGGTCCAGAGATCCACTCCTCCCCGACAAACGGGGAGTCGGGGTCGAGGTTTTTGGTGCGTGTGGCGGCCTCGACCCACTCGGCTGCGGCGGCGGCGACGGAGGAGTGCACCCGTTCGAGCAGTGTGATGCGGTCCGCGAGAGTCGTCTTCGCCCAGCGGGATTCGCCCTCGGCGAGCTGGTTGATCGCGGCATCCAGATCCGCTCGGACGGACGGGCCGACAGTGGGGACTGCCCAAGGGGCCCCGGTCGGATCTGTGGTGGTCATCAATCTCCTATGATCGCTGCCAACTTGGCCTTCGACGGGGTCGAAACGACCGCATCTCACCAAGGAGTTTCAGTATCGCCCACAAATCGGTCGGAGGCGCTCCACTCAGGGCATTCCGAGAAGCGGCTTTCCCAAATGGCCTCCGCTACAGCCGTTCGATGACCGTGGCGTTCGCCATACCCCCGCCCTCGCACATCACCTGGAGGCCGTAGCGGCCTCCGGTGGCTTCGAGGTGGTTGACCATCGTCGCGAGCAGACGCGCTCCGGATGCCCCGAGCGCGTGCCCGAGAGCGATCGCGCCGCCGCGCGGGTTGAGCTTGGCGGCATCCGCCCCCGTCTCGGCGAGCCAGGCAAGCGGTACCGGGGCGAAGGCTTCGTTCACTTCGAAGGCGTCGATGTCATCGATGGTGAGGCCGGCCCGGGCGAGCACCTTGGCGGTGGCGGGGATGACACCGGTGAGCATGAGCAGCGGGTCGCTGCCGGTGACCGCGAAGCTGTGGAAGCGCGCGCGGGGCTTCAGTTCGAGCTCGGCCGCCTTCGACTCGCTCATGATGAGCGTCGCGGCCGCGGCGTCGGTGAGGGGCGACGAGTTGCCGGGGGTGATCTTCCAGTCGATCTGTGGAAAGCGCTCGGCGAGGCGCTCGGTATAGAAGGCGGGCGTGAGGCCGGCGAGACCCTCGGCTGTCGTGGACGGACGAATCGTCTCATCCGTCGTCACGTCACCGACAGCGATGAGCTCGTTCGCGAAGAACCCTCCCGCGGTGGCCTCCGCGGCGAGCTGGTGAGAGCTGGCCGAGAAATCATCGAGCTGCGCTCGGGAGAAACCCCACTTGCTTGTGATGAGTTCGGCCGAGATGCCCTGGCCGACGAGACCGTCGGGGAATCGGGCCGCCACCCGCTCGCCGTAGATGTCTTCGCCCATGATCGAGTAGCCGATCGGTGCGCTGCTCATCGACTCCACCCCGCACGCGATGGCGATGTCGTACTGGCCAGTCATGATGCCCTGGGCGGCGAAGACGGCGGCCTGCTGGCTCGAGCCGCACTGACGGTCGATCGTGACCGCGGGCACGGAGTCGGGAAAGCCAGCGCCGAGCACGGCGTTGCGGGTCACGTTGTAGGTCTGCTTGCCGGCCTGAGCGACGCATCCGCCGATCACGTCGTCGACGGTGGCCGGATCGATGCCGTTTCGCTCGACGAGGGCGCGAAGTGTCGTAGCCAGGAGGTCGACCGGGTGCACGTCGCTGAGCGAGCCTCCGGGCTTGCCCCGTCCGGAAGGGGTGCGGACGACGTCGATGATCACTGCGGAGCGGGTCATGATGGACTTCCTTGTCTGGGGTGACTCCAGCTTAAGCACGTCGGGGATGCCGCCGCTCCGTGCGGTCGTTCGTCGGGTGCGCTGTCGTCTGCCGGCCGCGCGGTCGTTTGCCGGGTGGCGCCGTCACCGTGCGGTCGTTTGTCGGGTGGCGCCGTCACCGTGCGGTCGTTCGTGGGGTGGCGCCGCCACCGTGCGGTCGTTCGTCAGCCGCGCGGTCCTTTATCCCACCGCACGGCTGACATCCGGGCGCATGATCAACGGGCGACTCGTCCCGTGTCAGTCCTCACCTCTCCTTCCCAACCTCGGAGAGCCCGCACCTGTTCCAAGAAGGTCGGCCAGCGCTTTGCGAGTTTCCCCCGCCAGTCAAACTGTGCGCATGCCTTCCCTCGCTGCCGACTGGATCGACCACATCCATCTCACCCGGCAACTGGTGACCCCGGGCGAGAGGTATGCCTTCTTCGTAGCAGTCGCTCGCGGCGAACTGGTCGCGCTGTTTCGTGGTGTGTACGTCCGGGCACTGCTCTGGGATGCCATGAGTGCGGACCAGAGATACCGAGCGCGGGTCAAGGCGGCATCCCTCGTCGCCCCGTTCGACACCGTCTTCTCTCATCATTCGGCAGCCGCGCTGTGGAGGTTGCCCATCGTGGGCTCGTGGCCGAGCAAAACGCATGTGACCGCGCCTTCAGCGGCGGGAGGCAGGTCAACGAGTATGTTCCAACGGCACACGACGGGGATTCCTGGCGAGTCGTGCTCCATCGACGGATTGACGGTTACCACCCTGGCGCGCACGGTGGCGGACATGGCGGCGTGCACGACGTTTGTCGCAGCCGTGGCGCTCTCGGATGCCGCGCTACGCCGCACTATGCACCCTCTGAAGACGGTGCCCCACACATCGGTCACTCGGGAGGACCTGCTGCGTGAACTCGCGCGGATTCCCCTGACCCACGGCGGCACGAAGGCACGGCGCGCAATCGAGTTCGCCGACGGCAGGTCGGACAGGCCGGGCGAATCCGTCAGCCGTGCGAACATGCACCTGCTGGGAATCCGGATGCCGATGCTTCAGGTTCCGTTGGCCGGCGCCAGTGGGCTGATCTACATCGTGGACTTCTGGTGGCCGGAATTTAATCTGATCGGCGAATTCGACGGAGACGCAAAGTATTCCGACCCCGAATTCCTGCGAGGTCGAAGCCCAGAGCAGGCTCTTCTCGATGAGAAGCGCCGAGAGGATGATCTCCGCGCTGCGGGCTACGGCATGACTCGCTGGCATTGGCAGATCGCCCTTTCGATGAACCGGCTTCGAGCGCACTTGAGTGCGGCCGGCATCCGGTGAGCACCGTGCGCGATCGACGACTGGTTCTGCGCCACAGCGCGGGAGCCTGTCGGCCGTGCGGTCGCTTGTTCGACCGCGGGGCCGACAGGCAGGCGCATGGTTGTGGACCTGCAGGGGGCATCGCCGGGTCTATGCGGGCCGAAGGGACTTTCGGCAACCGAACTTCGTAGCGCCCCACGGGGCTCCCCAACGGGAGACGGCAGTGGACGGCAGTGGACGGCAGGAGAGGGCAGGAGACGGCAGGAGACGAGGGTGGACGACAGGAGACGACGGGAGACGACGGGAGACGACGGGAGCCGGCAGGAGCCGGCAGGAGGCCGCAGAAAACGGCAGAAGGCCGCAGAAAATCGCAGCAGACCGCACAAAACGGCACAATCGGGAAGGAATTCGCCGAAGCTACGTTGAATCCGACGTACCCAAAATCGGCATCGCACCGGCGATTGTCGTCTGTCCCGGAGAAGAAAGCGCAGCCCCATGTCGCAACGTGTCTACAACGACATCACCGAGATCTTCGGAAACACTCCGCTCGTGCGGCTGAACACCGTCACCGAGGGTCTCGGTGCCACGGTGCTGGCGAAGCTCGAGTTCTACAACCCTTCGGCGAGCGTCAAGGATCGACTCGGTGTCGCCATCGTTGATGCGGCCGAAGCGTCTGGAGAGCTGGAGCCCGGCGGCACGATCGTCGAGAGCACGAGCGGCAATACCGGAATCGCCCTCGCGATGGTGGGTGCGGCGCGCGGCTACAAGGTCATCCTCACGATGCCGGAGACGATGAGCAAGGAGCGCCGGATGCTGCTGCGCGCTTACGGTGCGGAGCTCGTCTTGACCCCGGGTCCGGGCGGTATGCAGGCCGCCGTCGACCGTGCCGCGGAGATCGTCGCGAGCACTCCCGGTGCCGTCTATGCCAAGCAGTTCGCCAACGCGGCGAACCCGGCCATCCATCGCACCACCACCGGTCCCGAGATATGGAACGACACCGCAGGCGCCGTCGACATCTTCGTTGCGGGCATCGGCACCGGGGGAACCCTCACCGGAGCCGGGAGCTACCTCAAGCAGCAGAAACCCGGAATCTCGGTGATCGGCGTGGAGCCGGCCGAGTCGCCGATCCTCAACGGGGGAGCGCCCGGACCACACAAGATCCAGGGCATCGGGGCGAACTTTGTGCCCGAGATCCTCGATCGCGCGGTGTACGACGAGATCATCGATATGGACATCGTCCGGTCCGTCGCGATGGCACGCCGTCTCGCCGCGGAGGAGGGCATCCTCGCCGGAATCTCGTCGGGTGCGACCGTGCAGGCCGCTCTGGACGTGGCCACGCGCCCGGAGAACACGGGCAAGACCATCGTCGTCATCGTGGCGAGCTTCGGCGAACGGTATCTTTCCACCGTGCTATATGAAGACCTCGCGGACTGACAGCATGTTGACGATGGGAGTCTGCGAAGACATCCGGATGGCACGGCGGAAAGACCCCGCTTCACGTTCCAACGTCGAGGTGTTCCTCGCCTACTCTGGGCTTCATGCGGTGTGGGGATATCGGGTTGCGCACCGTTTATGGCGGTGGCGGCTCTTCGTGATCGCGCGGGTTCTCTCCCAACTCGTGCGCTCTCTCACCGGGGTGGAGATCCACCCGGGCGCGAGAATCGGTCGTCGGCTGTTCATCGACCACGGCATGGGAGTGGTGATTGGTGAGACGGCAGTGGTCGGCGATGACGTGCTCATCTACCACGGAGTCACCCTCGGGGGAACGAGTTCGGTGCGCGAGCGGAGACATCCCACTCTTGGCGATCGCGTGGTCGTCGGTGCCGGGGCCAGTGTTCTCGGGCCGCTGACGATCGGGCACGACTCGATCGTCGGGGCGAACGCCGTGGTGGTCACGGATGCTCCGCCGCACTCGGTGCTCACCGGCATACCCGCGCGCGTGCGACCGCGAACTGCGTCGGCCGTCGTGGACACCTTTGCCGACCCCGCGATCTACATTTGAGCTGACCCGCCCTACAGGTCGATTGCGCCGCCCGGTTCGAGTGCGACGTAGTCGCCGCCGCCCTGCTCGACTGCCCACCTGAGGCGATCGCCGCCCATACCCTTTCCGGCGGTCGAGAGCACCATCTCGTGGGTGGCGAATGCTCGGCGCGGTCGCACGGCGAGAACGAAGTCGATGGCCTCCCCGATCTTCAGCCACGGTGCACCGACGGGCGCCGCGAGGGCATCCACCTGTACGCCTTCGGGGACGGTGAACGAGTCGCCCGGGTAGTAGAGCGAGTCGTTGACGAGCACGCCGACATTGTCGACCACCGGGATCGACGAATGGATCACGGCATGCTTGTCCCCGAAGAAACGAAGCGAAAAGGGGTGGACGTCGATCGCATCGCCGGCTTTCACCGCGGTGATGTCGAAGCCGGAAGCGGCCACCACCACTCCCTGCGGTCCGAAGATTTTGGCGTTCGGGCTGCGTTCGAGGATGCGGGTGAGTTGGTCCGCCGTCCAGTGATCGCCGTGCTCGTGGGTTATCACGATGGCGACCACGTCGGTCAGGCCGACAAGAGCGGTGGTGAAAACCCCGGGATCGACGACGAGGGTCTTTCCCGAAGATTCGACGATGAGGCAGGCGTGTTCTTGTTTCGTTACTCGCATAGTCGAGACTGTACTCCGGGACGCGTCACCGGCGGAACGCTGCCGGTTCGGCCATACTGGGCGGATGACGACACCGTGGCAGCCCTCGTGAGTGGGCTGC
>JANMBI010000229.1:0-3571 GCA_031360325.1 Frigoribacterium sp. | reverse complement strand
CCGACACGCAAGGAGCGCGAGGCCGCCAACCTGCGTCCCCTGGTCTCAAGCGACCGCAGGGCCGGAAACAAGGCGTCCCGCGCCAAGATGAACGAAGCCCGCGAACGGGCCCGAATCGGCATGGCCAACGGCGAAGAGAAGTATCTGCCGACGAAGGACCGAGGTGCGCAGCGCCGCTACATTCGTGACTACGTCGATGCCCGCTGGAGTGTCGGCGAACTGATCATCCCGGTCATGTTCCTCGTGATCATCCTCAACTTCATCAACAGCCCACTGTTGCAGACGATCGCTCTGTTCGCACTCTGGGGCTTCTTCCTCATCGCCGTGATGGACTGCATCGTGGCCGGAGCGCTGATCCAGCGCAAGCTCGCTGCCAAGCTCGGGGCCGACAAGGTGCAGAAGGGCAATCGGTGGTACACCGCCATGCGTGCCCTGCAACTGCGACCGATGCGGCTGCCGAAGCCGCAGGTGAAGCGCGGCGCCTACCCGGCGTAGCGGGACGTCGTACTACCGCAGCCTCGCCAGGCCGCTGTTGATGGCGCGTGCCCAAAACGGTCCCCGGTAGAGAAACGCCGTGTAGCCCTGCACCAGAGTGGCCCCGGCGTGGAGGCGCTCGGCGACGTCGGCTGCGGTGTCCACTCCCCCGACGGAGATCACGCAGAACTCTTCGGGAACGACGGAGCGGATGATGCGCAACACGGAGAGCGATCGTGCGGCGAGCGGCGCTCCCGAGAGCCCACCGGCGCCCGCGGCCTCGACGACCGCGGCATCCGTCACCAGACCGTCACGAGAGAGCGTGGTGTTGGTGGCGATGATCCCGGAGAGGCCGAGGTCGACCGCGAGTCGGGCGATGCGGCGCACCTGGTCGTCAGCGAGGTCGGGGGCGATCTTGACGAGTACGGGCGTGTCGCCGGCTGCCTCGTTCACGGCGGTGAGCAGCGGTGCGAGCCTGTCGAGTTCCTGAAGACCGCGAAGTCCGGGAGTGTTCGGGGAGCTCACATTGACGGCGAGATAGTCGCTCACCGGGGCGAGCAGCCGGGCGCTTGCGACATAGTCGGCGACGGCGTCGCCCACGCCGACTACGCGGCTCTTACCGATGTTCGCCCCGATGACGGGGCGGACGCCGCGGGCGAGCTCTCGGGCGAACCGGGGTGCCGCATCCGCCGCTCCACGATTGTTGAACCCCATTCGGTTGATGACGGCCCGATCCGAGACCAGGCGGAAGAGGCGCGGACGTTCATTGCCTGGCTGCGCGATCGCCGTTATCGTGCCCACCTCGACGTGGCCGAACCCGAGCTGGCCGAGCCCACGGATGGCCCGACCGTCCTTATCGAAGCCGGCGGCGACTCCGAACGGCGAGGCGAACCGGAGACCGAGAGTGTCCACCGCAAGAGTCGGCTTCGGCCGGGTGATCCGTCGCAGGACCGCACCGATCCCGAGACGGGGAAGACAGCGGATCACCTCGAACGCGAGGTGATGTGCGAGCTCCGGGTCGAGTCGGGCGAGAACGAGCCTGAAGAGTATTCGATACATGCGTGAAGTCAGGCTACCGGACACCCGATCTCCGGGTTGATGCCCACCCTCCACGCGGCCGCCGTCGTGCGCCGGAAAACGGCCGAAACGCGGTCGTCAGCTCTCCGCTGCCCCCGGTGCGGGGTGGTGCTCCACCCGCAGGAGGGTGATCGCGGCTTCAAAGTCGTCGAGGGAATCGAAGCCCTGGTAGACGCTCGCGAATCGCAGATAGGCGACCTCGTCGAGCTCCCTCAGCGGCGGGAGGATGGCGAGTCCGATGTCGTTCGCATCCACCTGGGACGCGCCGGTGGCCCGGATCGTCTCCTCGACCCGCTGGGCGAGCATCGCGAGGTCGGTATCGGTGACCGGGCGACCCTGGCAGGCCTTTCGAACCCCGGTCACGATCTTCTCTCGGCTGAACGGCTGCACCACTCCGCTGCGCTTGACCACGTTGAGGCTCGCGGTCTCGGTGGTCGAGAAACGGCGGCCGCAATCGGGGCACTGTCGTCGTCGACGGATGGACAGGCCGTCGTCGCTCGTGCGCGAATCGATCACGCGCGAATCGGGATACCGGCAGAAGGGGCAGAACATCGTGCTGCCAGGATAGCGCGCGCGGCCGCGGGCGGATCTGAGGGTGGGTCAGCGAGACCTAAACCGCGCCGTGACCGCGGCGGCGTGGGCGGGCAAATCCTCCGCGATCGCCAGGGCGACAACCTTGTCCTGGACCGCCTTCAGGGCCTCCCGATCGTAGCGGACGACCTGTTGTGGCCGGAGAAAGGTGTACGCCCCGAGCCCCGGTGTGAACCTCGCTTGACCGCCGGTCGGCAGCACGTGGTTCGATCCGGCGAGGTAGTCTCCGAGGCTGACCGGCGAGTGTGCGCCGAGGAAGATCGCGCCGGCGCTCTCGATCAGATCGAGGACCGCACCCGTGTCGGCGGTCTGGATTTCGAGGTGCTCCGGCCCGTAGACATTGCTGAAGGCCGCCGCGGACGTGAGATCGTCGACGAGCACGACGGCGGATTGGATGCCGCGAAGCGCGATCTCCACCCGCACGCGATGAGGGGTGAGGGTGACAAGGCGGTCGAGTTCGGATTGCACAGCATCCGCGAGGTCGATCGAGTCGGTGACCAACACCGCGGCGGCCAGTTCGTCGTGTTCGGCCTGGCTGATCAGGTCGGTCGCGACGAGAAACGGATCGGCCGTGGCATCCGCGATCACCAGGATCTCGGTCGGCCCCGCTTCCGCATCGATGCCGACCTGGCCACGGACGATGCGCTTGGCCGCGGCGACGTAGACATTGCCCGGACCGGTGATGACCTGCACGGGATCGAGGCTGAGCCCTGGCACCCCCCAGGCGAAGGCGCCGATCGCTCCGGCACCACCCATGGCGTACACCTCGTCGATGCCGAGGAGTCCGGCCGCACCGAGGATGGTGGGGTGGATGCTTCCTCCGAACTGCCGCTGCGCCGGGGAGGCGAGGGCGACGGATGACACTCCCGCGACCTGCGCCGGTACCACGTTCATCACCACGCTCGATGGGTAGACGGCCTTGCCGCCGGGCACATAGAAACCGACCCGCGCGACGGGACTCCACCGCTGAATGACCTCGGCGCCCTCGCCGAGTCGGGTGACCCGGGGCGTCGGCAACTGGGCCTCCGAGGCGGCACGAACCCGCACGATGGCTTCCTCGAGCGCTTCGCGCACCGGAACGCTGAGTCCGCGGACGGCGGAAGAGACATCGGCGACGTCCAAGCGAACGCGGCGCGGGCGCACTCCATCGAGTCTCTCCGCCTGGTCGAGCAGTGCCTCTTCGCCACGCTGGCGCACGTCTTCGATGAGGCCGTGGGCGATGTCGGTTGCGGCACGCACGTCGGTGAGCGATCGAGGTACGAGGGCGAGGAGTTCGGCGCGGCTAGGCTTGATGCCCCGCAGGTCAATGGTTTGGATCATGGCGAATCAATCCTAGGCGAGCGTCTCTGAGAGCCCTCCGGCTCGACCGGAGGAATAACGGCAGTCGACAGGAAATTGATACACCCGTATGGATGAGACAGCGCCCGTG
>JANMBI010000205.1:0-1894 GCA_031360325.1 Frigoribacterium sp. | reverse complement strand
CCCGCGACGCGGCATCCATCCCGGAACCGACGAGCCACGCCTGCACACGACCGGGGGCGGTCACCGCTTCGGGGCGCCGCTGGAGTACGAGAGTCGTTGGCCGATCGTCGCCGAGATAGCGCACCATCCCGACGCCCGTGTGCAGGGCGGCCTCCACACCGAGCACGGCGGCCCCCGGGTAGGAGGCCGATCCGGTGACGACGCCGAGAACACCTCGGGAGTACTTGTCGTCATCGGGCGTCGGCACAGCGATGTAGCCGGCGGCGGCAGCGGGAGTCCAGTCGCGATAGGAAGGCATGGGTTCACGATAGTTTGGATCGCGTGACCGAAGACCGCACGACCAAGGACCGCTCTGTTCCCCGCCGCTCTCACCGGGATCCCACGACGGGCGCCCCGATCGGGATTTCCGGACGCGTGGTGGTTTTCGACTACGGCGAAGTGATCTCGCTCTCGCCGAGCGCTTCGACCCGCGCCGCCCTCGAGGCACTCGCCGGCGTCGCTCCCGAGCCGTTCTGGAGGGCATACGATGCGCACCGTGACGGTCTCGACCGCGGCACCACCGGCATCCGGGAATACTGGATGCTCGTGGCGGCCGACACCGGCGCCGACTGGAGCGAGGCCCGCATCCACGAGCTCTGGGCCACCGACTTCACCGGCTGGATCAGCATCGACCCGGCGGTCTTCGAGGTGATCGCGGACCTGCACGCGGGAGGCACCCGCATCGCCCTTCTGTCGAACGCGGGCTTCGACTTCGCGAGCCCCTTCCGCTACTCGCCCATCGCCCGATACTTCGAGCGGATGTTCGTGAGCGCCGAGATGCTGGCGCTCAAGCCGGACGCCGCCATCTATCGGGAAGTGGCCGCGGAACTCGGAATAACCTGCGCCGAAATGATCTTCATTGACAACAGGCCGGTCAATGTCGCCGGCGCGGTGTCACTCGGCTCCGTCGGCCACCACTACGTCGGCCCCACAGAGTTGCGCCGCTTCCTCCTCGACCTCGCAGATAGGTGACCATGACGATCCCGGCCCTCTTCACTCCCTACACGGTGCGCGCGGTGACCATGCGAAACCGGATCTGGGTGGCTCCCATGTGCGAGTACTCGGTGGAGAGGCACGACGGAGTGCCGACGGACTGGCACCTCGTACACCTCGGAGCCTTCGCACGCGGCGGCGCGGGCCTCGTGATGACCGAGGCGACCGCGGTGAGCGCCGAGGGACGGATCTCCCCCGAAGACACCGGGATCTATACCGTCGAACAGCGGGACGCCTGGGCACGGATCGTCCGCTTCATCCACTCCCAGGGTGCCGTCGCCGGCGTCCAGCTTTCTCACGCGGGACGTAAGGCATCGACCTGGCGCCCCTGGGCTCGCGAACACGGCACGGTTCCGATCTCCGCCGGAGGCTGGGTTGCGCTCGCTCCCTCCGCGGTGGCGTTCAGCGACTACGACGTTCCCGCCGAGCTTGACCGTTCGGGGATCGAGGCGATCGTCGCAGACTTCGCCGCTGCCGCACGGCGTTCCGTCGACGCCGGATTCGACGTCCTTGAGCTCCACGCGGCGCACGGCTACCTCTTCCACCAGTTCCTTTCGCCGCTGTCGAACCTCCGCACCGACGAGTACGGCGGCAGCCTCGAGAACCGGGCCCGCCTGCTGCTGCTGGTCGTCGAAGCCGTGCGGGCGGAGGTCGGCGGCGACACCCCGCTCTTCGTGCGCTTTTCGGCCACCGACTGGGCGGAGGGCGGGTGGACCAGGGAAGAGACGGCGACGGTCGCCGATTGGTCCCGGGAAGCCGGAGCAGACTTCTTCGACATCTCGACCGGTGGACTCGTCTCGGGCACGGACATCCCGCTCGCCCCCGGCTACCAGGTGCCTTTCGCCGACTTCGTCAAGCACGC
>JANMBI010000193.1:0-9408 GCA_031360325.1 Frigoribacterium sp. | reverse complement strand
GGCGTGGTGTCGGTGCGGGGGTTCGTGCCCGCGTGCGCGTTGGCCGCCCCGAACGCCGTGCCCGCCTTCGCCTTGCTGAACCCGGCGTCATGCAGGATGGCGAGCGCCACCTGCAGGCGGCGCTCGCTGAGGTCGTGGTTGGACTGGGTCTGCTCGTTCTCGTACGACGCGTACCCGTCGACGGTCAGTTCGGTGTCGTGGTCGAGGTAGCTGGCGAGGTCGGTCGCCGCATCGATGTAGCTGCGGGATGGCGCGTGCTGGTCGCGCGCGGGCGACTTCCGATCGCGGGTGTTGTCGGGGTTGCGCGCCCAGGTGGGCGTGGCGAGCTCGGCTGGCTTGGGGTGGTCGAAGACGAAGTAGCAGTCGCTCACCACAGCGGAGCCTCCGCTGACGGTGGCCACGAGCTGGCTGGAGAGCGGATGCGTCGGGGTGAGCGCCGAGACATCGAGCGTCACCGACGACTTGTCGCTTTCGCCGGTGATCGGCACCGTCGAGCTCGTCCACGCGATCGTCGCGGTCACGGGTGGTGCCGGTTCGAGTCGCACGACGGCCGGATCGAGCGAGTCGGCGACCATCCGATACGGCACGAGAGTGCTTGTCGGCGTGATCGAGAGCGCGGTGACCCCGCCGCCTCCGCCGCCGGCCGCGGATGTGTCGAGGGTGGTCGTGACGGTGAGGTGCTTGGTGATGCCAGCCGCGGCATCCGCGACCGTGGCCTGGATGGTGGTGCCGTCGGCGTCGGTGGTGATGTTCCCGCGGGTCCCCATCACGATCGACGCGTTGTCGGGGGCGATCGTGACCGTGTTCGAGCCTGACCCGCCGTGGGTGTCGACGAACAGCGTCGCGTCGGCGGGCACGGTGGCGGTGCCGTGGGCGGGGTCGGCGGTCGGGTCGGCGATAGTGACCGGGATGTACTTCCCCGCCTTCGTCAGAACGTGTGCCGAGACGGTGAGCTCGGCGATGTTGACCACTTCGGCCTCGAAGATCGCGGTGAGCCCGGCGCTAGCGCCGACGCCGATGTAAAGGTCCCGCGCGGCCGCGGTGACGTAGAGGTCCTCGAGCCCGGGCGGCTGCACGAACACCCGCACCTCGGGCAGGTAGAAACCCTGCCACGCGTTGGGCATCGCCCGTGCGCCGGCGGGGAGCCCCGATGGGCCGGCTTCCGAACTCAGGTCGAGGACGGCGGCACGGAACCCGATGCCCACGGTCGCTTCGGGGCCGACGGTCGCGTAAGGCGGCTCCATGCGGACGAGGTCGTAGATCTTGTCGACAGGGTTGCCGGTGGTGGACGCGGAGAGGAAGTCGAACTGCACGGACTGCCCCGACAGCTGCATGAGCCTCAGTTTCAGCCCACCGACGACCATCGACACATGGTCGATGCTGGGGTCGGGCAACAGCCGGGCGTTGGGCTCGTCGTATTTGGCGGGGCTGAGGAACGGCAGGTGCACCGCCACGACGGGGCTCGTCAGGACGACGCGCCAGCCGCCGTCATCGGTGCCCGAGGTTTGGTGCAGCCCGATCTCGATCGTGAGGTTCGGGTCGCGAAACTCGAGGGGCGTTCCGCCGCCGGGGATACCGCCGAATCCGCCGAGCGTCAGCAGGCTGTCGGCGCGGTAGGTCTTGGCCCAGACCTTCCAGTCGCCGTCGGTTGTTGGACCGTTCGCGCCGCCCGCCTTGAGAGCGTCCTCCAGTACCGAAAGGGCCCCGCCGTTCTTGGCGGAATCCGGCAGATCATCCCACTGGGTCACGACGCGCCTCCGGGGCAGCGGTGAACGAGGTACTTCTGGCGTCTCACACTGTAGACCCGGGCGCGGGGCTGGACAAGAGCGAGTCGAATGTGCTGCGCGAACACTCCGTCAGCCCCAGTGCGAGTGGCACAACGCATACACCGACACACACCCACCCCAGCGTCGCCCCACTGGGAAAGCCCGCATCACGGGCACCGTCAGATGAGACCGGCGGACCACAGCCGAGGACCCAAGGCCCAGGAAGTTAGGTTCGGCGTGTCGAGCTTCATTTCGAAATCAGCGGCTCGTAGACCCACCTACCCGAAGCGCCCCGGTTGCCTGCAACGCTACGGCCCCAGTTCGCGGAGACCGGCGGTCCGGCGAACGGTGCCGAATGAGTGGAGCGGCATACGACAGCTGCGTCGCGCCCACCCCGCATGTCACACGTCACACCTCACCCTCCACCGTCGGACCCGGTCAGTCGCCGAATCGAACTCTTGCAGAAACTGCACCGGATGCCTCCGGTCAGCCGTGCCGCGCAGGGAAGTACCATGACCAGTACAGGGATGCAGCCGACTGCAGTGAACGGAGACGCTGTGGGCGAAGTCGAGATCTACCAGTCTTCGGATGGCTCCGTTAGGTTGGATGTCCGCACAGACGGCGACACGGTCTGGCTCACCAGACAGCAGATCGGCGAGCTGTTCGGCCGCGACGTGAAGACCATCGGCAAGCACGTAGCGAACGCGCGACGTGAAGAACTTGCCGATGAATCAGTTGTCGCAAAATTTGCGATAACTGCCGCGGACGGCAAGGTCTACCAGGTCGAGCACTACAACCTCGACATGGTGCTTTCGATCGGATACCGGGTGAAGTCGCCTGACGGCATCCGTTACAGGCGATGGGCAAATGACGTGCTGAAACGATACGTCTTCGCTGGGGTCGCGACGAACGAGGCCCGGCTTCGTGAACTAGGCGCCGTTGTGCGGATGTTGAAGCGTTCCGGCAACGCGGAAGTGGCCGGTATCGCCGAGATCCTGAACCGTTACACCCCAGCCCTCGAACTTCTCAACGAGTACGACCACGGCACTCTCACGACTCCACCCGGCACCGAGCCAACCGTCCGGCTTGATTACGAGGTCGCACGCGCCGTTGTCGACGAGGTCGGCCGACAGTTCCCGAAAGACGTGATGTTCGGCGTGGAGCGCAACGACTCGTTCCGCGGCATTCTCGGCGCGGTGGAGCAGACCTTCGCCGGTCAGGACCTGTACCCGAGCGTTCAGGAGAAAGCAGCTCACCTGCTCTACTTCGTCGTGAAGGACCACCCGTTCTCCGACGGGAACAAACGCAGCGCCGCCGCCTTGTTCACCTACTACCTCAGCATGAACAGCGCATTGCAGCGCGACAGCGGCGAAGACGTCGTCTCCTCGAATGCCCTGGCAGCGATCACGCTCATGACGGCAATGAGTAAGCCGGAGGAGAAAGAAACAATCATCCAGCTGGTGACGAACATGCTCGACGACAGCAGCACGAGGAACTGACCGACCTCTCCTTTTGACCGGGCCGTCCTGGGTGGTGGCGGCCGCTCAGGCCAGCGCGAACAGCCGCGCCCTGCACAGGCACGGGTTGCCGCCGGTTGGGCAACCGTATCCATGCTCGATCGAATCGGCGGTCCACTAGTTTGCGATGTCGCCGCGGACCTCAACCAGAAGCAAAGCGCGACAATCTGTGCGTTCGAAGCACGACAGATGCGCCTTCGGCGATAGAAGCCGATAAGAGGTCGGCTTAGCACTCAGTCGTTGGCGAACTCACTCCGACCCGTGTATATGGTGCGGAGATGCATGCTTCGCACGGTTTTGGTCCCCCTACTCCGCTGCCTGGGAAGGGCGCCCAGGGGGACTCCAGAGATCGTTGTTCTTACCCGAAGCCCTACTTCTAGAGGTCGGTCGCTTGACCGAGTCGAGGGGTTCAGACAGCGAACAGGCTCCGGCCAGGCAAGGATTCTTCACGGCCGCGAACCAGAAGCTCGCCGCATCCTCCGAGTCAGCGGCTCGTTGGGACGAGTGTGAGCTTCTGGCCGAGCGCGTCGGCCAGACGTAGGAGCGTCGCTGCGGTCGGGTTCCCAGCGCCGCGCTCAATGCGGCTGATCTCAGCCTGTTGAATGCCCGTCAGCGCGGACAGTGCCGGCTGAGTAAGGGATCGGGCCTTGCGCGCGGTCGCAAGCACGGCACCGAGCTCGGCTCTCTCGTTTACCTCGGCCGCGAAATCTGAAGACGCTGCCTCGTACACACGTCGAGTGTCGTCGGACCATTCCGCCTTCGCGCGGTCCGCAAGTTCGGTGAAGTTCTTTGCCATCATGACTTCCTCTCCCTCGCCATTATGTGCCAGAACACATACGCGGTCAAGTGTTGCGTTGCCGTTTCCAGCGCTCGTGGATGTTGCGAGTTTTCGCGATCTCGCGCTGCTGACGCTTCGCTGAAGGGTCGGTCTTCTTGTTGTAGCCGTGGTAGAGCAACACGATCTTGTCCCCGTGGAACGTGCAGACAACGCGGAGCAGCACGCTCTCATCCGCGCCCGCGTCGTCTGGCGGATCAAGGCCTGCGCTTGCAAGGATGGTGCGAAGAGACTTACGTATCCGGAATTCGTACAGCCCCTCCCCATCGGCTTACCCGATTTACCTGAGCAAATGTCAATCCCGTATACCTGAAGAACATGCTCAACCGCCGCCACCAGGACAGCCTGCTCGTAGGCCGGCAACGAGAACAGAAAACGCTCGAACGCGTCGCCCTCGTACTCAACCGACCACACGGCCACGACTCGATAAACCTCTCCGGCGCACACGCGTCGCGGGCGCATCCCCAGCGTACTTGAGAGACTGCGAAAGCCTCTTGGCCGCGACCTGCATCGCTACCGCGTAAAATTGAGGATCGTCACCGTCGGCGTGGCGCTTGACGAGCGCCTTGAGTTGATCGTTGGTCGCCATGCGGGACCTCCTCTCAATCGGATGCCGTCGGCGTCGGCCACTACCGCATCGACCTGCACCCGAGCACCTCCGGTCGCACCTACTTCGACATCGACTGTTACCCGTTTCAGATTGCACTTGGCGCGCTGATTCCACAGGGCATCGACAACCTCCTCGCGGCAAACAAGAACATTGGTACGACGCACATCACCAATGGCGCATACCGGCTGCACCCGGTCGAGTGGTCCGTCGGTGAAGCGGTCGGCGCACCCGCCGCCTTCTGCGCCGAGGAGCGCGTCCCGCCGGAAGCGGTGTACCGGACGGAGAGAATTCTTCGGGACTTCCAGACTCTTCTGAGCGGTCGTCTCGGGATCAGTCTCGCTTGGCCGGAGGACATGCGTACCCAGGGCTCGCGCCTCGATAGCCCCCGGCCGCCGGGTGACTCGGTCGACTGTCACCTCGCGCTGAGCTCTGGATGCGGGAGGCTAGCCGCTGCTCGGGTATCGTCGGTTGTGTCCGGGCGCACCGTCGCGACCGGCGCACCGGAGGTTCCGCAGCACCGTGAACGAATCGCAGTCCGCGCCCTCGACGGGGCAGCTCGTCATCGACACCCACGCCCATGGTTCGCACCTGCTACCGGGCCCGTTCAACGCCATCCACCACCTCATCGCGCCGAACTGGCCAACCGACGTCGGATTCGGGGCGCTGCGGGCGGCCGGAGTCGACGCGCTCGTAGCCACGGCGGTCGGAGACAGGCTTGTCACCCGCTTCGCCTGGCCGGTGTCGCCGTGGCGCGCGGTCTTGCGTCAGCTGGAACTGATCCGATCGGAGGCCATCGCTTCGGGGTGCGAGCTCGCGACGACGCGCGCCGAGATCGAAGCGGCCGTCGAACGAGGCCGCACGGCGGTCATTCTGGGGATCGAGGGCGGCGACACGCTCGCTGAAGATCTGGGCCGGGTCGACGTGATCTACGATCTCGGCGTGCGGGTGCTGGGGATCATGCACTTCGCGGACAGCCCGTTCGGCACGATCTGCATGAACTTCCGCGGCGCGGACGCGGGTGAGGAGGTCGCCGCCGGTCGCGCGCGCGGGCTCACCGAACTCGGCGGCCGGCTCGTGGACACGCTCAACGAGCGCGGCATTCTCATCGACGTGGCTCACGCCGACCCGGAGACGATCGACGGGATCTGCTCGCGCACGACACGACCCGTGATCGCATCCCACACGGGCGCCCGCGCGCTCGCCGACTTCCCGCGGTACCTTCCGGATGCCACGCTCACGGCGATCGCCGCGACCGGCGGCGCGATCGGGCTCATGCTCTACCGCGGCCACGGCATGGAGACCCCTGACGACTTCGCCCGCCACACGGTGCACATTGCCGACCTCGTCGGGCCTGAACACCTGTGCATCGGCACCGACATGAACGGCGTGCCCGCACTGCTCGAGGGCTACGAGGGGCCGCAGAGCATCCCGCTCCTGATCGACGCGCTCGACAGGGCGGGCTTCTCGGCCGCGGATATCGCCGGCGTTCTCGGCGGGAACGTGGCGCGGCTGCTGTAGCTCGAGTCGGCGACCGGTCGACCGCCACCCGAGGAAGTTATCGCATCGGTGGCCGATAGGTTACGAGACACTAGATCATTCGTTTTCGTATTCCGGCCCGTCTTCGAAATCTTCGGGGTCGCCCTCTGCCTGGAAAAGGTCGTCGAGGCTTGCCTCCCCCAGGAGTTCCGGCTTGTCCAGATCTTGATGACACGTCGGGCACCTGAACGAGTCGGGTGCGATATCAAGGGTGATCGACGGTGGATCGTAGAACAAGTCTTCCGGGTCGCTGCTAAAGGACGCCGAGTACTCGACGTGGCTTTCCACGACCTCCTCCCCACCTACCCGCCCGTCAGACCCGCATGCGGGGCACACCCGAAATTCGGTGTACTTGTAGGAACGGGACGAGAATTGCCCCCACTCCGCCTCGAAACGCGAACTCAGTGCACCGATCGATGGCGGCCCAGGAGAGTCTTGGCCCGCTCGAGTAAAGTCGCGAGCCGGCGCTCGAGGACGCATCGAAGGATTCCCTCAACGATCGGATCGACGAGGCAACTTTCCGCGCCCGTATCCAGGACCGCGTTCCCTTCGAGCTGAAGACCAGTTCGTCGCCGGACGTCAGCGGGCAGGTCCGGAAGACAACAAGAAATACCAAAACAGCCTCAAGTGGGGCTGGATGATCAACATCGGCGTCCGAGTCGATTCGGAGAACCCCGAGCAGGTGCGATTCCCGAAGATCGCCGTCGCCGCGACAATGAGGATGCCGAACGTTGGCGTCTCCGAGGAAGCCGTCGAGCTTATGCGGGCCGCACTCGGCATGGGCCTGCCACCAGGGCTGGGAGACGCCGACAAACAATACTGGGAAAACGCACGACCGGAACTCCTGCACCTCCCCGCGGAGGCCCTCGGCTGGACTGCCTCCACCGACTATCGTGCCGACCGGCTCGGCGTTCAACGCGGCAAAGGCGGTGTCGAGTTCATCGAAGACGGCCGCTTCTGCCCAGGAATGCCCACAGACCTGAAGAATGCGACCAAAGACGTCGCCGCCGGCACGATCGACGAGCACGTCTTCCAGGTGCGCCGCGGAGAACGACGAGCCTTCCAAGTGCACGAGAAAGAAAAGCCCGACGCGAAAGGCCGCCAGCCGGTGAGCTGCCCGGCCCGCGGCAACAGCCCCACAGTGACCTGCCCCATCTTCGAGCTACTCATGGACAAGGCGGGCAAAGCCCTCCCCAAGATCGCCGACCAGCCACGACCGAGAGTCGACGAGGAAGACGCCCCGAAACTCGACTTCCTTCCCGAAATCTGCCAACACCACTCGCTGTCCCTCGACCTCGAAGACAGCATCCGAGGAAAGCAAGGCTTCGCCTACCGCAGCAACGAATGGGACCGCTTCCACAAGCACGCCCGCAACAGCATCGAATCCCTCAACGCCGGCTTCAAGGACCCAGGCACAGAAGACATCGAAGAGGCCACCCGCCGCCGAGTGCGCGGATTCGGAGCCGCTCAGGTCTTCATCACAATCCTCCTGACGAACTTCAACCTGCGAAAGATTGCCACCGTGCTCGACGAGGAAGAAGCAGCAGAAGCCGCAGCCAAGAGAGGCAAGGCGCCCGCCGAAACACCCGACCGCCGCCGCGACAGCCTCTGGGATAACGCCTACGTAAAGACCACCGCGAAGGAATCTGTCCTCACACTTCAACTTCACGGCAAGCTCAACTCCCCGCTACGAACCTGGGCCCCCAACCCACCCGCAAGACCGCCCGAGAGGGCAACTCCCACCGCCCACAGAACGATACGACGCGCCCCGAAACGGGCGCGATCGGCAGTTAACGAACAACTCGCGTCGAGAACTGATCCAACCCGTTCGCCACGATCGATTCCGCTCCAGAAAACACGAAACGCTCCTGAGTACCCTCGGGAGCGTTTCGTTTTCAGGCAGTTCTTAGAACAGTTCTTAGAACAAGCCCTATTGTCGGGCTGACAGGATTTGAACCTGCGACCCCCTGACCCCCAGTCAGGTGCGCTACCAAGCTGCGCTACAGCCCGATGCCGATCGACGGCGAACCCGTCGAAGACAACCTGATTATCTTAGCGCGGCAGAGCGAGCCGCTCGAACGGCCGAGGGGCTCAGGAACGGAAGACCTCGAGGATGGTGGGCGCTCCGGCTGGCGACGACACCACCTCGATCTCGTCGCCCGCCGAGACGAGCCCGGTGCGGATGACGCGGAGATAGGCGCCGAGACGGCCCTCGGTGCCGAAGCGCTTGACCCAGCCCCGCTCATCCGCTCCCCCGACCCAGCGGGCGAAGGTGGCACAGGGCGAGCGCGGCATGGTCACCTCCACCTCGACGGAACTTCCGATGCGCCAACGCTCCCCGACGCGGGAGTTGGACACGTCGAGGCCGGCGATCCGCAGATTTTCGCCGAACCAGCCGGGAGGGAGGTCGCGACCGAGCTGAGCCGACCAGAATCCGGCATCCTCCTCGGCATAGGCGTACACGGCCTTGTCCTCGCCGCCGTGGTTTTTGCGGTCGGCCTGCACGTCGGCATAGAGGCCGAGTCGACCGACCTTGACGGCACCGACCACGGGGCGCTTGTCGATCGCGGTGATACCCACGGTGCCGGCATCCGGCCGGAGCCCGCCCACCACGCACGCGGCGATCAACTGAGGCATCCCCCGAGCTCAACGCGCTGCGGACGACCATAGCCACGGTGAGGTCAACGCCGGCATTGGTGCGGCCGTTGCACAACTCCTTCTGGTTGGGGGCGCGACGGGGCGCACCCGAGAACGTCAGTGCAATCGCAATGTCCGCACCTCGAAGAGAAAACCTCAGCAGGAGTTATGCCCGCGGCGGGATGGCTCACCGCGGGAACGGCACGGGCAGGGCGTGAGCCGAGCCGACGATCGGAAACGGGTACGGATCGGCGGCGGGAGGCGCTGACTCGCCAGCCGGGGGTCAAGTTCACATCTCTCCACCCCTCGGGACGCTGCGATGATGACCGCTGGCGGTGGGCGGGGCCGCCAGACTCGCCCGATCCGCCGCCGTGGCCCGTCAGGTGCGCTTGCGGCGCTCTCGCACTCGCATGTTCACGTTGATCGGGCTGCCCTCGAAGCCGAAGATCTCACGCAGGCGGCGCGTGATGAAGCGACGGTAGCCGGGGTCGAGGAACCCGGTGGTGA
>JANMBI010000151.1:0-3747 GCA_031360325.1 Frigoribacterium sp. | reverse complement strand
CTGTCATTCGCGGTTCGATCATCGTAGGGTTCAGCATGCCACTCGCGGAGCGGTTCTGCGATTCGCGCCCCGCGGTCCAGTGAGCACGATCGGCCGAGCCTAGACTCGGGGGATGAGGGTAGCGGTGATCGGTGCCGGGGCAATCGGCGGCACCGTCGCCGCCCTGCTTGCGCGGGCGGGCCACGAGGTTCAGGTCGTCGCCCGCGGTGAGCAACTCGCCGCCATCGCTGAGAACGGCGTGCGACTCAGCGGCGGTTGGGGCGACTTCACGGTGCGTGTTGATGCGGTCGATGCCCTCACCGTGTGCCCCGACCTCGCGCTCCTCACCACGAAGGCCCAGGATGCCGAGTCCGCTCTCCGCGCGAATGCGGAGATGCTCGTCGGCATCCCCGTCGTGGTCGTGCAGAACGGCCTCGAAGCGATCACGGCGGCCCGGCGAGCGGCTCCGCGATCCGACATCGTTGGCGCGCTTGCCGTCTACGCGGCCTCCTACCTCTCCCCCGGCGTGATCACGGTCACGACGACCGGCCCGACGTTCCTCGGCGGGCCGATGCTCCCGGCGCTCTACGCGTCGAAGATCCTCGGGGCGGTAATGCCCGTGGAGCTCACCGACAACTTCGAAGGCGCCCAGTGGACGAAGCTGATCGTCAACCATGTCAATGGACTGTCAGCGATCACCGGACTGAGCGTGCAGGAGGTGATCGGCGACCGGCGGCTTCGAGCGATCATGACGGAGACCATGCGGGAGGCGGTGCGTGTCGCGCGGGCGAGCGGCATCGAATTCGCCTCCCTCCAGGGGCTCTCGGACCGCCTTCTCACCGCCTTCGATCGCCTGCCGGCCAGGCTCGGGCAGCTGCTCCCGCTGCTGATGAAACATCGCATGGGATCGCGACCCAATCCGGGGTCGACCCTTCAGAGCATCCGGCGCGGCCAGCCGACCGAGATCGACTACCTCAACGGAGCCGTTGTGCGCCGCGGTGCCGACGGAGGTGTGCCCACTCCGGCGAGTGAACAGCTCGTGCGGATGGTGCACGAGGTGGAACAGAGCGGAGAGTTCATCCCGGCCGCCATCGTCGTCACGCGGATGCGGCGGTTGGTCGGTCGATAGCGCCGCACTCCGGCTTCGCTCGGCTCAGACCCGGCGTGGACGCTCGAAGTCCCGGTTGTCGACCGTGCACGACGCCGCGGTGGCCGGGCCCGCTTCGGCGAGATAGAGTTCCTGGCCGCCGCGGTAGCGTTCGGCGTTCTCCGCCGGACCATCGCGCTCCAGCATGCGGTGCTCGGCGATCTCGCGCGGTACGTCGAGCCAGACGGAGTAATTCCAGAGCCCGGCAAGCTCAGGACGGTTGAGAAAGCGGCCGTCGAGTACGAGGATCGCGTCCTTCGGGCCGGTGCGCCACTTCGCCTGCACCGGGAGATCACGTCGGCGGTCGAAAGCGGCGGTGACGAAAGCGGTGCTTCCGCCCAGTCGGAACGGCTCAAGCAGGACGCGGCGAAAAGTGGAGTAGTCGAAGGAGTCGAAATAGTAGCCCTCGGCTGAATCCGCGCCGCGGGCGTGGCGCTCGGCCGTCGATCGGTGGAAGTCGTCGATGGATGCCCGGAAGACGGAGCGGGGGATGGCGGTGAGCGCCGCGGCGAGATCATCCGCGAAGTGGGTCGTGCCGGCGCCATCGATTCCATCGATCGCCACGACGACTCGTCCACCGGGGAATAGCCCGACGATCTCGGCGGCGAGCGAGTCGAGCAGAAGCTTCTTTTCGGGCTGCCATCGGGCCATGGGCGCAAGCCTACGCCGAGGCGCCACCCGGGCGGTCGGGTTTTCATGCCCTGTTTCGTAGAGTGGTTGGGTGAGCATCTCCGAGGCCGTGAACGCCTGGTATCCGGCCAACGCCCGGGATCTGCCGTGGCGCCGACCCGGGTTTTCCGCCTGGGGCACTCTCGTGAGCGAGTTCATGCTTCAACAGACTCCGGTCGCGCGGGTGGTCCCGCACCTCGAGGAGTGGTTGCGGCGCTGGCCCGATCCCGCCGCTCTGGCCTCGGCTCCCTCCGGAGAGGCGGTGCGGGCGTGGAGCCGCCTCGGCTACCCGCGTCGGGCACTGTACCTGCACGCCGCGGCCGTCGCCATCACCGCAGATCATGGCGGTGTGGTGCCGTCGCTGGTCGAGGAACTGTTGGCTCTGCCCGGCGTCGGCGACTACACGGCACGTGCCGTGGCGGTGTTCGCCTATGGAGGGCGGCATCCGGTGGTCGACACGAACGTTCGGCGGGTGATCTCCCGGGCGATCGACGGGCGTGCCGAATCCGGCCCACAGTCGTCGAAGAGGGATCTCGCCGCCATGGATGCGCTGTTGCCGGTCGACCCCCAACGGGCCCGGCTGTTCAACGCGGCGGCGATGGAACTCGGAGCGATCATCTGTGCCGCCCGGTCTCCGCGGTGCGACAGCTGTCCGATCTCGGACCTCTGCGCCTGGCGAGCCGCGGGGTATCCACCGCCTGCCGGGGTGCGCAAGGCGGCGCAGAAGCCGTTCATCGGCTCGGATCGCCAGGTTCGCGGCCTCATCCTCGCCGAGTTGCGTGCGTCGGACATCCCGGTGCGGGCCGCGGAGCTCGAATCGGTGTGGACGGATGAGACTCAGCGCGCCCGCTCGCTTGCGGGACTGCTCGCCGACGGCCTCATCGTCGGGTCCACCGCGGAGGGGTACGAACTGCCGCGCTGAGCTGCCGCGCGGAACTGGCCACGAGGCTCGACACCCGGGCGCGCTCCGCGGCGCGGCTAATCCTCCTCGGGAATACGCTGTTTCGACTCGGTGATCGCGACGAGGGATTCGACCAGTGCGATCGATTCGTGGGATTCACCTGGCTCGAATTGCACCGCCTCGCCCGGCCCGAGGATCCGGGTCTCACCGACCCCCGCCGTTACCTCCACGATGCCGTCGAGCACGGCAAAGACCTGCCACCCGACCGCCTCGTGGCGCCCGATGCTCCCACCGCCGCCGATTCGCGCCACACCGAAAGCATCCGGTGGCTCCGAAGCGCCCGTTCGGAAGAGCTGCAGCGACACGCCGGAAGAGCCGAACTCGGTGAGCTCTCGCGAATGGAGTCGATGGTCGAGCACCGTCGTCACTCGTTCCGGGCGCCGAGCGGCCGATTCAGACTCGGAGAGACGTGAGAGACGAGGGCGAGCGACACCACACCACGATTCTAGCCAGCCCGCCGCCCCAGTTCCCAGCGGTTCGCGCCGCCGGAGCGCACCGAGAGCCCCGGGAGGGCACCGGGGGCTGTCGGAGCCCCCGGAACGGCCGAGGATGCTGCGGCCGAACCGGAGCGTGCGCCCCCGTCCGGGTTCGATCACCCCGAGTCGGACGCGCGCCTCTGTTCCGGATGGGTCGCGATCATGATGGAGATCGGACGGCCGTGAGCATCCGGCGGCCGGTCCTTGAACTCGATCAAGACCGCATTGAGCCGGTCATGGAGTTCGCGTTCCCCGACAGAATCGAGCATGACGCCGAGCCGGGCGACCTCGAGGTCCTCCGGTGCGATCCCCTGGATCTCGTCGAGGAACGTCCTCACCAGAATCGGGCCGATCCCGGGCACCGGGGTGTCCCAGGAGCGGCGGGTCGCGCGATAGGGGATCTCCCGTGCCCCCCGTCTCCCCCGACGCTCCGGTTCCGGGGCGAGGAACCCGGTGGCAAGCAGGGTGCGAACGTGATGAAGGCTGGTGCCGGGATTGAGGGAGAACTCGTCGGC
>JANMBI010000102.1:0-13918 GCA_031360325.1 Frigoribacterium sp. | reverse complement strand
TAGCGCGATTGGCTACGCTGGAGAAGCCGCGACGAACCGCGGCAGCCCACAGGAGCATTCCATGACTTCACCCTCGTCCAGCCGCCAGTGGCACCTCGCCCGCCGTCCCACCGGATGGCCGACCCCCGACGACGTGCGATTCGTCACCGTCGACCTGCCCCCCCTCACCGACAACGAGGTGCGAGTGCAGAACCTCTTCATCTCGGTCGATCCGTACATGCGCGGACGCATGAACGATGTGAAGTCCTATGTGCCTCCGTACCAGCTCGACCGGGCGATGGACGCGGACGCGGTCGGTCGCGTCATCGAGTCCCGCTCTCCCGATCTGGCGGTCGGGCAACTCGTGCAGCATTTCCAGGGTTGGCGGGATGTCGCGCAGGGGGACGCGAGCGGTTTCACCGCGCGTGACGAAGTGCCGGGGCTTGCGCCATCCGTCTATCTGAGTTCGCTCGGCCTGACCGGACTCACCGCCTGGGTGGGACTTCTCGTGATCGCCGAGATGAAGCCGGGCGACACCGTGTTCGTCTCCGGGGCGGCCGGCGCGGTCGGCTCCGCGGTGGGCCAGATCGCCCGGCTGCGCGGCGCGGGGCGGGTGGTCGGCAGTGCGGGCACCGACGAGAAGGTCGCCGCGCTCACGAGCCGCTACGGCTTCGACGCTGCCCTCAACTACCGGAACGGAAAGGTGTCGCGGATGCTGCGCGAGGCGGCCCCCGACGGCATCGACGTGTACTTCGATAACGTGGGTGGCGACCACCTGGAGGCCGCTATCTTCGCCTTCAACGACGGGGGACGGGCGGCCCTCTGCGGGGCCATCAGCACCTACAACGCCGAACAACCCCAGCCGGGACCGCGGAATCTGGCGATGATGATCTCCAAAGGACTCACCCTGAAGGGTTTCACCATCCCGAGCTATCGCCACCATGCGGCGGAGTTCCTTCGCGAAATCGGTCCCCTCGTCTCGTCGGGCGAATTCGTCACCGATGAAACCATCGTGGATGGCGTGGAGCACGCCTTCGACGCCTGGTTGCGCCTCATGCGGGGAGAGAACACCGGAAAGATGCTCGTCCGCGTCGCTGCCGGCGCCTGAGCACGTGTCCCCTGCCAGCAATGCCGGCCGGAAGACGTTCCCTTCGTCGTGACGTCTGCGGCGAACCGACCGTAGCCGGTGGCCACCGCACCGTCGATGGGCAGGGCGTCGGACCCGGTCGGGAATTCTGAGAGTCTGGTGAGCGGCTCGGCGCGAAGCGGGTCGCGGCCGCGGTCCGGATCGCCGGGACCGGAGACCGTCTGCGCACTGTCATCCCATCGCGGCACGGGATTCTGCGGCAAGACCGAGGTTCATTGCCCGAATGCCGTCGAGCGATACCGACCACCACCGGCTCCCGGTGAGAGCGAACGCAACGCACACGACACCACGAAGGCGGCCAATGACGGACGAGCCCACGATTCAGAAACGGGCGCGCCACCGTGAGCTGAAGAGCCGTTGACGGTGGTGGAAGCCGAGGGACGCGCACTCGGCACCGCGACAGGATCCGGATGCGGATATATACCATGAGGGGATGCTGGCTTCGATAGTCGCCGAATTGCGCGCGGCGGGTTGCGTCTTCGCCGAGGAGGAGGCCGCGCTCCTCATCGAGGCGGCCTCCTCCCCTGCAGAGTTGAGGCGGCTGGTCGACCGGCGGGTTTCGGGGCTGCCGCTCGAGCACATCCTCGGTTGGGCCGAGTTCTGCGGGCTGCGAATCTTCGTGGACTCCGGAGTCTTCGTGCCGCGGCGTCGCACGGCCTTTCTGGTGGAGCGGGCCGTCGCTCGCGGTGCCGCGAATTCCGTGGTTCTCGACCTCTGCTGCGGGTCCGGCGCCATCGGTGCCGCAATCGCGGCACGCCTCCCCGGCATCGATCTGTTCGCGGCCGACATCGATCCGGCGGCCGTCGCGAGCGCCCGACGAAATCTTCGCCCCTCCCGGGTGTTCGAAAGCGACCTGTTCGACGGTCTCCCCCGAGAGCTCCGGGGGCGCGTCGACCTCCTCGTCGCCAACACCCCGTATGTGCCGACGGATGCCCTCGCCCTGATGCCCCCGGAGGCTCGGCTGCACGAGGCTCCCCTGGCGCACGACGGCGGTGACGACGGCCTCGCAGTGCAGCGCCGGGTCGCCGCCGAGGCCTCAGGCTGGCTGGTGGCGGGAGGCCACGTGTTCGTGGAGGCGAGCGAGGATCAGGCTCCGGTGACCGCGGCGATTTTCGAGTCAACGGGCCTCGTCTCGACCATCGAACACTCCGCCGAGCTCTACTCGACGGTGGTGATCGGCACCCGCCCCCACCACACCCCCTGAGCGTCTCATCGCAGGAAAGACGCACGGGAAACCTGCGCCCGTACTCCCGATTTTCGGAATTACCAGCCCCATTCAGGGTCTATGGAGGTGTCGTGGGCTAGGTTCTTTGAGGTGCCGTAGTCGCGGCAGCACGGGGAGAGGGTTCATGGGTCGTCGTAGCGCGGAGTCACGCACTGCTCGTTCTGCCACCCTGGCACCCGTGCGCCATGGACGACTCGGCTCGACACGCCCCCTTGCCACCATCGCCAAGGTCGTTGCCGCCATGGTCGCCGTGGTCGCGGTCAGCAGCGGGGCCGTCGCGGCAGTTGCGGTGTACGGCACGGTCTCGAACATCCCACAGGGCATCCACCTCACCCACCTTCCCGGAGCAAAGGCGCCGGTGACGCCTACGGTCGGACCGATCGCGGGCGAGATCAACCTGCTTCTCGCGGGCTCCGACACGAGAACGGGCCAGGCGGGCTACCAGACCAAGGACCAGCTGGCGGGAAGCTCCGGCATCGGCAACAACGACGTCACAATGCTGCTGCACGTGTCGGCGGACCACACCAGCGCCACGGTGATCAGTTTTCCGCGCGACCTGGTCTCGATACCGCTCTGCGGCAAGAGCATCTCGCTGGCGATGTTCAATTCCACTCTTTCCCGTGGCCTGTCGTGCACGGTACAGACGGTCGAGAAGATGACCGGGTTCACGATCCCCTACGCGGGGGTGATCACCTTCAACGGGGTGAGCGCAATGTCGACCGCGGTGGGCGGCGTCACGGTCTGTCTCGCGACGCCCGTCAAAGACAAGTACACCGATCCCCAGCTCGACCTCCCCGCCGGCCAGCAGACTCTCGTCGGTGACGTCGCCCTCTCGTTCCTCCGAAGCCGACACGGCGTCGGCGACGGCAGCGACCTCGGCCGCATCAGCAATCAACAGGTCTTCCTCTCGGCCCTCACCCGCAAGATCACGGGAGAAGGGGTGCTCGGCAACCCGATCACGTTGTACAAGCTCGCCAACGCGGCCCTGTCGAACATGCACCTGTCCGACACCCTCACGAATCCGAGCACGCTGGTGTCGATCGCTCTCGCTCTCAAGGGGATCAGCCTGAACAAGATCGTGTTCCTGCAGTACCCCGTCGGATCCGACCCGGCGAACCCGAACCGGGTGGTGCCCCTTCTGGCTCCGGCCGCGTCGCTGATGGCCGCACTCAAGGCGAACGAACCGATCGCTCTCGGCACGCTCGGTCGGGCGGCGGAAGCCAACCCCAACGCCGCCGCCACGCCCGCGCCCACGGCGGTCCCCACCCCCTCCGCCACTGGATCGGCCGCGGCGACTCCCGCCCCGACCGCGGTCGCCCTTCCGTCCACGATCACCGGACAGAGTGCCGACCAGGCCACCTGCACCAGGGGAAACTAGCCGCACGGTCGCATCGTCAACGCTTCCACGCTGCCACGAAGCTGGTGAAGCTGTCCGCCACCCGCTCCACCAGTTCCGGCTCCGTGAGGGCACCGGCCAGCAGATCCTCGAGCGGCCGCTGCCAGATGCTGCGCCCGATCGCGAAGCCGCGAAATCCCTCGACAGCGGATGCCACCTCCAGCCAGTGATCGAGTCGGTCGGTCGGCGCATCCCGGCCGAGCACAATGCAGGTGACGTCGGCACGCGAGCCCCGCCGCGCCGCGAGAACCACGGCACGAGCATCCTCGTCACTCTCCGGACCCTCGACCTTCCAGATGTCCGGTTCGATGCCTTCGGACTGCATCTCCTCGATCACCCCCACCGTGAGCCCGGCGCGCAACTCCCGGTCATAGCGCAGCGGATCCGACCCGACGGACTCGAGCTGCGTCGGCGTCGCGGGCACCAGGAGCTCGATCAGAAGGGTGCGACCGGCGGACCGGAGGGCGTTCGAGACCGTGACGAGCCGATCCATCTGCAGCACCCGATTCGATGAGGCGCCGGGGTTGTCCCGCACGAGCACCTTCACCTGGGATGGGCCGAACTCCTCCACGTGCCGCATCCACTGCCCATCGCCGAAGGTGCCGTACTCCAGGAGAAAGAGCGGCTCGCCGCTCTTCTCGATGGGCATGGCGAGGTCGACGCCCGCCTCCCGTGCGCGAACGGCGACGGCGGCGCCGTACCGTTCGTCCACGAGCACACCGACGCGGGAGGCATCCACTCCCTCGTCGATCGCGCGCCGCAGACCGTCGAAGATCAGTGCCTTGTGCGCCGAGACGAGGGCGACCTCATCGGCCGTCGGGTCGCCGTGGATGCCGTACACCTCGCGCAGCAGAGAGTCGCGATGATCCATCGCGAGAATGAACAGGTCGGCTTTCGATTTCACCGTCCTGACGGTACTCCAGCTCGTGGTGCCGGGACGACAAGGACGGGACAGCGGGCGAGTTGAACGCACTGGCTGCTGACCGAGCCGAGCAGCAGTCCGGCGAGCGCTCCCTTGCCGCGCGGGCTCACAACGAGCATGAGGGCCGACTGGGATATCTCGGTGAGCAGCTGCGCCGGGTGAGCGAGCGCCGCCCAATAGTGCACGTCCACCGTGGGATGACGGGCGATGGTGGGGGCCGCATCCCGTTCGAGGGCGTCTCGCACGATCGCGGTGACCTGATCGAAGGACGAGACGTACCCGTGATCGTAGAGAGCGCCGTGCGGGGCCGTATCGATGCTCCACGCACGCACGATCAGGACCTCCGCCTTCACTCTTTCGGCGAAATCGAGCGCAACCTCGAGCGCATGATCGGAGTCTCGCGAGCCGTCATGGCCGACGACGATGCCGCCGGGCGGGATCGGGTCGGCGACTGTGGAATGCGGGCCGGTGTCGGTCATGATGGTGCTCCTTCGAATTCGTTGCGGACACGGGGAAGAGGGTCGGGTTTCGGGGCGCTGTCGCGGCAACGGTCGGCGCGACCAGGGAGACGTCGTCGAGGAGGATCGCCGCGGCAGCAGACTCGCTCGCCGCCGTCGCTCCGCGCGCGCCCATCGCGATGTCGACATCCGCCGCTGCGAGCACCGGCGCATCGTTGACCCCGTCGCCCACCATGAGCACGGGCGCTCGGGGATCGCCCGGACGGCCTCGACCTTGTCCACGGGCAGGCAGTCGTCGGTGAATTCGGAAATGCCGCCCTCTCCGGCAATCCGAGCCGCGGTGGCGGGGGCATCCCCGGTGAGCATGCGGGTGTGCCGCACACCAAGCTTCTGGAGGGCGACGATCGTGGCGCTGGCGCTGTCACGCACCGGGTCGGTTCCCCCGACCGTTCCCGCGAACCGTCCGTCGATGGCGACGTAGATCGCGAACTCCCCGCCGAGGAACGCCACCGGTGCAGCGAGAACCAGGGGCAGCGCGTCACGAGCACCAGCACGTCGGCGAAGCGCACCGCATCCGCCGAGACGGCCAAGGCCGGGCCGCCGATCGGCAGGGAGAGCACCGCGAACGGAACGGCATAGCGGTCGGCGAGCCGCACCACCGGGGCCCGATGACTCGCGGCGGATTCGACCAGCGCCACGATGGCCCGGAACGGGCTGTCCTTGGCCACGGCGGTGGCGGTGATCAGGGTCGTGGTGACCCCGTTGACCGATCCGCTCAGCACACGATCGCCGGGCAGGAGAGCGACCGGCATGCTCGCGCCGTGTTCGTCCCTTGGCGAAGTCCTCGAGGGCGGCACCGCCGGCGACCATGAGCACGATGAAGAGGCTCGCCACACACTCGCCGACGAGAACGGTCGACACGATGGCCACCACCGCAAGGATGTCGATGCCGACGACTCCGCGCCGAAGCAGTTTCGCCATCCGGGTCACCTCGATCGCCGCGATAAGAACCGCGAAACCGCTGAACAGCCCGCCGGTGACGTCCTCCGCGCCGGCCAATCCGGAGGCCATCCCCGCCAGACCGACCACCAGCGTGGCGACCACGACGGGATAGCGGCGCCCGGCGGCCACGAGGGCCTCCCCGGGGGTAGCCGTCGATGCGCGTCGCGGTGCATAGGCCCGCCCTCTCGTCGAATGAAGCTGGAGCGGCCGGGACGATCCGACCGTCCTCGACCAGGATCCGGCCTCGATCGGTCAGGGGCAAGGGCCGAAGGTCCCGCGCTTCCCACGGCATACCGAAATCCATCCGACTGTCAAGCCCTGCGTACAGACGCGTGTCGCTCCGAACTCCTCCATAGACTGAGCGAGGAGAGTGAGGCAATGGACGTTCCAACAGCAGGGGACCTGGCCGGTCGGCTGCTCGGAGAACGCTACCGTATCGAATTCGCTATCGGATTCGGCGGCATGGCGACCGTCTACCAGGCGACCGATGAGGCACTCGGTCGTGCCGTCGCGGTGAAGCTTTTCAACGCCGGCACCGACGATCCGGGCCGACAGGAGAGTGAGCTCGCCGTCCTCGCTAGCCTCGATCACCACGGCGTGGTGAACCTCTACGATGCCGGCGTGGCTCAGGACGACCTCGGACGCCGACGCCGTTACCTGGTGATGGCGCTCGTCTCCGGCCTCAACCTGCACGAGCGCATCCAGCAGTCTCCGATCTCCTCCCGACATGTCGCCGAAATCGGCTACGACATGGCCGAGGCGCTCGAATACATCCACGGCCGCACCGTGATCCATCGAGACATCAAGCCGTCTAACATCCTTCTGGTCGACTACGGCAACGATTCCCTCCGCGCCCGCGCAAAACTGACCGACTTCGGTATCGCCCTCTCGGACGATATCGAACGGATGACCGCGGTGGGCGAGACGACCGGAACGGCGGCGTACCTCAGCCCCGAACAGGTCTCCGGTCAACCGCTCACTCCCGCGAGCGATGTGTACTCGCTCGGGCTCGTCCTGCTGCAGTGCTTCACCCGTTCGATCGAATTCCCGGGATCGATGGTGGAGTCTGCCATCGCCCGGCTCACCCGGGACCCGGCCATCCCCGGCTATCTGCCGCGCCCCTGGCGGGAGCTGTTGCTTGCCATGACCTCTCGAGACCCCGCCGACCGTCCGGTCGGCCGCGAGCTCGTCTCCCTGCTCGGTCAAATCGTCGCCTCGCAGAGCGGCCGGCACAAGGAGGAAGAGGGGGAGATCTTCTATCCCTCCGACCCGCACCCGGACTCCGGCCGCCCCGGCAACCTCGACACGGTTCAGGACGAGGCGCTCCACCGGGTCACGGCCATGGCCGCCCGCCTGTTCTCCGCGCCCATCTCGATCGTGAGCGTGGTTGACCGCGGTCGCACCTGGTTCAAGTCGCACTACGGGCCGGAGGTGGAGGAGATTGCGCGCACCGTCGATCTCACCACGGCGACCATCCCGCAGGCCGAACCGGTCATCATCGAGGATGGTCGCATCGATCCGCGATCGAAGGACAGCCATCTGGTCACCGGTCCGCTCGGTCTGCGCTTCTATGTGGGGGTCCCGATAAAGCGAGCGGACGGAGAGACCGTCGGCACCCTGTCGGTGCTCGACTTCACCCCTCGACCGGCCACCGAAGAAGAGGTGACGAACCTCGAAGATCTCGCGGCGCTCGTCGCCTCACATCTGGAGTCACGCGAGCAGGGACCGCAAACAGTCGAAATGACCGGCCCCATTCCGGCGATCTACCGGGAGGCGGATGCCGGCCCTGACCAGACGGGCACCTATCGACCCGGCCGTGCGGAGATCGGCGGCACGCGCATCGCGGGGCGTGCCCCCCGCTGATCGCGGGTCTCCCTTCGGATGCGAGCCGCCGTTCAACTCCAACCGCGTGGGATCTCCGATTCGAAGATGGCGGTCCCGCGCCATCCGGACGATTGCCCAGGCGACCAGGTTCGCGAGCGAGCGAGCGGGTCGCGCCGATGCCTCCGACGCCTCCGAGGCTTCCGATGCCTCCGAGGCTTCCGCCCGGCGACGATGGCGCACGATCCGACGCCGCCGAATCCGTACCGTCGCCGCTCCGGTGGAGGTCATGCGAGCGTGAGGAAAAGCCTCTCCAACTCGTCGACAGTGAGCGTGTTCTCGTCGTCTCCCCCGCTGATGCACTGCCGCATAGCACTAGAGACGATCGCGAACCCCGCACGGTCGAGTGCACTCGATACCGCCGCAAGCTGGGTCACCACCTCGGTGCAGCTTCCCCCGCGTTCGACGGCGGCGACCACCGCGGCCAACTGCCCCTGCGCACGCTTCAGCCGGTTGAGGATCTTCTTCTGCGCAGCCTCCTGTTCGCTGACTGTGCTGGATGCACTCGATGCCATTACGCCACTCTCCCGTGTTCACAGTGCTTCTCGGCCCGGTCGACCGCGGAGGTTCTTTCGGTCAAGGTCGGGTACCCGCCGCCGTGACTCCGCACGGCGGATCCTCGCTGATGGAGCATCAGCGCGGCCGTGTGGCCACGCTGCCCGACCTGACCATGCACGATGAGGGGGCGGGGCCGGAGGTTCGCCGAGCCGCATCCGCAGGTCGTCAAGGGGAACGTTGCGGGGGCCCGGGATGTTCCCGGACGCGAACTCGGCCGGGGAACCGACCTCGACGAGAACCTCGCCGGCACCCAGCGCGGAGTCGAGTCCATGCCACGGCACATTCTCCGGGGTGCCGGCGGCCAGACTGTCGGCGACATCGCCCGGCCGATTGATCACGTCCTTCGCCGAACCGTATCGCGGTGCGTATGCCGGTTCCCGGCGATGCGGGGCCGACCCGAGGATTGCCGTCGCCAGCACGTCGATGCGCTCGTCGACACCCGCCCCGCCGATGGCCGGTGCGCCGAGGATCGCATTCGACGCGGCATCCACGAGAAGCTTGAGGTGCATCTGCCCGGCGCCCGGAGAGTAGGTGGCATGACAGTGCGAATGGGTGGAGATGACGCGGGCCGATCGTCCGGCGTCGGCGGGGTGACGCTCACTCCACCCCACCAATCCCGATGGTCGGGTCGAAGAGTCCCACGACCGAGGCTCCGAGCGCCGGCGACTCCTCGATCCCCGCCGCCGCAATCGCGCCCGCGGGCGTCGTCACCGCGCCCCGGCGAGGATGAGGTCGTCGTAGCGTTCCTCGCGCTGGCTCCCCGTGCGCAGATCCCGAACCGTCACGGTCTGGCCGGCCCGGTCGAACCGCCCCGAGTTCAGTTGACTCGTTGACCAAACCGGCGGCAGTTCCAATAGACCTGGGGCCATTCAAGCGCGGTCGACGAGTCGACTCACCAGTTTGAGTTCCGTGTATGGTCTGTAGGTTTCCCCAAACGCAGGTGTCTCCCAGTGGGCCGTGGTCTAGTTGCTCCCAGTCGGGCATGGGCGACCTGGCTGGGGGTCACTTCCGGGCCCTTCTTTAGGACAATGACGACCGGAGACCTCATGCACTTGCACAGACCGCGATCTTTGTTCGCGACCGTTGCCGTGGCCACACTTGCGCTGACGTTGGTTGCGAGCCCGGCATTCGCCGCCACCACCAACGTGAACCCGCCCGGATCCAATGATTTCTCCTGCAAGCCCTCTGCCTTGCACCGTTACCCTGTGATCCTGGTCCCCGGCACATACGAGTCCATGTTCAAAAATTGGGCTGTGATGTCACCGATCTTGAAGAACGCGGGTTGCTGCGTCTTCTCGCTGGACTACGGCGCGGTGGACGGCGTGCCGGCCTCCGGGCCGATCGAAGATTCGGCCGCACAGCTCGGCAAATTCGTGAAGACCGTACTGCGCGCGACCGGAGCGAAACAGGTAGACCTTGTCGGGCACAGCCAGGGAGGCATGATGCCGCGGTACTACATCAAGTTCCTCGGCGGTACAAAGACGGTGCATGCCCTGGTCGGCATCGCCCCGTCGAACCATGGCACCACGTTCATGCCAAACCCGCTGAGCTACGTGCCCGGCGTGTCCACCGGTGGGGACGGCACCGCATCCATCGTGCCCATCCCCGGCGCCCCTAACTCGCCCCCGCGCCTAGGCGCCGTCAACGCGGCGGCCTCTGAGCAGAGTGCTGGTTCCGCGTTCCTTACCAGACTCAATGCGGGAGGCGACATCCAGGGTCACGTGTACTACACGACCATCGCCACGACACACGATGAGATTGTCACCCCCTACACGAGCCAGGCCCTGGCGGGGCCGGCAAATCAAGTAACAAATGTTGTGATCCAGAACTTCTGCCCGCTCGACCCGATCGAGCACGACCAGACACCCAACGACCCGGTCGTGCAGCAGCTCGTACTCGCTTCCTTGAGCAACGCTACAGGGCCCTTGTCGCCGAGCTTCAGACCGAACTGTTTGTAGCTCTGCCGCTACAACGCTTCACCAGTAATGGTGCGGGCTGGCGTCGGCGAGAAGATGAGGGTGTCTTCTACGCTCTACGCATGCCCTCTCAAGTATTCCAGCGAGCCGACCCCCGGTACCTGGCGATGGCGCTCGACGACGGTATGTCTCACGGGGACTTGAGCGTCTATGAGATGACGTTCGGGATCAGCACCGAGGGCAACAAGGCGACCCGCACGTCCGCGATCATCAAGCACATCTTCGACGATGAACAAGACACTGATCGCTACGTGATCGACCTGCTCAACCACCTGTGCGTCGAGACCGCCGGTGCTGACCACGGAATGGAAGGCGAGACGTTCGCGAACCTGAACACGAAGGTACTTCAACGCCTCGACGTTCGACGCACCTCCGATGGCTACGAAATGCCCGACGGAAGCACCTCCATGACGGGCACCACTCCCCAAGCCCCGGCGGATCAACTTCCCCTGCCGTCGGGAATGCTCACACCGCCGACGCCCAATGCTCGCAAGCGGGTCGTCGTGATCTACGGGCAGGACGAAGCCGCCAGAACCGCGATGTTCACGTTTCTCCGGTCCCTCCACCTCCAGCCGCTGGAATTCGAGACCATTGTCAACGAGTCTGGGGAGGGCAGCCCGTTCACGGGAGCCGCAATCGACCTCGCCTTCACACGAGCTCAGGCGATCGTCGCGCTCATCACCCCCGATGAGTGGGCCGCCCTGCACCCAGAGCTCGGCACCTCGACCCGGCGTCTGCAAGCCCGGCCAAATGTCATCTTCGAGGCGGGGCTAGCGATAGGACGACTTCCGACTCGGACGATCCTCGTCAAGTACGGTACCAGTGAGCTGTGGAGCGACATGGACGGTCGTCACTACGTCGCGATCGACAACACAAGTCGCAGGCGTCAGTCGCTCCGAGACCGTCTCGAACAGACGGGATGCGTTATCGAGAACGTGGGGTCGGACTACCTCACGGCGCCCGCGGGCGGCGACTTCGGCCCTTTCTCTCGAGCACCCTGAGCCAGGGGCGCTACGCCCCAAGCACCGAGCGTGCCGACACTGTGCCAAAGGGGAAGGTCACCGGCGCCTCGTGCTCCCTGGGCACTAATCTCAACCCATGAGAACCCTGAGTACCGGGTACCTGGTCTTCCAGGGCGTGGTGACCGCTGCCATGCTGTTGTTTGGCATCGACGCCATCTTGACCGGCGACGTCTTTGGTTGGCCGATCACGATATGCGGCGTCATCCTCACAGGCACTCTAATTCTTCGGATCTGGCTGGCTCGGCGAATTCGGCGTTCTCAAGCTGACTCCCCAGCCGGAGAATGAGTCGAGCCGCCTGCACGGACACCCTTCTTGGCGCTAGCGCTGAATCCGGCCGGTCGCTTTACCTCGGCGACACGGTAAGGGGACGTCCAGCGCGACAAACATACAGACAGTCCATGGAACGGTTACGCGTGCCGATGCCGAGTCACTTGGGAACCCCGCGGAGAGCTGCCCAGCCACCGCTCATTCCCACTACGCTTTCTTTACCCTGGACAACACGGAGTGGCACACGATCGAGCTGCAGCTCACGACCGAAGAACCGCAGCGCTTTACCCAGCGAGCAGGTCACAGCGGCACCATCCCTGACGTGATCCTGTAAGGCCCGATCTAGTTCGAGTGCAACCGAGAGGCGAGAGCCGATCGAGGTCTCGCACGAGTCACCCTTTCCAGCGCGATCATCCCCAGGACGAAAGCAATCATGGTGATCACTGTGCGCACCAGATGCGCCGCCACCCACCGAGCCGCCACCGAAACGAAATCGGCGGGAACAACTCCGACCGGCCAGGTCATGATCGTCGCATTGAGGGGAAAGTGCACCACCACAGTGACGAGCATGCCAACGACGCCGCACGCGAGGGCGGTGATGAGCAGCCAGCGGATGCCGGGCACACCCCGCCCCTTCACCAGGCTCACCATGATGGAGATCGCCATCACCGCACCGAGGGGCGGCAACGTCGCCGTGTAAAGCACGGTTGTGGCTTGGTGAAAGGCGATGTAGCCCGTCGGATTGCCCTGCAGGGTGATATCCGCGAGCAGCACGGCGACGAGGGCGCCAGCCAGCAGCCCGCTCGAGACCACCGCCGTCCGTATCGCTGCGGTCAGCATCCGTGGGCGTGTCACCGCGCAAAGGCGGGCCTCGGGTGCGAGCGCGACCATCAGTTCGCCGCCGTTCCCGTGATCAGGGTGCCCCGGATGTCCAGCACCTCAAGCGTCTTTACTTCGGGCTCGAGGCTCGGGCGTGTGCCGGAGAACACCTCATCGACAACGGCATGGATGCGATTATCGAAGGCGCGAGCGCAGCTGTCGATGGATTCCCAGGCGTCGAGAAAGCGAAGCCCGCCGTCGTCGCGCCGAACGCACAGGTGCATCAGCAGTCCCTCGAGTGGGTCGGGTCCGAGACTTTCTGTGATTCGCCGATACTGGGCTTCGGTGACGGGAACGTCCTGAATGAATGCGTAGACCATTTTACCTACTCCTTTGATTCATCCGAACTGTTTTCGGATGAATATGCACTACTGTGAACCTCATGACGAACCCTGTCAAGACACCCCGTCGCTATCACTCGCCGCTCCGTACCGAACAGGCAGCGACGACACGCCATCTGGTACTTGAGGCGGCGTGGAACCTGTTCACTACAGCGGGGTACGCCGCCACCTCAGTGGCCGAGGTTGCCAGGGCCGCCGGCGTTTCGGCAGACACCCTCTACGCGACAGTCGGGCGCAAGCCGGTGCTGTTGCGAGCGGTGGTGGAATCCGCCATCTCCGGCACCGACCGCGCGATTCCGGCAGACGAGCGCGACTACGTCGCGACGGTGCGTGCGGCTGATGGCGCGATCGCGAAGATCCGCGTTTACGCCGAAGCGGTCGCCTTGATGAGCCCGCGCACCGCACCGGTTTTCATGGCCTTGCGCGATGCCGCCAGCTCCGACCCCGGCTGCGCCGCGCTAGACGACGAGATCGCGTCGCGCCGAGCATCCAACATGCTCCTCTTCGCCGCAGATTTGCGAGCCTCAGGCGACCTCCGCGCCGGGCTCTCAAACCAGTTCATTGCGGACGTCGTCTGGGCAACCGCGGGTGCCGCACATTACACGCAGTTCACCTCCGGCCGCGGATGGAATGCCAATCAGTTCGGCGAATACCTGTGCGAACTATGGACGCGGATGTTCCTGCCATAGTCGCGCAGCACCGCAGCTCGGAATGGCCATTGACATGAGGTGCCCGGAATGGCCGCTATTCCTGCCGGGATAGTGACCATTCCGGGCACCTCGGCAGACGAGAGGCAGACGAGAGGCCCGACGCAGAAGGGCCGCACACTGTGCGACCCTTCTGGGGTTTGTGTCGGGGTAACAG
>JANMBI010000045.1:0-11733 GCA_031360325.1 Frigoribacterium sp. | reverse complement strand
TCTGGATGCCGAGGTAGACCGGGATGGCGATCGCGGCGAGGATGCCGATGATGATGACGACCACGAGGAGCTCGATGAGGGTGAAGCCCTCGTCGCTCTTGAGCGCGGCCCGCTTTGCGGCGAGTGCGCGGTTAATTCGGATAAGCATTGTGTTCCTGTCTGTTGTGTGTGTACGTGTGCGGACAGGGCCCCCATTTTTATTGACCCCCGCTGAACATCGTGGTGCACCCACCCCGGGCCCGTAATCCCGCAAAGGGGGCACATCGGGGATTTCCCCGCCCCCAGTTGGAGGGGCGAACGCTACTTGATCAGGGTGAAGATGTTGAAGATCGGCAGGTAGAGGGCGACGATCATGCCGCCGACCACCACACCGAGGAACGCGATCATGAGCGGCTCGATCATGGCGGTGAGCTGCTCCGTCGTGGATTGGACCTCGTCGTCGTAGAAGTCGGCGATCTTTCCGAGCATCTGTTCGAGGGCGCCGGCGTCCTCCCCGACCGAGATCATCTGCGTCACCATGGTCGGAAACACCGACTCCTTCGACAGCGGTTCGGCCACCGACTTGCCCTGGCGCACCGACTCGGCCACCTTGAGCAGTGCCTGCTCCATGACCCAGTTGCCCGAGGTATCCCCCACGATCTGCAGGATCTGCAGAATCGGCACTCCGGCCGCCATCATGCTCGAAAAGTTTCGACTGAAGCGGGCGACGGCGATCTTCTTGAACAGCGGCCCGAACACGGGCAGTTTCAGCTTGATCGGATCGACCACCCGGCGCACGCGCTCGGTGTGCTTGTTCTTGCGCCACCAGATCGAGAACGCGACCCCGGCGACGATCAGCACCGGTGCGAGCCAGGTCATGATCGCCGACAGCCAGACGAGCATCTGGGTCGGCAGGGGCAGGGTGCCGCCCAACCCTTCGAACAACTTCTTGAACACGGGGACGATGAACACGAGCATCGCGACGACCGCGACCGCCGCCATTATCAGGATGATCACGGGGTAGGACAGCGCGGACTTGATGGTGCCCCGCAGCTTGACCTCGCTCTCGAAGTTCTTGGCCACCGTGTCGAGAGCGTCCTCGAGGAATCCGCCGGTCTCGCCCGCCCGAACGAGGTTGATCATCAGGGGGGGGAAGACCGTCGGATGCTTGATCATGCCGTCGGAGAGCGCCACGCCCGTCTCGACATCCTTGGTGAGCGCCGTGAGCGCCTTGGCGAGCTCCTTGCTCTCCGTCTGGTCGGTGAGGATCGACAGCGTGCGAAGCAACGAGAGTCCGGAACTGATCATGGTCGCCATCTGCCGGCTCATGATCGCCAGGTCCTTCAGACTCACCTGCTTCTTGAAGATCTCCAGGTTGAGATCACGATTGAGCCCCGAGCCACCCGTCGACTCCTCGATCGAAATCGGTGCGACACCCATCGTGCGCAGCCGGGCAGCGACCGTGCCCTCGCTCGCCGCGTCGATGCGACCCTTGACCATCTTGCCGTCGGCGTCTCGCCCCTTGTAGGCGTAGGTGGCGGTGGCGGCCATCAGCGTTGTCCCTGCGGTGAGGTGCCGTCACCGAAGTCGATACCCGACGACGCCATGGTGTTTCCGGCACCCCCGGAACCGGAGTCCACCCGATGAATGAGTCTCTTGATCCCGTCGGCATCATGGGCCTTCTCCATGGCCGCCTGGTGGGTGATCTGCCCCACGTCAACGAGCTCGGCGAGATGCTGGTCCATGGTGTACATCCCCAGTTCGCGACCGGCCTGCAGTGCGGAGGGGATCTGGTAGGTCTTGCCCTCGCGGATGAGGTTCGCCACCGCCGGCGTCATCACCAACACCTCGGTTGCCACAACCCGCCCCTTTCCACTTGCGCGCTTCACGAGTGTCTGGCACACCACACCCTGGAGCACCGCGGCGAGCTGCGAGCGCACCTGCCCCTGCTGGTGAGGCGGGAACACGTCGATGACGCGGTCGATGGTTTGCGCGGCATCCTGCGTGTGGAGGGTCGCGAAGACGAGGTGGCCGGTCTCGGCGGCGGTGAGAGCCACCGAAATGGTCTCAAGGTCGCGCAATTCGCCGATCAGAATGACATCCGGGTCCTGTCGAAGCACGTGCTTGAGAGCCGCTCCGAAGCTGTGGGTGTCGGGGCCCACCTCACGCTGGTTGACCAGCGATCGGTGATTCTTGTGCAGGAATTCGATCGGATCCTCGACCGTGACGATGTGGTCCGCCCGAGTCCGGTTGACGAGGTCGACCAGCGCGGCAAGGGTCGTCGACTTCCCCGACCCCGTCGGGCCGGTGACGAGAACGAGGCCGCGGGCCAGGCTGGCGAAACGCGAGACGGCATCGGGAACCCCCAGCTCGGCGAGAGGCTTGATCTCGGTGGGGATGAGCCGGAAGGCCGCCCCCATCGACCCGCGTTGCTGGTAGATGTTCACTCGGAACCGGGCGTTGGCCGAAATGGTGTACGCGAAATCCAACTCGAGCTCTCGCTCGAAGTTCTCTCGCTGCAGAGGGTTCAGGATGCTCCGGAGCGCGGCGGATACTCGCGGGCGGTCCCACACGGACGAATCCGCAATGGGACGAAGTCCACCATCGACCCGGATCATGGGAGGCGCGTTGACGGTGACGTGAAGGTCGGATGCGCCGGCGAGCAGCACTTCCTGCAACGCCGCCACCAGCTCACGGTCGGCAGAGGCCAGCGAGGCTTGCGGATTGACATCGCCGGAGTCGTCGTCCACCGACCAGAACCCGGCGTCTTCCTCGGGCTCGTCGTCTCGAGTGTGCGCGTGGGGAACCGTCGCCCCCGGCTGGGACGGGGAGACCGTGGGCGTCCATTCGATTTCCTCGATCGAGGGTGGGTCGGCTGGGAAGCCCGGCCCAGGAACGAAGAACGGCTTCGGCGCGGTGGTTGATGCGGAGGTTGATGCGGTGGTTGATGCGGTGGTTGATGCGCTGGTTGATGCGGAGGTTGAGGCGGAGGCTTCGACGACCGGGCTGGCGAACACCGTCGTGGCGAACATTGTCGTGGGGGGCGCGTAGGCGGACGGCTGGCTCGAGTTCGGTCCGCCGGCGGGTTCGGAAAAACTGCGGGGTACCGAGGTGGCGATGGAAATCGGAGGTTCCGTCGTCAACGGCGGAGGCGTTGGGGCGGTCAGAAACTGTGGCTCCTCCGGCTGCTCCGCCTCCCACGCGGGAGAAAAGGTCGGCGGCGGGGAGGGCGAGAACGAGGGGGTCCCGGACACAGACGGTGCCGGTGCATCCACATAGCTCAACATGGCGATGGGTGCGGCATACCCGGAGTCAGGGTCTGGATAACTTGCCGATTGGGGCGCGAGAGTCGGCGGGCCACCCGGTTCTTCGTCGTCGGCAAAAGCCCGGATGCGTGGGCGGAGCCCCTCCGTTTCGATCGACGATTCATGGTCTGTCTGGTTCATACATTCCCCCCGGGTAGTTGTAGAAAATTCATCGTTGACGGGCCCCCGCACCGGTCGCCGCCTCCTAGGCGACGACCCTCAAAAGTTCCTCGATCGACGTGAGTCCGAGCTGCACCTTCGCCCATCCGTCCTGCCGCAGCGTCAGCATGCCCTGCTCCTGTGCGGTGCGGGAAATCTCCGCGCTGGCCGACCGGGCCACCGCGTGACGTTCGATCTCCTCGGTCACCTGCATGATTTCATGGATGGCGATTCGCCCGCGGTACCCGGTGTTGGAGCAACTCGAGCAGCCGACCGGCCGGTGAAGGACGGGAGTTTGTCGTTGCGGATCGAATTCGAACCGCATCGCTTGAAGGTAACCGCGCTCGGGCTGATACGGCTCCCGGCACCGTTCGCACAGGCGACGCGCGAGTCGTTGAGCCACCACGCAATCCAGGGCGGACCCGACCAGGAAGGGCTCGATGTCCATTTCGGTCAGACGGGTGATCGCGCTCGGAGCATCGTTCGTGTGAAGGGTCGAAAGCACGAGGTGACCGGTGAGCGACGCCTCGATGGCTATCTGGGCCGTCTCATGGTCACGGATCTCTCCGAGAAGAACGACATCGGGGTCGGACCGCAGAATGGAACGGAGAGCGCTCGCAAAGGTGAGTCCTGCCTTCACGTTCACCTGCACCTGGTTGATGCCGGCCATTCGATACTCCACCGGATCCTCCACGGTGATGACATTTATTTCGGGCCTCGCCACGGTGTGCAGGGTCGTGTACAGGGTCGTAGACTTTCCCGATCCGGTCGGACCGGTGACGAGGATCATCCCGTACGGCTTGGTATACGACTGTCGATAGACCTCGAAGTTTCGTTCCAACAGATTGAGGCCGCTGAGGGCCATGTTGGAACTGGAGTTGTCGAGGATTCGCATGACCACTTTTTCGCCCCACACCGTGGGGAGGGTGGCGACACGCAGGTCGATCTTGCGACCGGCGTGCTTGACCGACATTCGTCCGTCCTGCGGTTTGCGGCGCTCCGCTATGTCGATCTCGCTCATGATCTTGAGCCGCGAGATAACGCCGTTCTGGATGTTCTTCGGTGCCCGTTGCATCTCATGAAGGACGCCGTCGATCCGGTACCTCACGCGAAGGTCGTGCTCGGCCGGCTCGATGTGGATGTCGGAAGCGCGATCCTGGATTGCCTGGCTCACCAGGAGGTTCACGAAGCGCACGATCGGGGCCTCATCGTCCGGATCGTCGTCCTGAATGCGGGCCAGTTCCGTTCCGGCGCTCTCCTCTTCGAGCGCAGTGGTGAGGTCATTCAGCTCCCCGTCGGCACGATGAAACCGGGCGATCGCGGTGTGAAGATCTGCTTCGGTCGCCACTACCGCGGTGACCGGCATCCGAGCCGCGGCAGAAACATCGTCGAGAGCAAAGACGTCACGGGGATCGGCCATGGCCACCACCAGCCGCCCGTTCACCAGCTGCAACGGCAGCACCGTGTACCGTTTGCAGATCGCGGCGCTCACCAGCGCGACGGCCATGTTGTCTACCGGATAGTCGGTGAGTTCGACGAAGGTGAGACCTGCCTGGGCCGCCCGAGCCGAGGCGTACTGTGCGTCGGTGATGATCCCCTCGTCGACAAGGCGCCGGGTGCCTTCGTCGTCGGCGTCGGCCGAAACCTCGTCGAGCGTTTCGATCGGCAGGACCCCACGAAGGATCAGAATGTCGGTTAGCGACGCCATGAAACCCCCTGTTGGCTACGCGTTCCATCCAGCCAAGTCGACGGCAAAGGGTGCAGCGCATGCGTTGGATGGATACCCCACCCGGCTATCAAGTTTGGCCCGGCACACCGGCCGGCGACAGTCCCGCGATAGGGGGGCAGTCGAGCTTCACCCGTCGAACGAGCCTCACCGTGGCGAGCTGCCCTTTCGGCGTCCGCGCCCCGATCGAGTCGGGTGACGAGCGGGGACGCTTAACGGCGAACGGCCCGCCACCGGGGTGACGGGCCGTTCACGCGCTGCCTAGTTGTAGGTGCCCGGCGTGTAGTCGTCCGACGAGAAGCTGTCGAAGTCGACGAACGAGAGGTCCGCTTCGCTGAACGTGGAGTCGTCCGTGAAGATGCGGTTCGGATAACGCTCCGCCTTCGCGGCCTCCGTGGCTTCGACGGAGACGTTGCGGTACCTCGGGAGACCGGTCCCCGCGGGGATCAGCTTTCCGATGATCACGTTCTCCTTGAGGCCCATCAACGGGTCGGACTTGCCCTCCATGGCGGCCTGCGTGAGCACACGCGTGGTCTCCTGGAACGACGCGGCCGACAGCCATGACTCGGTCGCGAGCGACGCCTTGGTGATGCCCATCACCTCCTGGCGGGCGGATGCCGTCTTCTTGCCCTCGGTGAGCGCGGAGCGGTTGAGCTCGTTGTACTTGAGGCGGTCGACGAGCTCACCCGGAAGCAGCCCGGTGTCACCGTGGTCGACGACGGTCACCTTACGGAGCATCTGACGAACGATGACCTCGATGTGCTTGTCGTGGATCGGGACACCCTGCGAACGATAGACGCCCTGAACCCCGCTGACGAGGTGGATCTGAACGGCACGGACACCGCGGACGCGAAGGACCTCCTTCGGGTCGATCGCACCGACGTGCAGCTGCTGCCCGAGGTCGACGTGCTGGCCATCCTCCACGAGGAGTGTCGCACGCTTGAGCACCGGGTAGGCGATCGGCTCGTCACCGTTGTCGGGGGTCAGGATGAGCTTGCGGCTGCGATCCGTGTCCTCGATCGTGATGCGACCGGATGCTTCGGCGATCGGGGATGCGCCCTTGGGGGTACGCGCCTCGAACAGCTCGGTGACGCGCGGAAGACCCTGAGTGATGTCATCCGCGGAGGCGACCCCTCCGGTGTGGAAGGTGCGCATCGTGAGTTGCGTGCCGGGCTCGCCGATCGACTGGGCCGCGATGATGCCGACCGCCTCACCGATGTCGACGAGTTTGCCGGTGGCGAGCGAGCGACCGTAACAGGCCGCGCAGACACCGACGGCGGACTCGCAGGTGAGCACCGAGCGCACCTTGGCCTGGGTGATCCCGTTGTCGATGAGCTCCTGGATGAGCACGTCTCCGACGTCGTCTCCCGCCCGGGCGATCACGTTGCCCTTGGCGTCCACAGCGTCCTCGGAGAGGCTGCGGGCGTAGAGCGAGTTTTCGACATTGGGGTCGGGAACCAGCACGCCATCCGCACCGGCGGTCGCGACCGTGAGGTCGAGGCCCTTGCTGGTGCCGCAGTCGTCCTCGCGGATGATGACGTCCTGCGAGACATCCACGAGACGACGGGTGAGGTACCCGGAGTCCGCCGTGCGCAACGCGGTGTCGGCCAACCCCTTGCGCGCACCGTGAGTCGCGATGAAGTACTCGGCGACCGAGAGCCCTTCGCGGTAGCTCGAGATGATCGGGCGCGGGATGATCTCACCCTTCGGGTTCGACACGAGTCCGCGCATACCGGCGATCTGACGGACCTGCATCCAGTTGCCGCGGGCCCCAGAGGTGACCATGCGGTTGATCGTGTTGTCGGCCGGCATGTTGTCTTCCATCGCCTTGGCGACTTCGGCGGTGGCCTTGTTCCAGATCTCGATGAGCTCCTGGCGACGCTCGGCGTCGGTCGTGAGTCCCTTCTCGAACTGGGTCTGCACCTTCGTGGCCTGCTTCTCGTAGCCCTCGATGATCTGACGCTTGTTCGGCGGCGTGAGCACGTCGCTGAGCGCAACGGTCACCCCGCTTCGGGATGCCCAGTGGAACCCGGCGTCCTTGATGCGGTCGAGTGCTGCCGCGACCTCCACCTTGGGGTACCGCTCGGCGAGATCGTTGACGATCGCGGAGAGCTGGCCCTTGTCGGCGACGGCCTCGATATACGGGTAGTCGGCCGGGAGGGTCTCATTGAACAGTGCCCGCCCGAGGCTCGTGTTCACGAGCACGGGCTTTCCCGCCTCGAAGCCGGCCGGCGCCTCCCCCTCGGCGAAGACGACATCCGACAGGCGGATGCGCACCTTCGCGTTGAGGTCGACCGTGTGCTGGTCGTGCGCGAGGATCGCCTCGGCGATCGAGGAGAACGCACGGCCCTCGCCGACGACGCCGTCCTTGAGCGTGGTGAGATGGTGAAGACCGATGATCATGTCCTGCGTCGGCAGGGTCACCGGGCGACCGTCGGACGGTTTCAGGATGTTGTTCGAGGCGAGCATCAGGATGCGCGCCTCGGCCTGGGCCTCGACCGACAGGGGAAGGTGCACCGCCATCTGGTCGCCGTCGAAGTCGGCGTTGAACGCCGCGCAGACGAGCGGGTGAAGCTGGATAGCCTTGCCCTCCACGAGCTGAGGCTCGAACGCCTGGATGCCCAGACGGTGAAGCGTCGGCGCGCGGTTCAGCAGCACGGGGCGCTCACGGATGATCTCCTCGAGCACATCCCACACCTGCGGACGCGAACGCTCGACCATGCGCTTGGCACTCTTGATGTTCTGAGCGTGACTCAGGTCGATGAGGCGCTTAATGACGAAGGGCTTGAACAGCTCGAGTGCCATCTGCTTGGGCAGACCGCACTGGTGCAGCTTGAGCTGCGGGCCGACGATGATCACCGAACGACCGGAGTAGTCGACGCGCTTTCCGAGCAGGTTCTGGCGGAACCGACCCTGCTTGCCCTTCAGCATGTCGCTCAGGGACTTCAGCGCGCGGTTGCCGGTTCCGGTGACGGGGCGACCACGGCGACCGTTGTCGAACAGGGCGTCGACGGCCTCCTGCAGCATCCGCTTCTCGTTGTTGACAATAATCTCGGGGGCACCGAGGTCCAGCAGGCGACGAAGGCGGTTGTTGCGGTTGATGACTCTGCGGTAGAGGTCGTTGAGGTCGCTCGTCGCGAAGCGACCGCCGTCGAGCTGCACCATCGGGCGCAGTTCCGGCGGGATGACCGGAACGACCTCGAGCACCATGGCTGCCGGCGAGTTGCCGGTCTGGAGGAAGGAGTTGACCACGCGCAGTCGCTTGATCGCGCGGATCTTCTTCTGGCCCTTGCCGTTGGCGATCTGATCGTGCAGGTCGTCGCTCTCGGTGGCGAGGTCGAACGCCTGGAGGCGCTTCTGGATGGCCTCCGCGCCCATGTAGGCCTCGAAGTACACGCCGAAACGGTCCTGGAGGTCGTGGAAGACGGCGTCCTCGGGCTTGAGGTCGCCGACCTTGAGGCTGCGGAAGTCATCCCACACGCGCTCGAGCTGGGCGATCTGCTCGTCGAAGGACTTGCGGGCCTGGCCCATCTCCTTCTCGGCGATGTCCTTGGTGCGACGCTTCTGGTCGGCCTTGGCACCCTCTTCTTCCAGGGCAGCGAGGTCGGTCTCGAGGCGCTGCAGGCGATCGGCGATGCGGGCATCGCGCTGGCTCTCCAGCTCCTTGATCTCGAGGCGGATCTCGTTCTCGAGGCCGGGCATGTCGTCGTGACGCCCCTCCTCGTCGACGGAGATCACCATGTAGGCGGCGAAGTAGATGACCTTCTCGAGGTCCTTCGGCGCCATGTCGAGCAGGTAGCCGAGACGCGACGGAACGCCCTTGAAGTACCAGATGTGGGTGACCGGGGCGGCGAGTTCGATGTGACCCATGCGCTCACGGCGCACCGACGACTTCGTGACCTCTACACCACAGCGCTCACAGACGATTCCCTTGAAGCGCACCCGCTTGTACTTGCCGCACGAGCACTCCCAGTCGCGGCTCGGTCCGAAGATCTGCTCTCCGAAGAGGCCGTCCTTCTCGGGCTTGAGCGTGCGGTAGTTGATCGTTTCGGGCTTCTTGACTTCACCGTGAGACCAGCGACGGATGTCGTCAGCGGTCGCGAGGCCGATACGAAGCTCATCGAACGTTGTTACGTCGAGCAATTTTTCTCCTACTTTAGAAAAACTTCTTGAAAAGGGTGTCGAGGGGGGATGACGGCTTAGATGTCGTCGATCGACGAGTTCTCGAAGCGCGTGGAGAGGTTGATGCCGAGTTCCTCGGCGGCACGGAAGACCTCGTCGTCCGTGTCGCGCAGGCTCACTGCCGTGCCGTCCGCCGAAAGGACTTCGACGTTGAGGCACAGCGACTGCATCTCCTTGATGAGCACCTTGAAGCTCTCGGGGATACCGGGCTCCTGGATGTTCTCGCCCTTGACGATGGCTTCGTACACCTTGACCCGCCCGAGGATGTCATCCGACTTGATCGTCAGAAGCTCCTGCAGGGCGTAAGCGGCGCCGTAGGCCTCGAGAGCCCAGACCTCCATCTCACCGAACCGCTGTCCACCGAACTGAGCCTTACCACCCAGCGGCTGCTGCGTGATCATCGAGTACGGGCCCGTCGAACGCGCGTGGATCTTGTCGTCGACGAGGTGGTGGAGCTTCAGGATGTACATGTAGCCGACCGAGACCGGCTGCGGGAACGGCTCGCCGCTCCGGCCGTCGAACAGCTGTGCCTTGCCGGACGAACCGATGAGGCGATCGCCGTCACGCGTCGGGGTGGTGGAGTCGAGGAGCCCCTCGATCTCGGCCTCGAGCGCTCCGTCGAACACCGGGGTGGCGACCTTGGTTCCCGGGGCGGCCGACTTGGCTTCGTCGGAGATCTTGGCCGCCCACTTCGGGTTGCCCTTGATGTCCCAGCCCTGCTTGGCAACCCATCCGAGGTGCGTCTCGAGCACCTGGCCGAAGTTCATGCGTCCGGGGATACCGAGTGGGTTCAGGATGATGTCGACCGGGGTCCCGTCGGCGAGGAACGGCATGTCCTCGACCGGAAGGATCTTGGAGATGACGCCCTTGTTGCCGTGACGGCCGGCGAGCTTGTCGCCCTCGGTGATCTTGCGCTTCTGGGCGATGAACACGACGACGCGCTGGTTGACGCCCGAGCCGAGCTCGTCGTCACCGTCCTGCGAGTCGAACACCTTGACGCCGATGATCGTGCCGGCCTCACCGTGAGGAACCTTGAGCGAGGTGTCGCGCACCTCGCGGCTCTTCTCGTTGAAGATGGCGCGCAGGAGGCGCTCCTCGGCCGAGAGCTCGGTCTCGCCCTTCGGCGTGACCTTTCCGACCAGGATGTCGCCGGGGCGAACCTCGGCACCGATGCGGATGATTCCGCGCTCGTCAAGGTCGGCGAGCAACTCCGGGCTCACGTTCGGCAGATCGCGGGTGATCTCTTCCTTGCCGAGCTTGGTGTCCCGGGCGTCGACCTCGTACTCCTCGATGTGAATCGAAGAGAGGGTGTCGTCCTTCACCAGGTTCTGGCTCAGGATCATCGCGTCCTCGAAGTTGTAGCCCTCCCACGGCATGAATGCCACGAGCAGGTTCTTTCCGAGGGCGAGTTCGCCGTTCTCCGTCGCGGGTCCGTCGGCGAGAACCTGGCCGACCTCGATGCGGTCGCCCGCACCGACGATGACACGGTTGTTGTAGGACGTGCCCTGGTTCGAGCGGTTGAACTTGCGCAGGTAGTAGTCCTGCGTTCCTCCGGCGTCGAGCTGGATGGTGACGACGTCGGCCGACACCTCGGAGACGACACCCGCGGCATCCGCGGTGATCACGTCTCCGGCGTCGATGGCCGCATACCCCTCCATGCCGGTTCCGACGAGCGGCGACTCGCTGCGCAGCAGCGGGACGGCCTGGCGCTGCATGTTCGCACCCATGAGGGCGCGGTTGGCATCGTCGTGCTCGAGGAACGGGATGAGAGAGGTCGCGACCGACACCATCTGGCGCGGCGAGACATCCATGTAGCCGATCTCGTCGATGAGGAAGAGGTCGACCTCCCCACCCTTCTTACGCGCGAGCACTCGCGGCTCGGCGAAGCGGGCGTCGGCGGTGAGGGGCGCGTTGGCCTGGGCCACCACGTACTCGTCCTCTTCGCTCGCTGTGAGGTAGTCGATGGTCTCGGAGACGACACCGTCGATGACGCGACGGTACGGGGTCTCGATGAAACCGAAGGAGTTGATGCGAGCGAACGACGCGAGCGAACCGATCAGGCCGATGTTCGGGCCTTCCGGGGTCTCGATCGGGCACATGCGGCCGTAGTGCGAGGGGTGGACGTCTCGCACCTCCACCCCGGCGCGCTCACGGGACAGACCACCCGGACCGAGCGCCGACAGGCGGCGCTTGTGGGTGAGACCCGCGAGCGGGTTGTTCTGGTCCATGAACTGCGACAGTTGCGAGGTGCCGAAGAACTCCTTGATCGCGGCGACGACGGGGCGCACGTTGATCAGGGTCTGCGGGGTGATCGCTTCGATGTCCTGTGTGGTCATGCGCTCGCGGACAACGCGCTCCATGCGGGAGAGGCCGGTGCGCACC
>JANMBI010000043.1:0-8829 GCA_031360325.1 Frigoribacterium sp. | reverse complement strand
CACCGGGACGTGGCCGACCCGCTCGGCGAGGGATCGTGCGCGATCTTCGTCAAGATCGCAGATGCCCGCGAGCTCCCAGCCGGGACTCGAGCCGAAGTTACGGGCGAGGTTCGGGCCCCAGTATCCGGCGCCGACGACCACAATTCTCAATAGGGAATTCATAGCTTTTCCTCAGGTTCTGTCCTTTCTCGGGAAGGTCGGCAGAGGACAGGCTGCCCATTCGGGTGCCGAGCGGACTACGGCGAGAAGCTCACATCCACCCAGTAGTTGTGTGGCACGGTGTTGACTGGCGCACCGGTGCCGTACACGTAGGTTCCCCCGTTGGCGATGGTCGACAGCGGGCCGCCGGTGGATTGGGCCGTCGCTAACGTGTTGAGATCCACGGCATAGCGGCCGGAGGGTGCGTAGTACGTTGCGCGATACTCGGTGCCCGCCGCGATCGGCACCGGAGCAGCAAGCGTCACCGTCTGCCATCCGCTCGCGGTCTCATTGGTCGCCGTCGCCGTGGCCAACTGCACCCCCGTCGCGCTCCACAGATACACCTGGTGCGGGCCGGCATTCGTCACGTCCTTGAAGAACCGGATGCTCGTTATCGAACCCGCGACACTCGAGGTGAAGCGCACCCCTACCTGCACCGGCCCCGGATCGTTCCAGGCCGGGTTGGCCGGCACCGCGCCGACCGCAAAGAGCGAACTGCCCGTGGGCGTGGGCGTCGGGGTAGGGGTAGGGGTAGGGGTAGGGGTAGGGGTAGGGGTAGGGGTAGGGGTCGGTGTCGGTGTCGGGGTCGGTGTCGGGGTCGGCGTCGGGGTGGGCGTCGGGGTCGGGGTCGGGGTCGGCGTCGGGGTCGGGGTCGGGGTCGGCGTCGGGGTGGGCGTCGGGGTGGGCGTGGTCGTGGTCACCGAGAACGTCACGTCGACGAAGTAGTTCGTGGATTGGAAGCTGAAGGTGGGGAACCCGCCGCTCGCCCCGTACAGGTACAGCCCGTTCGTGGCCGCGCCGGCGGCGAGCGGCCCGCTCGTCTTCGCCACGGCGAAGTACCCAACGGTATTGGCATAGTTGCCCTGCGGAGCGAAGTAGGAAACCACATACCGCTGGCCCGCCGTCAGCGCGACCGGGGCGGCGAGCGACGCCGACTGCCATCCGCCCGCCGTCTCGCCGGTGAAGGTGACCTCGGCGAGGAGGGTGCCGGTGGCCGACCAGAGGCGGCCGATGTGGGTGCCGGTGTTGGTCGCCCCCTTGAAGAAGCGGATCGCGGTGACGCTGCCACCCGTCGACGGCGTGAAGGAGACCCCGAGTTCGACGGCGGAGGAGTCGTTGGTGGCGGCCGACACGCTCGGCGTCTCAGCACCGAACAGGGTGTAGCTCGAGGTCGTCGTCGTGGTGGTGTCGACGGTCGTGAACGACCAGGTCTGGGGGGCGAGAGTCGCACCCGCGGTCGTCACGACTCCGGTGAGAGAGACGGCGACCAGGGCATTGTTGGGGAGGTCGGTCGCGGGGGTGAAGGTGATGGTGGTGCCGGACGACGACAGACTGCTCGTGCCGGCGATCGCGCTGCCGCCGCTGTTCGCGGTGAGTGCGTAGCCCGGAGCGAGTGGGGCGGAGAGAGTGACCACTATCGCGGAGGATCGCGAAATACCGACCGCTCCGGGGGCGGGGGTCTGACTCACCACGGAGACTGTCGGCGCCGGGCTGGTGAAGACGAGGTCGACGAGGTAGTCGGCCGATGAGGTCGAGCCCGGGAAGAGATCGGCGTAGGAGTAGACACCGGCCGACGCCCCCACCTGCAGCGGTCCGCGAGTGAAGCCGGTCGCAAGCCCCCCGATCGTGGCGGAATACAGGCCGACGGTTGTGCGGTAGCTGGCGACGTAGCTGGATCCCGCGCTGACCGCGACGGGAGATGCGAAGGTGACCGTCTGCCATCCCGAGGTCGATTCCGCGCTGAACGTCGCTGTCGCAAGACTCGCGCCGGCGGCGGTCCAGAGCGCTCCGACGTGGGTGCCGGTGTTATTCGGGCCCTTGTAGAACTTGACTCCGCTGACGAATCCGTTCGAGAGGGGGGTGAATTTGACCCCGAGGGTCACGGCGTTCGGATCGCTTTCCTGCAGCACGCCGGGCACGGTGCCGTCGTTGAAGAGGGAGCATGGGCACACCCCGGCGGGGGCAGGCGGCTTCACCGTGGTGAAGCTCCACGAGCCGCCGGACGAAACCGGGGCCCCGTTGCTGTCGGTTCCGGACAGTGTCACGCTATAGCGAACGAAACCGTTCAAGGCGCTCGCGGGCGTGAATGTCGCCGTGCGTGTCGAGGCGTTATACGAAACGGCCCCTCCCACCGAAACTCCGTTCTGGTCGGTGACGGCGAGCGCCACGGACGTGGAGGTGACGGCGCGTGAGAATTGCGCGCTGATCGCGGTGCTGGCCGGAACACTGGACGACCCGGGCAGCGGCCACTGGCCGTTCACGGTGAGCGGCGAGTTGTCCTGGGTGGTGAAGACGGCATCCACGAAGTAGTTTGCGTTGCCGTAGCTATTGGTCGGGAACGCGCCGTTGGTGTTGTACACGCCCGCGGACGGCACGCCGAATCCGCCGGCGACAGTCAACGGGCCGATCGTGCTCCCGCGGTAGTCCCAGTACCCAGAGTCCGCGGCGTAGTGCCCCTTCGGATCGTTGTACGACACCGTGTACCCGGCACCGGCGGAGACGGGGACGGCCGACGCGAAGCTGGCCGACTGCCATCCGCTCGCGGACTCGTTGGCGAAAGTCACCGTCGCGAGACGGGTTCCGCTTGCGCTCCAGAGCGATCCGGTGTGCACCCCGGTGTTGGCGATGCTCTTGTAGAAGCGCACACCGGTGATGAACCCGTCGACCGAGGGGGTGAATCGCAGACCGAGCTCGACGGCGGTGGGGTCTGCGGCATCCACGACCTTCGGAACCTCGGCTCCGAAGATGGAGGTCGGCCCGGTCACGGTGTAACTCACGGTGGTCGGCGTTGCCGCGTAGTTGGCGCTGTCATCGACGGCGCGGATGCGCACCAGCTGGGCTCCCGTGCCGTGCTGAACGTAGGCGTAGGTCCAGTTGGTCGTTCCGGCAGCGGTGGTGATGGTGGCGGGATGCCAGGTGACGCCGCCGTCGGTGGAGACCGAGATCCCGGCAACCACGCCCCCGACATCCACCGCGGTGCCGGTGAGGGTCACCGGCGAACCGTTGGCGATGGATGACCCGGGTGCCGGCGAGCTGACGGTCACGGTCGGCGACGTCGTGTCCGTGCTTGCCGTTGCCGCGACGAGGTTCGAGTCGAGGGTGAGCGGAAGGGCGCTCATGTCGGCGAGGAGATTGACCTCTGCCTGCTGCATCCGCGTGTCCGCCGGGGCTCCGAGCCCATCGTGGGTCTGGTCGAGGCCCCAGGTCCATTGAATGGATCCGGCCGAGAAGACGAGCGCGCCGCTCGAAGCACGGTAGAGCGTCACGTGGTGAGTCGTGGTTCCGGGGAGTACGGCACTGCCGTAGTCCTGCAGGTATTGCGGTGTCGAACCGACGGTGGTTGAGAGGTCGATGAGGCCGGATGGTCGGAATCCGTTGTCGACGTCCTCATCCGACTCGTACCCGATCGTGTGGGCGGCGAGCGCCTGGTTCGTTCCCGGTGCGAGGCTCGTCAGCGAGGTATTGCGCCAGAGCCGGGTCTTCCCTTCGGCCGCCGACACGGTGACCGGGAGGTCGCTGTTGTTCGCCATGTACGCGGTGCCGGTGAGCGCATTCTCCGGAAGTCCCGCACCGTTGGCTGTGGAGGCGAACCGCGGGTCCCGCCAGGTTCCGGTCCAGGTCGGCGATGGGTCGATCTTGGCGTTGCTCCAGGTCTCCTTGTAGGACACCAGGGTGCGGTATGCCGTGCCGCTCCCATCGACGGATGGTTCGTACCGGGTGTGCCAATAGACCTCGTTGCCCGAAAGGAACTGCAGGTTGACCCCGGCGTCCCTGGCCGCTTCGACGTTCGCGCGTTGAGCGGTCGACCAGTATTCGTCGTGGCCGACCGAGAGGAAGACCCGATGGTTGGTCAGGAGCGTTCCGAAACGATCGGTGTCGACGCCGCTGAAATAGCTGACGTCGTACCCGTTCTTCTCCAGGAACCGCACCATCGGATACTCGTTGCTGAAGTAGAAGTCACGACCGGAGCTGTCCCCCCGGGTGACGATCGGACGGTTGTAGCTGAGCTTGTAGGCCCGACCCGCGGCAGAACCCTGGTAGAAGTCGGCGCCGCCGTAGGTGTTGTAGGCCTGCCAACTGGGGTCCGAGGTCTGGAAGAGCACGGCCGAACGGCTTGCGTTGTCCCGCACGACGAAGGTGATGTGGCTTTCGCCGCCGGTGTCGATTCGGTGCAGAAGGGCGACGTACACGCCGGAGACGGCGTCGGCGGGAACCGCCCAGGTGGCCGACACCTTCCAGTTGCCGCAGTCGTAGAGTCCCGTCGTCGCGTCCGAGAGACACTGGGGCTGGGTCTGCGGCAGGACTGCCGACGGAGTCACGGTGCCCACCTGGCGGGCGCCGAGCCCGCCGTACCAGCCGGTGCGATAGACGGTGATGGTGTAGGCGCCCGCCGGAGTCGAGATCTTGAAGTCGATCGTTGAGCCGACGTTGACGCTGATGTCGGTGGAGAAGCCCTGGATGGTGGGATCGCCCGCACCATCGAAGTTGTTCCACACCGAGGGTGCTGTGCCCGGTTTGCTGTTCTCACAAACGATCGGGTTGGATCCCACGCCGCAGGGCGATGCTGCATTGACGGGGGTCGCATCGATGGCGATCAATGCCGGGCACAGCAGTACGAGAGTCGTCAGAAAAGCGGTGGCGACAAGCGCGCCGCGACTCGGGTTGTCGCGAAACGAATGCGAGATTCGGGTGGACCTCACAGGGGAATGATCGCACGAGAACATAGCACGGGAATAGCCCCCGGCCGATATTTAATGACCCCCCAATCGGGGGTCATCCGCGCGTCAGTCGGGAGAGGCGGAGAACCGATCGGTGGCCTCGATGAGGGCGCTCAGGATGCCCGGCTCGTCGAAAGCGTGGCCCGCATCCGGCACCATCACGAACTCCGCTTCCGGCCAGGCCCGATGTAAATCCCAGGCGGTGACCGCCGGGGTGCAGATGTCGTAGCGCCCCTGCACGATGACTCCGGGAATGTCGGCGAGCAGCGCCGCGTCCCGGATGAGCCGCCCGTCCTCGAAGAATCCGCGGTTGACGAAATAGTGGTTTTCGATTCGCGCGAATGCGAGTGCATAGTGCGGATCGGCGAAGGTCGCGACGACCTCGGGACGCGGCAAAAGAGTGATGGTGGATGCTTCCCAGACGGACCACGCGATGGCGGCTGGCCCGTGGATGGCGGGGTCGGGATCGTTCAGGAGGCGATGATATGCCTCAATCAGCATATTCCGTTCCTCCGGGGGAACCGGCGCGATGAAGCCCTCCCAGGCATCGGGGAACAGGGCCTCGGCCCCTCCCTCGTAAAACCAATCGAGCTCGGACTTCCGGAGGGTGAAGATTCCCCTCAACACGATTTCGGAGACCCGGGCCGGATGGGTCTCGGCGTACGCGAGCGCGAGCGTGCTTCCCCAGGATCCTCCGAAGACGAGCCAACGATCGATCCCGAGGTATTCGCGGAGCACCTCGAGATCGTCGACGAGATGCCAGGTGGTGTTGGCCGCGAGATCGGCACTCGGCTCGCTGGCATGCGGAAGGCTCCGGCCCGATCCACGCTGGTCGAGCAGCACGATTCGATATTTCGCCGGATCGAAGAGGCGACGATGATTGGGCCGGGTCTCGCCGCCCGGGCCGCCGTGCAGGAAGACCGCGGGTTTTCCCGCGGGATTTCCCGAGGTCTCCCAGTAGATGCTCTGGCCGTCGCCGACATCCAGAAGGCCCGAGTCATAGGGTTCGATCTCGGGATAGAAGGTACGCACCCGTCGAGCCTACGCGGCAGCGATACGGATGCGCGAAGGATACGGGAAGCACGGAAACTGGTCTCCGCTCTCGCCCAGGCCCAGGCCCAGGCCCAGGCCCAGGCCCAGGCCCAGGCCCAAGCCCAGGCCCAGGCCCAAGCCCAAGCCCAAGCCCAAGCCCAAGCCCAAGCGGAGTCTGAGACACACCCAGACAAGAGTCTTACCCTCGAATGGACCGGGCTCCACAGGACGGGGTCCGACAATTGCAAGGAGGAAACCATGTCAGGAAACAGAGCAGTCGCCTACAAGGAACCGGGCAAGGTCGAAGTCATCGATACCGAGTACCCGACCTTCGAATTGGCGGATGGACCGGGCGTGAATCCCGCCAACGTCGGCCGCAAGGTACCGCACGGAGCCATCATCCGTACCGTTGCCACCAACATCTGCGGATCCGACCAGCACATGGTTCGTGGCCGCACCACCGCCCCGGCGAACCTCGTGCTCGGTCACGAGATCACCGGCGAGGTCGTGGAGGTGGGGCCGGGCGTCGAATTTGTCAAGGTCGGCGACATCGTCTCGGTGCCGTTCAACATCTCCTGCGGACGCTGCCGCAACTGCAAGGAACGAAAGACCGGAATCTGTCTCAACGTGAACCCTGATCGCCCCGGAAGCGCCTACGGATACGTGGACATGGGCGGCTGGGTGGGGGGCCAGGCGGAATACGTCCTGGTGCCTTACGCCGACTGGAACCTGCTGGTGTTTCCCGACCGAGCTCAGGCTCTCGAGAAGATCATGGACCTGGCCATGCTGTCCGACATCTTCCCGACGGGCTTCCACGGTGCGGTCACCGCTGGCGTCGGCGTCGGATCGACGGTGTACGTGGCCGGCGCCGGTCCCGTCGGGCTGGCGGCCGCGACATCCGCGATGCTCCTCGGCGCCGCCGCGGTGATCGTCGGAGATCTGAATGCCGACAGGCTCGCGCAGGCCCGCAGCTTCGGCTGCGAGACGATCGATCTCTCGTCGGGGGAGATCGCCGATCAGCTCGAACAGATCCTCGGCGTGCCCGAGGTGGACTGCGGCGTAGACGCCGTGGGGTTCGAGGCCAAAGGACATGGTGGCGGTGAAGCGCCCGCGACGGTGCTCAATTCGCTCATGGACATCACCGCGGCTGGCGGGGCGATGGGAATTCCCGGACTCTATGTGACCGGCGATCCCGGCGGCGTCGACGCCGCCGCCAAGAGGGGCTCCCTATCGCTGAGCCTCGGCACCGGATGGGCGAAGTCGCTGTCGTTCACCACCGGTCAGTGCCCGGTGATGAAGTACAACCGCGGACTCATGATGGCCATCCTGCACGACCGGGTTCGGATTGCGAAGAACGTGAACGCGAAGGCGATCTCGCTCGACGACGCGCCCCGCGGCTATGCCGAGTTCGATGCCGGAGCGGCGACGAAGTACGTGCTCAACCCGAACGGTTACCTCGACGCGGCGTAGTCCCGGCATGAGTTGTTCGGCCCAGAGGCTGCCCGGCCGCTGGGCCGAACGATTGTGCCGCAACGGACGCGGTCGACCGCCCGCAGGGCCGCGTACCCTGAAGGTTCGGGCGTGATGCGCGGCCGGGACCGAGGGGATACGCGTGAAGATCACCCATCTGCGGCATTTCGTGGCCGTCGCCGAAGAGCTGCACTTCATCCGTGCCGCCGACTCCCTCGGCATTTCCCGGGCCAAGCTCGACTCGTCCATTCGAGCCCTCGAGACCGAGGTCGGTTCCGATCTGTTCGACCGCGGCCGCCAGACCACGACGCTCACCGGCGCCGGGGTCGCCCTCCTCGAACGGGCCAGGATCGAGCTCGCCGAATTCGATGCCCGCCCGCCGCTGCCCGCCGCGCCGCCCGGTGGCAAGGCGAAGGCGTCGAAAGGCCAGGGTCGCGCGCCGATCGTGAAGGGTGAACCGCGGCCGTACAGGAACCGTCAATCCCGCTAACCGGCGAGAACCGCGAGGATCGCCTCGCCATACTTCGCGAGCTTGTTCTCCCCGACCCCGCTCATCGTGCCGAGTTCGGCGAGAGTTGTCGGGGTGCCGGTGGCGATCTCGCGAAGCGTCGCATCGTGGAAGATCACGTAGGCCGGCACGCCCTGCACCTTCGACTCGGTCGCGCGCCAGGTGCGGAGCCGTTCGAAGACGGGAGCGGCACCGGCGGGAAGTTCGACGGCGGGCCCGCGACGGGACTTCGCCGGACGAGCCGCGCGTTCGGGCTCGCGACGCAACATCACCGGGCGCGCTCCGGCGAGCACGGTGGCGCTCGCCTCGGTGGCGACGAGCGTGCCGTACTCCCCCTGCACCGCGAGCAGACCCTGGGCAAGCAGCTGACGCACGACTCCGCGCCACTCCTGCTCTGAGAGTTCGGATCCGATGCCGAAGGTCGACAGCGAGGCATGGTCGTTCTGGGTGACCCGAGCCGTCGTGCGCCCGAGCAGAATGTCCACGATCTGCCCGGCGCCGAATTTCTGGTTGCGCTCGCGCTGCAGCCTCACGATCGTGGAGAGCAGTTTCTGGGCGGGTACTGTGCCATCCCAGGACTCCGGCGGCGAGAGGCAGGTGTCGCAGTTGCCGCAGGAGGTGGATGTCTCGCCGAAGTACCCGAGCAACTGCACGCGGCGACACTGGACGGTCTCGCACAGCGCGAGCATCGCGTCGAGGTGAAGGCCGAGGCGGCGGCGGTGCTCGGCATCTCCCTCCGACCCGTCGATCATGCGACGCTGTTGCATCACATCCTGAAGCCCATAGGCGAGCCAGGCCGTCGACGGCAATCCGTCGCGACCGGCGCGACCTGTCTCCTGGTAGTAGCCCTCCACGGACTTCGGCAGGTCGAGGTGCGCCACGAAGCGAACGTCGGGCTTGTCG
>JANMBI010000253.1:0-3905 GCA_031360325.1 Frigoribacterium sp. | reverse complement strand
CGGCTCGCGACGGCGAAGGTCGAACTCGCCGCCCAAGACGAGTTCGATCACCGGGTGGTCAACACCGACGTGAGCACCGCGGCGCGTGAGGTCGTAGACTTGACGGCAATCCCCAAAAACAACAGGAGTTTTACGCATGGTTGAACGCGCCAAAGGCATCATCGATCCGCCCATCGACGAACTGCTGTCGAAGGTCGACTCGAAGTACGCCCTGGTGATCTTCGCTTCCAAGCGTGCTCGCCAGATCAACGACTATTACGCCGATCTCCACGAAGGCAGCCTGTTCGACAATGTCGGACCGCTGGTCGATTCCACCATCGATGACAAGCCCCTCTCGGTCGCGATGCACGAGATCAACGAAGACAAGCTCGTCGTCACGGCACTCGCCGAGCCGGCGGAGTAGTCCCTCAGACTCCCCGGGCCCCGGGCTCCACAGATGACCGAGCCGCTGAGAATCGTCGTCGGGGTCACCGGCGGCATCGCAGCCTACAAGGCGATCGGCGTCATCCGCGGCTTCGTTGTCGCCGGTCACGACGTCCATGTAGTGGCGACCGACGCCGCGCTGCGGTTCGTGGGTAAGCCGACGCTCGAGGCGATCAGCCGAAACATCGTGCACACGGACCTCTACGAGGGCGTCGCCGAGGTGCGACACGTGGCGATCGGCCAGGCGGCACAGCTCATCGTGATCGCGCCGGCGACCGCGAACACCATCGCCAAGCTCGCGGCCGGGCTCGCCGACGACCTGCTCGGGAACACCGTGCTCGCCAGCCGGGCGCCGGTGGTGATCGCCCCGGCCATGCACACGGAAATGTGGCAGCATCCGGCGACCGTGCAGAACATCGCCGTCCTCCGTGCTCGCGGGGTGACCGTCGTCGGTCCGGTCGTCGGCCGGCTGACCGGTGAGGATTCGGGTCCGGGTCGGCTCGAGGAGCCGGAGGAGATCGTGCGGGCGGCGCTCGCGATGCTTCATCCACGGGATCTCGCGGGCCGTCGCATCCTCGTCTCCGCCGGTGGCACCCGTGAGGCGCTCGATCCGGTGCGCTACCTCGGCAATCGATCGAGTGGCAAGCAGGGAGTCGCGCTCGCGATCGCGGCGGCGGTGCGAGGGGCCGAGGTCACGTTGATCGGGGCCAACCTCGAGGTGGCAGTCCCCCCTTCGGTGCGGACGGTGATGGTCGGCTCCACGCTCGAACTCGCGGATGCGGTCTCGCGAGAGGCGGCCTCCGCCGAGGTCGTGATCATGGCCGCCGCGGTGGCCGACTACCGACCGGATTCGGTGTCCAAGTCGAAGATCGCCAAGGAGTCGGCCGGGGATCGGTGGACTCTCGAGCTCGTCAAGAACCCCGATATCCTCGCCGGGCTCGCCGATAACCGCCGCCCCGGTCAGCTCATTGTGGGCTTCGCTGCCGAGACCGAGCAGAATCCGGATGCGCTCCTGGCGCTCGGTCGTGCCAAGGCGGCCCGCAAACGCACCGATCTGCTCGTCCTCAACAGGGTGGGCTGGGCCGAGGGTTTCGGCACTGACGGCAACTCGGTCATTGTGCTCGACGGGCGCGGAGATATAGTGATGGAGGCCTCCGGAAGCAAGCACTCGGTGGCAGACAGTATCCTCGATGCGGTGGCCGTCCGACTCGGCTGACCGCACCCCGAGGGAGGTCACCCGCCCCTTTCGATTCGACTTCACCCCGGGAATACCATGAGCGCCGCATCCACTCCACCCCTTCGCCTCTTCACCTCGGAGTCGGTGACCGAGGGTCACCCCGACAAGATCTGCGACCAGATTTCGGACGCCATTCTCGATGCGCTCCTCGCCGTCGATCCGAATAGCAGAGTGGCCGTGGAGACACTCGTCACCACCGGTCTGGTGCACGTCGCCGGAGAAGTGACCACATCGGGATATGTCGACATCCCGACGATCGTCCGGGATCGAATCTGGAACATCGGCTACACCTCCTCTGACGTGTGGTTCGACGGTCGGTCGTGTGGAGTGTCGGTGTCCATCGGCGGGCAGTCGCCGGACATCGCCCAGGGTGTCGACGACGCGTTTGAGAGCCGTGAGGAGTCGAGCCTCGACGATCTGGATCGCCAGGGGGCTGGCGATCAGGGCATCATGTTCGGGTATGCAACCACCGAGACTCCGGAGTACATGCCCGTGCCGATCTGGCTCGCGCACCGGATGGCGGAACGCCTGGCCGAGGTCCGGAAATCCGGCATGGTCGATTATCTGCGACCCGACGGCAAGACCCAGGTGACCGTCGGCTACGAGGGAATCGTTCCGCGCACGGTGGAGACCGTTGTGTTGTCGACGCAGCATTCGCCGCAGGTGAGCACCCGGGTGCTGCGCGCCGAAATCGAGGAACTGGTGATCCGCCCAGTGCTCGACCGGATCGACCTCGACAGCGTCGATCCGCGGGTGCTCATCAACCCGACCGGGAGGTTCGAGATCGGCGGCCCGCAGGGCGACGCCGGTCTCACCGGGCGCAAGATCATCGTCGACACCTACGGGGGAGCCAGCCGACACGGAGGGGGGGCTTTCAGCGGGAAGGATCCGTCAAAGGTCGATCGCTCGGCCGCGTACGCCGTTCGCTGGGTGGCGAAGAATGCCGTCGCCGCTGGGCTTGCCGACCGGCTGGAAGTACAGGTGGCCTATGCGATCGGCAAGGCGGCTCCGGTGGGTCTCTACGTCGAATCCTTCGGGACAGCCCGGGTCGAGGAGGCCTCGATCATCGACGCGATCCGCCAGGTGTTCGACCTCCGCCCGGGCGCGATCATCCGCGACCTCGATCTGCTTCGGCCGATCTATGCGGCGACGGCGACCTATGGACACTTCGGGCGCGAACTTCCCGAGTTCACCTGGGAGAAGCTCGACCGTGTGGATGCGCTTCGAAGCGCGGCCGGACTGTAGAAACGACGGGCGTCCCGGCAATGGATGCCAGGCGGCAGGTCGCACCGCAGCGGATAGCGCGGGTGCTGATCGACTCGCCACTGCCGCAACTCGATCGGCTGTTCGACTACAGCATCCCGGACGACATGGTGGCTGAGGCGCTCCCCGGGGTGCGCGTTCGCGTGCCACTGCGGTCGATCGGTCGAGTCGCCGACGGCTACATCATCGAGCTGACCGGTCCGGGGGAGTACGCGGGCGCCCTGAGCGAGCTTGAGTCGATTGTCTCGACGGCGCGCGTACTCGCGCCCGAAGTCTGGGCGCTGGTGCGGCGCCTCGCGGATCGCGCCGCCGGTACCGCTAGCGACATCGTGCGCCTCGCCGTGCCGAAGCGGCAGGTTCGCGTGGAGAAGTCCTGGCTGACCAACGGAGACGGCCGGGGTACCCGGGCCGCTGTCGCAGCGCCCACCGTCCCCGGCTACTCCACCGAGCGCATCGATCGCGCCCTGACGACCGCTGGGCGTCTCGCGGTGGATGCCATACCACGTGTGGTGCAGGTGGCCCCCGGCAGTTGGGTCGGTGAGTGGGCAACCACTCTGGCGGCGAGTGCGGCCAGAGCGGTGGCGGCGGGCGGGTCGGCGATTCTGGCCGTCCCGGACTATCGTGACCAGGAACAACTGCTTTCGGCGTTGCGAGCCGTGCTCCCCGCGGATCGGATCGTCCGTCTCGACGCGCGGCAGTCGAATCCGGATCGTTACCGGGCCTTCCTCGCCTGTCTCGGGGACCTCCCGCTCGCCATCGTCGGCAACCGTTCCGTGCTCTACGCGCCAGCGGCGGCGCTCGGCCTGATCGCGGTGTGGGACGAGGGCGACCCCCTGCACGCCGAACCGCTCGCCCCCTACGTCCACACCCGGGATGCCGCCCTCCTGAGGCAGGAACTGCAGGGGTGCGCGCTGCTGTTCCTCTCCCACGCCCGGAGCACCGAGGTGGAGAGGCTCGTCGAACTCGGATGGCTCGACGAACT
>JANMBI010000169.1:0-3407 GCA_031360325.1 Frigoribacterium sp. | reverse complement strand
TCGAACGGCCATCCCAAATCCTCTGATTGAGGTTTCGGAATGGCCGTCTGACCAGCAATTTCTGTGGATCCAAGGGGATTCGAACCCCTGACCCCCTGCATGCCATGCAGGTGCGCTACCGGGCTGCGCCATGGACCCATGCCACCTGGCTCGAAACTCTCGAAAAGGCAACTAGGTCAGATTACTACACATCGGGAGGCTCCGCCGCCCGTGTCGACGCGACGGCGTCCTGTCCCACGAGGCACCGGCTCGGCGGGTGAATCGCGGCGACTTCGACTCGACGGACGGTAACCGCTCGGGCGGTTAGCCGGCCAGTCTCGCGCGGAGGGTGAGCATGGCCCCGATGGTCGCGCGAACCTCCTGCAGGTGATGCTCGGGGAGAAACGGCTGGCTCAACGGACCGAGATCGCTTGCGGTGCGACCGACCCCCACCGTTTCCACGGCGAGGCCGCGGTCGAGGCCGAGAATGTGCGAGGCGACGGTCGATTGGTAGGGCACGTAGATCGGCGTGGTCACCTGCAACACCGATTGTTCCGACGGCGCGCGCCGGCGCTCCGCCCAGAACCGGTAGGTGTCGGCCGAATTGGCGCGACGGCGAGCCGGATGGGATGACGGCGCCGCGAGCACACTCAGTCGAGGAAGCCCCGGGAGGGACCAGCTGTTCTCCCGCCACGAGGAATAGGAGTTCTCCCCCGACTCCTCGACCGCCTCCGGTTCGCCAAGCGGACCGAATGCGGCGTCCAGACCGGCGACCATCGCGCCGAATTCGTTGTCGGCCCGCACCCCGAGGGCGGCCGCCACCTCGGCCTCGTCGCCCGCGAAGGGGCGGAAGCCGCCGAGGAAGACGACACGGTCGCAGGACAACCCGTCGCGAAGGAGTTCGGCGACGAATCGCGGCTTCACGATGCCAGCCCGCACCATCCCTCCGGTCATCAGCACCGTGTCGTAGCGACGCAGGGTCGGCTGCTCACGGTCCGCCAGCCCGAGTTCGGGGGCGAGGGCGAGCGTCAGCTCGGATTGGTTCGATGTGAGTGGGTGCCCGCCAATCGCATTGCGCTCCCGGCCGCGGCGGAAATCCCAGTGCAGGGCCGCAAACCCGTCGAGCCAGCGCAGGAGTTCGGCACCGCGGCGACCGCCTGTGGCGCCACCGAACGCCCCAACGAGCATCGACACCGCGGAGGATCCCGCCCACGCATCGAGAGTGTCGAGAGCGCGCTCCCGATCCCCGGCCACCGCGTGCCAGGAGGGCAACACCAGGCCCGCCACCGGACGAGCTCGGCTAGTCGGCTGGTTCGCGCACCGGAAGGTCGATCGGCACTACCGGGCAGTCCTTCCAGAGTCGTTCGAGCGAGTAGTACATGCGATCTTCCTCGTGGAAGACGTGCACAACCAGATCACCGAAATCGAGGAGAATCCAACGGCCTTCGGCCCGACCCTCGCGCCGCAACGGCTTCGACCCGTGCTCGATCAGCCTGTCCTCGATCTCGCTCGCGATCGCGACGACATTGCGCTCGTTCCGACCGGTGGCGAGAAGGAAGATATCGGTGAGCGGCAGGGGGCCGGACACATCCAGAGCAACAAGGTCTTCGGCTTGTTTCGAATCCGCAGCGGTGGCGGCGATCTGAAGCAGTTGACGGGCGTGGTCGGTCGCAGTCACAGGATCCTTTTGAACGGCAGTGGGGAGATGGGGAGGGTCACGGGTCTAGAAGATCTTGAAAATGAACCCGGCAACCAAGAGCACGACAACTCCGACGGCCATTACCGCGGCAGAAACGATGAGAATGAGAGGCAATCGACTGGCCTTCTGCGGCTTCAGCGAACTGATGACATCCCCGGAGACCGTGTTGGTGCTGATGGCACGGATGGCCCGCACCGGCGCCGACTCCGGGTCCGAGTCCTCACGGTCACCCGCCTCGAGAAGCGCATCGACATCGGAATGGTCGTAGCGGGCCGGGTGGACCCCGGTGGACCCCACGCTGCTCGGGAGGCTGATCGACCCGGTGATGAGAATCTCACCGGTGCCACTCAGCGGGCCCATGATGTTGTCGCCCGTGGGCATCGACGGCAGAACGAGTGCACTCGTCGTGATCGCCCCGCTCGTGGCGCCGACATCCCGGGCGAAAGTATTCTCTTGGATCTGCTCATCGTCGTCGATGAGTGCCTGAGTCGACCAGTGGCCGACCGGAGGAACGTACGACTCGTCCTGGCGGAAGATATCGGTGGCGACCGGCTCTGGCCGTGGGGCCTCGGGCTGTGGGGTCTCGGTCGCTGACGGAGCCGGAGCCGGAGCCTCATGGCCGACCACGAAGGGGTCGAAGGTCATCGGAATCGAGTCGGTGGACAGCGGTTCGGCTGTGGTCTCGGCCGGGCCGCCATTCGGGAACAACAGGTCTTCGAACGCCGGAGAATCCACCGTGTTGGGTTCGAGTTCGGCCACCACGATCTCGTGATCTCCGGTCGATTCGACCCCGTCGACGGGCGTGCTGACCAACTCGACTGGCCGATCCGCTGACACCGCACGGGTCTGGTCCGATGGCGCGTCGATGATTTCGGCAAACGAAACCGGCGGCACGGTCGGCGGCGAAACAGCGAAGTCGGCGAGAGATACGGGGGACGGGATGGCACCGGTGAACGGCGGATACGCCGGGGGCTCGATGAGCGGCGGAGGCTCGGGCGAAGCATCCCGAGAGACGACCGGTTCGCCGAATGATCCGACGGGGCGCGGAGCGAAAGCCGCCTCCGCCTCCTCCTCGGATTCGATTGGCGCACGGCGAACGCGATCCCGGAAGCGGAGTCGCTCGGCGGGTGCCGGCGCAGGTGCGGCGGTGTCACTGACCGTGGTGTCACTAACGGCGGTGTCACTAACGACGGCTTCGCTGACGGCGGCTTCGCTGACGGCGGCGTCACGGAACACGGCCGCAACCGGCGCAACCGCTGCGGGCGGTGCCGCATCGACGGGCGACTCGACGCGATCGGCCTCGACCGGTGCCACGAATCCGCCCACTCCACGCTCTCGCATCTGGCGACGGGTGAGCATGGGCTCCGCTTGCACGGGCGCGGCCTGCACGGGCAGTTGGGCGACGAAGGCGAGAGGTTCCGCCATCGGGCGTTCGTTGGTCGCGGGGTGCTGTGCCCGGCGCCCACTGGCGATCGCCGCCGCCGCCCGGGTCAGAGGGGGCCCCTCGGGTGCGGAGGCACGACGCGCGTCGGCTTCCCAGCCCTGCCGGGCGAGACCCGCGAAGGACGACTCTTCCGATTCGATTTGTTCGGGGGTCGACTGAGGATCGACGCTCCCGTCGCGTTCGGTTTCTCGAATGTGCCGCCGACTAACGGGCGGCTGATCGTGCCAGGCTGTCATGTAAGACTCCGATACAAGTGGTGTTTGGAGATGTATTGAACAACACCAT
>JANMBI010000159.1:0-4873 GCA_031360325.1 Frigoribacterium sp. | reverse complement strand
CACCGGCATGATCCCCCACCACGAACAGGCGGTGGAGATGGCTCAGCTGATCCTCGACAAGCAGGGCATCGATCCTCGCGTCACCGCCCTCGCCAACAAGATCAAGGCGGCGCAGTCCCCGGAAATCACCACGATGAACGGCTGGCTCACGGCCTGGGGCGCTCCGGTGCCGAGCGGCATGTCCAATAAGGCCGGAATGAGCGGCCTGATGTCGCCCGCCGACATGGACGCTCTGAAGAGTGCGACCGGCCTTACGGCGAGCAAGCTATTCCTGACCCAGATGACGCAGCACCACAATGGCGCGCTCGACATGGCGAAAGTGGAAGTGACCTCGGGCAAGAATCCGGATGCGATCGCGCTCGCCAAGAAGATCGTGACCGATCAGCAGGCCGAAATCACCGAGATGAGCGCTCTGCTCGCCTCGCTGTAACCGACGATCCGGCGCCTTACCGCCGCATTCCCGGCCGGTGGGGCAGCACCCCGCGTGCGCCCCTCCGGCCTTCGACCTGACCTCTCCCCGCTGGAAGGTCTCCGCTGTCTTCAGAAAGAAATCATGACCCACACGTTCAACAGGCGCACCTTCATGGGCGCCGCCGTGCTCGCCACCGCAACCGCGGGCCTCGCAGCCTGCTCGGCCTCTCCCGCGCCCGGCTCACGGGTTCTTCCGACCGACCCGCTCGTGGCGAGGTACGAAGCCGCTCGAATCAGCAACGGCTCGACGGTGGCCGCGCGCCTCTCCGCCGGTCAGCTCACGGCGGACATCGCCGGCAAGGCGGTGACGACCTGGGGGTACAACGACTCGCTCGCTGCCCCCGTGATTCGCGCACGGGTGGGAGACCGGTTGGACGCGACGATCGCGAATCGCCTGCCGCAGGGCACAAGCATCCACTGGCACGGCCTGGCGTTGCGAAACAACGCAGACGGCGTGCCCGGTCTGACTCAACGGGCGGTCGCTGCCGGAGCGAGCTACGACTACACCTTCGGGCTAGCGCAACCGGGCACCTATTGGTACCACTCCCACGTGGAGACGCAGCGGGAGCGCGCGCTCTACGGCGCCCTGATCATCGACGACCCCAAAGAGCCTCTCGCCTACGACCAGGAGTGGGTGGTGGTGATCGACGACTGGCTCGACGGATTCGGCCCCACACCCGATGCCATCCTCGCCGAGCTCTCGAAGGGCATGGGAGGGATGAGCGGGATGTCCGGAATGGGCGGCGCCTCATCCAGCATGCTGATGGGCTCGCGGAGCGACTACCTTGGTGGGGATGCGGGAGACGTGAAGATCCCGGTGCACCTGATCAACGGGCGCTCGAACTCGAATCCGGATGAGCTGGCCAGCAAGCCGGGAAACCGGGTTCGGCTGCGGATCATCAACGCCGCCGGCGACACCGCGTATCGGGTCGGGATCCCTGGCCAGAAAATCACGCTCACCCATTCCGACGGGTTCCCGGTCGAGCACACCGACGTGGATGCCGTGGTGCTCGGAATGGGCGAGCGAATCGACGCGCTAATCACCGTGCAGTCCGCCACCACGGCCCTGCTGGCACTCCCGGAGGGGAAATCGGGAAAGGTGTTCGGACTGATCTCGACCGGAGTCGGGACGCGGCCGGTCGTATCCTCCCTTCCCGACATCCTGACCGGCGTGGTCACCGATGGTGGCAGGTTGCGAGCGGATGCCTCCGTCTTGCTTCGGTCGAAGCCGGCGGATCGAGTTCACGAACTGAGGCTCACCGGCTCGATGATGAAATACGACTGGGGCATCAACGGGCGCAGTTTCGACATGGCGAAGCCGTACGACGGGGCATTCGAGGTTCGAGCGAACGAGCGGGTGAAGGTGACGATTGTGAACGAGACGACGATGTGGCATCCCATGCATGTCCACGGTCATACCTTTCAGCTCGCCAACGGCGGGGCGCGCAAGGACACGGTGATCGTGCGCCCGAAACAGCGGGTCAGTTTCGAGTTCGATGCCGACAATCCGGGACAGTGGCTCACGCACTGCCACAACGCGTATCACGCGGCCAAGGGAATGATGGGCGTGTTCTCCTACCTAACCTGACCTGACCTGACCTGATCAGTTCGTCGGCACCGGCGTCGCCTTGGGGCGCGCCGGTGCCGAGGGGGCGGGCGCCCAACGCTTCCTTAACGGAGTTTCTACGAATCGCCAGGACAGGTAGGCGACACCGATTAGGGACGCGAACCAGGCGAGACCCCACCAGGTGCCCACCGGCCGGGAATTCGTGAGTGCGCCGAGAATGAAGATAGACAGCAGATTCCAGAGATAGAGTCCGTAAGACATCTTGCCGATGAGCACGAGCGGTCGCCAGGAAAGCGCGGTGGCGGTGAACCCGCGCGGCGAGGTCGCCATCCAGAAGACGATGCCGACAGAGGCCAGGGCTGCCTGGCCGAAACCGCCGCCGTCGATCTGGCTGAGGATGGGGCCCCAATGCGGCCGGATGAGCAACAGCAGCGCGAGCAGGCTGATCGGGCCGACGATTCGCCCTGCGATGCGGAGTGCCCGGCTGTGCGGCCACCGAACCAGCACCAGGGCAAGGAGCGTTCCGAGCATGAGGGCGTCCGCGTTGGTATCCGGGGCGAAATAGAAGCGATTGTGAGCCGCCCCGTCGAAGATCAGGAAGGCGCGGAGCACCCAGCAGGCGATGACACCGGCTACGAGCAGGACGGCGGATGCCCAGAAGCGGTGCCATTTGGCCAGGAGCAGAAGTGAGATCGGCCAGATCAGGTAGAACAGCTCCTCAACGCCGAGAGACCACGACCACTGGAAATACGGGCCGACGTTGCCGTTGCCGAAGAGGGCCTGGATGAGATCGGTCGTGTAGGTGAGGCTGCCGACGATTCCCCCCCAGTAGCTCGAGATGGGCGTCCCGGTGAGGGTGAGCCACAGGACGCTCGCCGCCACCACGACGACCAGCGCCGGACCGAGGCGAGCGAACCGGCGCGCATAGAAGCGTCGCAGATCGATGGATCCACTTCTGTCGTGCTCGGCGAGAAGAATTCTCGTGATCAGGTACCCGCTGATGACGAAGAACAGAGTCACCCCGTGGTAGCCAAGGATTCCGGGCACTCCCGCGTGCTGGGCGATGACCGCCAGGATAGCCACGGCGCGAAGGCCATCGAGCGCGGGGTTGTAGCCAAGCCCCCGCAACGCCGGGGCAGCCGTGTGGCGGGGAACCGTGGCGAGGGAGGCAGACACCTTTCGACCGTAGGTGATCGACCTTACCGGGACCTCCGCGCGGGTCACTTCCGACCTGTATGGACGCTCAGGCTCCTTCGCCTCCGATGCCCGGCTTCGGCCGCTTCTCTCGGCCGGACACCGGAGTGCCGTGTCCGTGGCGCCCCGAGGAGCGACATACTGATCAACGTGATTGGTCTCGGGGGCAACCGCCCGCCTTGGCCGTTTCGATCGGTTCGCGCCCGACTCGTGATGGCCCTGATTCTCGTGTCGGCACTCGGTATGGCTGCGGGCGGAGCATCCACCTTCCTCATCCAACGAGACCGCATTCTGAGGAACGTGGATGCCACGCTCCTGTCCCGAGTCGAAGCTGCGCGTCTCGTGGTGCTCGGCGCGTCAAACACCTCCGGCACGGGCGCGGTTGTCGGGGGAGGGACCCCGGTGGCATTCCGCACCGGTGGTGACGCCCTCCGGGCGGTGGTGGGGCGCGTGCTTCCGAACCAGTACGAGAGCTCTCTCGGTATTCTGAATGGCGCTGCCACCTTCGTTCCGGGCGTTCCCACGGGCTTCCGGCTTGCGGACGTTCCGAACCTCGTGTCGACCGCGCTTCGGGACGCGGCGGATGGCAAGACCCATATCGGCACGATCGCCTCGAGTCTCGGTCCGATCCGCTACGAGGCGACGCCGGTATCGGTCGCCGGAAACTCCGATCGGGGGATCTATGTCGCTGCCATCGACCTCGATTCCGAACTCAGCGACGTTTCGTCGGGCTTCGCAACCTACTGGGCGGCGATCGCGGTGACCCTGCTGGTGATCGGCTCCGCGGCGTGGTTCGTCGCCGGTCGGCTGCTCGCGCCGATCCGAGCGCTGCGGCTTGCGGCATCCCGAGTCACGTCGGCGAACCGGAGCGAACGCATCCCGGTGGTGGGTCGAGACGACCTCTCCTCGCTCACCCGGACCGTCAACCTGATGCTCGACAGACTCGACAGGGCGATGACCGATCAGCGGCAGCTTCTCGATGACGTTCGGCACGAACTGCACACTCCCGTGACGATTGTTCGCGGCCACCTCGAGATTCTGAATGCGTGGGATCCGGCGGAGGTGAACGCCACCCGCGCGCTGGCGATCGACGAACTCGACCGGGTGACGGAGCTGGTGGAGGACCTCGCCCTGTTCGCCGAGTCTCAGCGTGCAGCTCCGACTCTCCGACCGGTCGACATCTCGACCCTGTCGAAGCAGGTCTTCGCCAAGGCGGCTGTGCTGCCCAGGCACGAGTGGTCGCTGGTCGAAACCGCCGACGTCACCGCGTCGATCGACCCCGGACGAATCACCCAGGCCTGGCTGCAACTCGTGGACAACGCGTCAAAGTACGCGCCCGACGGTTCGCTGGTAGAGATCGGGTCTGCCGTCGACCGCGAGCGCATCATCTTGTGGGTCGCCGATCGGGGACCCGGCATACCGCCGGAGGCCGCGGAGCGCATCTTCGCCCGGTTCGGTCGCGTCGATTCCGGGCGCGGAATCACCGGATCCGGGCTCGGGCTGCCGATCGTGAAGGCGATCGCCGAGTCCCATGGCGGCGAAGTGATCTTCGCGTCATCCCCGGAAGGGACGCGGTTTTCGATTGTGCTCCCGCGAGAGCCCGCGCCGGCCGAGGCGGGCATCCGCCGATGACCCGGATCC
>JANMBI010000138.1:0-14802 GCA_031360325.1 Frigoribacterium sp. | reverse complement strand
CTGCACACAAACGAACAGCACCTCAGGAACGTGATCCAGGCTCGCCGACTCGACCTTGGCGAGGGCAGACAGCCGGTCCGCAGCGAAGCGGGATGCGAGCGACGGCAAGTAGCGTGTGACGCGCGCGTTCTCCGCGAGCAGTGTATAGCTCTCCTGCACATAACGCTGCACAGTCTCTGGCGCGAAGACACCAGCGAACCGGCCCGCAAGATCGACCGCGATGCGCTCGAGAACACCCTCGACCAGAGCCGTCGCATGAGAACCGTTGAGAACTTCCGTCACACGATCGGCCTGCTCTGGCCGAATCGAATACCAGACGAGGCGCCCGTCAGGAGTCCGCTGCAGTGGGCCAACATCGACGAGCGCCTTCAGATGGTGGCTTACTGTCGGCTGGCGCAACTGCAGCTCACCCGCGAGCTCGCCAACCGAGCGCCTGCCCTCGGGGCTGTCCATGATCAGACGAAGGATGCGCGCTCGGGTCGGATCGGCGAGGAGCTTCAATTCGGTCGACGTAGCCATACTCGCATCCATAGATCGAAGCCTATGGGTTTAGGGGAAGCGCCGACATTTGCACAACGGGGGAGGATTCTTGCGGGTCAATGACCTCCCGATCAAAGGTCAAGGGGTCAAAATGCTCCGCCACCTCGGAGATTCGCCCGAATATCGACCCAAGGCTGTTCGAAGTGTGGGCAGGATGTGGGCAAAGGGCAACCAGGTAGGATCGCATACCAGAAGAAATGCTGGTCAGACCGGATATTTGTGGTGCGCCCGGAGGGATTTGAACCCCCGACCTATTGATCCGTAGTCAATTGCTCTATCCGCTGAGCTACGGGCGCATGTGCTGGGCAAAACCCAACCTGACGACTATACCAGCCCCGCTCCACGCGGCGCGCGTTCGGCCAGCCCGGTCCCGCCTCGAGGTCGGCAGCGGGCAGGCGCGTTCGCCAAGCATCCTTCGCCGCCTCCCGTCGAGATGCATGGGGTGGCCTGCGCCGGGTCACGGGCGTGCGGGATACTGTTGAGCGGGGATACGATTGACGGCGTAGATCAAACGATGAGACTCTCATTCATCGAACCGTGAGGGTCGTTTGGCAAGAGAGCCGTGCCAGGTACGCTCACCCGCGAGCGCGTGATGAAGGGGTTGCTGTGGATGAACCCGGGGATGCTCCCGCGAAAGATTCCGAATACGAGACACGGGGAGCGCTTGTCCATTCCACCGTGAAGTTCCTGCGCGCGCTCGACAGCAGTAGGCATCGAGCGGCCGTCGGAATGGGGGTGAGCGCGAGCCAACTCCGGGTGTTGTCCCGACTCACCGACTCCAAGCTCCTCACCCCATCCCAGCTCGCCGATGACATGATGATGACCTCCGGAGCCCTCACGGCCATCTGCGACCAACTCGTTGCGAGCGGGCTTGTCGAACGCACCACCAACCCCCGTGATCGGCGCAGCCTCCTGCTCAGCCTGTCCGCCACGGGGAAGGCTCAAATGGATGCCAGCTTCCGCGGGTTCGGAGAGAATCTCTCGCGGGCAACCGCCTCCTACTCACCGGCCGAGCGGGAAATGCTGTCATCCATGATGATTGCGATGGCGGATGCGCTGGAGAACGACTCTGGCTCCGAGCCCGAATCGTCACGGACAGCTTCCGTCCTCTAACCGGCCGGCCCGCAGAGGCGCGGAACTCGCCGACAGTTGCGACACACCTCGGTCGCCGCACGCCACTCCGCAGATTGCAAAACTCTCAGGTATCCGGGTCCCCACGACGCCCATTGCCTCGTAACACACAGGTGCGCTTGGCAGTGTGAAGAAGTGCGACACTCCATCTCCGACCCCACCCCACGCGAGGAGCAGACTCCCCTCTCGGCGTCGGCGTCCTCATCCACCCTCCCGCAAGGGTGCCTCGAATGAGCCAGGTCCTTACTACCCAAGGCCGCCGGGGCGCCTGGGGGGCACTGGTCGGGTTCGTCGGACTCATCGGTTTCAGTGTGCTCGCCGGCGTGCTCGTGACGGCGATGATCGCCCCGATGATCGCGGTGACCGGGAGCGTGGCGAAGACCTCGGTGGGCATCTTCACCAACCTGCCGAGCTACATATCCCTCGGCAAGCTCTCCCAGGTCAACCAGGTCTATGCGACCCGAAACGGGGCGCCGGTGCAGATCGCCACCATCTACAACCAGGATCGTCAGGATGTCGGCTGGAGCGCCGTCTCCCAGTATCTGAAGGACGCCCTGGTCGCTGGCGAGGACCGCCGCTTCTACCAGCACGGCGGAGTGGACATCCAGTCGATCTCCCGCGCGGCGATCGGCAACATCGTCCACAACGGGATCACGAGCGGCGCGTCCACCCTCGACATGCAACTGGTCAAGAACATCCTGGTGCAGCAGGCGCTGCAGGTGTCCGATCCGGTGGCCCGGAAGAAGGCCTATCAGGCCGCGATCACCGACACGCTGTCTCGAAAGCTCCGGGAGGCGAAACTCGCCGTGGGGCTGGACAAGGCGTATTCGAAGCAACAGATCCTGCTCGGGTATCTCAACATCGCCGGATTCGGAGGCAACACCTACGGTGTCCAGGCCGCATCCAACCAGTACTTCAGTGTCAACGCCAAGGATGTCACTCTCGCACAGGCGGCAAGCCTCATCGCGATCGTGCAACAGCCGTCGTACCAAAATCTGGCGAGCCCAGCGGATTACCCCAAAAACAAGGTGCGGCGCGATCAGATCCTCAAAGACATGTACCAGCAGAAGTACATTTCGAACGCGCAACTCGTCACTGCACTCGCCACCCCGATCGCCGCCGAGGTCAAGCCGAGCGCCATCAACAGCGGGTGCCTCTACGCCGCGGACGCGAAGTTCGCCTGCGACTACGTGCAACGACTCGTTCCCACCCTCACGGCACTCGGCACGGATGCGGCAACCCGAACCCGGCGTTGGGAGCGTGGCGGCTACAAGCTGTACACCAGCATCGACCTCGCCCAGCAGGACGTCGCCTCGGCGACGGTGCGGGCGGATGCTCCGGCGACCGAGAAGAGATTCGCGCTCGGTGCGGCGGCGGTGTCGATCCAACCCGGTACCGGACGGGTTCTCGTGATGGCTCAGAACAAGACTTTCGACAACTCCGGCCCGGGCGGCGGACCGACGACGACCGCGATCAACTACAACACCGACCAGAACTACGGCGGCTCCTCCGGTTTCGCTACCGGATCCACCTACAAGGTCTTCACCCTTGCGGATTGGTTGACCCAGGGGCACAGCCTGTATGACACGGTAAACGCCAGCGTTCGCTCCTTCGCGTTGTCAAGCTTCGCGGCATCCTGTTCAGCGCCGTTCGTCGGCTCGTACAGTCCGAAGAACGCCTCTCCCTATGAGACCGGACCAATGAGTGTTCTCACCGCCACCCAGAATTCGGTAAACGTGGCATTCATCACCATGGCCCAGCAACTGGACCTGTGCGCCATCCGCGACGTCGCTCAGTCGATGGGCGTGCACCGGGCGGACGGCGGCCCGCTTTCGGTGCTTCCGGCATCCGTTCTCGGCATCAACCAGATTGCACCGCTGGCCATGGCCGGGGCGATCGCGACCATCGGAGCGGGGGGCACGTACTGTTCGCCGACGATCGTCGACCGGGTCGTCGGGCCGGACGGAGCGACACTGCCGGGCCAACCGAAACAGTGCACCCAGGCACTCGACCCGACCGTCGCCAACACCGTCGCCTACGCGTTGGCCACCGTCATGAAAAGCGGAACGGGTGCTGCCGGGAATCCGAGAGACGGCGTGCCGATCGTCGGGAAAACCGGCACCACCGACGTTGCCGACCAGAATTGGCTCATCGGCACGACCACGAAGGTCGCTCTGGCCGTCTGGGTGGGAAACACCCAGGGACACCAGGATCTGCGAAAGATCAGCCTCGCCGGGACCAACGGATACAACACCAAATTCAACATCTTCCGGACCACGATGACGTCACTCGATTCCAACCCCACCTACCGGGGAAGCGCCTTCCCGGCCCCGGATCCCACTCTCCTCTACGGCACGACCGGGCTCCCCCCGGCCCCGACGCCGAGTCCCACACCCACCCCCTCGCCATCCCCCACACCGAGCGCCACCCCCTCGGCCAAGCCATCCGCCAAGCCATCCTCCATCCCGGGTCCGAAGGGTTAGGCCTCCCGCGTTCCCTCTCGCCACGGCCGCCCGTCGGTTAACCCACCGCGCACCGTACCGGTCGACGACCCGCGGAGACCCGTGCCGCGGCAGCGGTGGGCGATAGGTTACGGCCCAGTGATCGGGACGTGCGCTCCCGCGAGCGAACGAAGCGTGAATCGTGTCTCACCACCCTCGGTGCGCGGCAGCCGAGGGTCCTCGCGCTAGATCGCACAATCGCGGAACGGACCGGCCGGTCTTTTCCTCCAGCCCCATACTCGCGGTCCTCCGAACCAAACCCCCCGGAGGCCTCACGCGGTCGCGATTCGCAGAAGTTCGAGCGCAGACTCCGGTGGCTGCACCCTTGTGGAGAGCCACAAGGCGGTCAACGGTCGAACGATTCGCAGGTCGGAGAGGGTGATTCGAGTAATGCGGCCGACGGCCAATCCGTCACGCGCTGCGAGGATGCTCACGACGGCCGGAACCGAGCCAGAAGCCACCGTTGAGAGTATTGACGACGTGGTGGGCAGTTCGGCGACCGGCCGAGCCATCTCAAGTGGCACGTGACGTTCTGCGAGAGCGTATTCGAGAGCCCGCCTGGTGCCCGATCCGGGCTCTCGCACGATCAGGGGAGTCGCAGCGAGCTCGGCCGCCGTGACGCCAGCGCGCCGACCGAACCAGGGGTGAGAGCGTCCGACGACGAGTACCAGTTCGTCCGAGGCGATCGTCCGCGAGGCAAGGTCGGTGGGGACATCGGGGGTTTCGATAAACCCGAGGGCGTGCGTTCCCGCCCGCACCAGATCGATGACAGTCTGGCTGTTCGTCGCCGTGAGCGAAACGGTGGTCGGGCGGGGGGACGTCCGCTGACTGTTCCGCAACTCGGTAAGCCAGCGAGGGAGGAGATGCTCGGCAATGGTGAGGCTGCTGGCGATCCGCAGCGTTCGCCCGGCATCGCCCCGGAGCGTCTCGATCGACGACTCGAGGGTTCTTGCGGCGTCGAGAACGTCTGTGGCCCAGCCCGCGATCAATTGGGCCTCGGCGGTCAGCTCGGATCCGCGGTGGGAACGGAGGAACAGAACGACGCCGAGCTGCCTTTCCATGGCGTGCATCCGCGCAGAAACCGCTTGCTGGGAAACGCCAAGCAGCCTGCTTGCGGCGCTGATGCTGGCGGAGTCGCGCACCGAGACGAGCATTTGCAGCGCGACAAGGTCGGGCCCCGCCATCGGTATCCTCTCCACAAGCACAGGTTGTGACACGACAACTCTATGCTTCTTCCTGATGCACGCCATGCTGAACAGACTGGTCTCATGACCGCAGTCATCCAGGACACTCCCCCACGCACGATGAAATCGCCCGGCAGGCTCATTCTCACGGAGCTCGATCCCCGGCGACAGCTGTTCACATACGTCACGCCCAACTGGTTCGCGTCTGTCATGGGCACCGGCATCGTGGCGGTTGCTGCGGCAACCCTGCCCCTGCAATTCCCCGGCTTGCGTGCCGGAGCCACCGTCGTGTGGGCGCTAGCGAGCATGCTCCTCATCGCCCTGTGCGTCGCGACCGCAGTGCATTGGGTCACCAATCGGACGATCGCACGGAGCCACCACCTCAACCCCGTCATGGCCCACTTCTATGGCGCCCCTCCCATGGCGTTGCTCACCGTTGGGGCGGGAACGATTCTGCTGGGACGCGACGTCCTCGGCGTGCCGGTCGCCGTGGGTATCGACATGATGCTCTGGACCGTTGGCACCCTGCTCGGACTATTCAGCGCCTTCGCGGTTCCCTATCTCACCTTCACCCGGCATGAGGTGAAGGCAGACAGCGCATTCGGCGGCTGGCTGATGCCGATAGTCCCCCCGATGGTGTCGGCGGCAACGGGCGCCCTGCTGCTGCCTTACATCCCAGCGGGCCAACCGCGGTTGTCATTCTTGCTCGCCTGCTATGCGATGTTCGGACTCAGCCTCGTCGCCTCGCTCGTCGTCATCACGCTGATCTGGTCCCGACTTGCGAAACACAAGGTCGGCGATGCCGGCATGGTCCCGACCCTGTGGATCGTTCTCGGCCCGCTCGGCCAGTCCATCACCGCGGTGAACCTCCTCGGAGGGAACGCGCACCTCGTCGTATCGGCCGGATACGCGCACGCGTTGCAACTCTTCGGCGTGATCTACGGCATCCCGGTGCTCGGCTTCGCAGTGCTCTGGGGCGCCCTCGCCATTGCCATCACCGTGAAGACGGCTCGCCGCCGTCTTCCGTTCTCGCTCAACTGGTGGTCGTTCACCTTTCCCGTCGGCACCTGCGTGACGGGGGTCGCCGGCCTTGCCTTGCACACCGGATCTTTGCTTCTGCAAGCGCTTGCAGTCGAACTCTATGCGGGGCTGCTCATCGCCTGGACCATCATCGCCGTTCGCACGTTCCACGGGAGCGTAATCCGAGGAACCATGTTCCTGCCCGCGCGGACCACAACCTGACCCGGGTCCGACCGGGCGTGTCGAGGCACGACGAAGATCGGCCCGGAGAGGTTCGTCCCGTCACTCCGCTGTCCTCACGATCGAAAAGGACGGGACGGGCCAGCGACTCCCCTGGGACCTGCTCGAACCGACCAGAGCCGTGCATGCCGAATATCCACCTCAGGCGCCGTCTCGCGGGATTCCGTGAGCGAGCCCCGGCGTGCGCTCTCGATGAGAGCGTGACGGGGATGATCTCGATGCTCCGCATGCCGAGGCCGCGCCCGGAGGTGCGGCCGCTCGTGAGCACCGGCGGTCTCCCGGAGGCACATCCTGGCGCGGCATCGTCCGCCGCCCTGCCGTTCAGCGAGTGCGATTGCCGGCGGCGCGGGGGGAATGGCGCGCCCCAACGCTCCCTTTGTGCGCGTGAGTTCGGGAGGTGAAATTCACCGGGGAGGCATCCCCGCTGGTCAGGCATCGGTGAAGTGCCCAGACAGGGGCACCGAGAAGCAGGGCAGCGAGGTAGGGCAGCGAGGTAGGGCTGGATCGGCTCGACGTGTTGCGAGGCCCCGTTCGTGCCGTTCGTGCCGAGGGTACCGAGGGCGCCGAGGGCGCCGAGGGCAAGTCTGTTACCGAGCGGGCAGCCGACCGCGAAACCTCTCGGGAGAACACAGGGATCTCGATGAGGTCGGCGGGAATGGCGACGACCACGCGGGGGAGCGCCGTGCTGCCCGTTGCCACGATCCAGCGACCTGCCGTCCCGCCGCGCACGCTGTGTCGGAGAGCTTCGACCCGGGGATATCGCGTCGCACCATCCAGGGATTAAGTGTCCGTTGTTTGACTCGGCGGAGGGATGGGAACCCGACTCTCGCTCAGCGCACCCCTTTCCCGTCGGTCGCAGCAGCGGATTGCGGTCTCACCCGACGGGACCGCAGGCCGTAGGCGAGGGCGATCGCGGCGATGGCGAGTACGGCAGCGGCGCCGAAAATCAGGTTGGATACTCCCGAGGACACGCTGAGCACCCAACTCTCGGTCGCGTACTGGTCCGAGATGGTGAGAATTCCGCCGAGAGCCGCGGTTCCGTCCGAGAACAGCAACAAGACCCCGATTCCGATCGAAAGCGCGCCGGACACGATCATCAGCCACGAGTTCTGCCACCGTCCGATGCGAAGGGTCCGCGGCCGCAGCCACCGGCGCTGACCGATCTTCGCTCGATCCCAGACCAACGCGAGTATCACAAGCGGCACGACCATTCCCAGGGCATAGATGGCGAGCAGGATGCCGCCGTAGACCGCATCCCCGCCGATCGCAGCGACGGTGAGGACCGAGCCGAGGATGGGGCCGGCGCACACCCCGGCGACCCCGTACACGGTGCCGAGCAGAAAGACCGAGACTTTCGAGGTGCCCTCGGCTCCGCCACCGCGGGAGAACGCGGGGACCCTGAGCCCAGAAAGTTGAATCGCACCGAGGGTGATGATCACTATCGATGCCACCGCGACGAAGGTGCTCCGGTTCTCGGCGAAGATCGCCCCAATCGACCCGGCGAGCGCGCCGATCGGGACAAGGGTGGAGATCAGCCCCAGATAGAAGATCCCCGTTCGCGCGAAAAGCCGACCTGGAGAGTTGAAAGCGTAGGCAAAGAAGGCGGGCAACAACATGACGGAGCACGGACTGAGCAGGGTGAGGATGCCGCCGATGAAGGCTCCCGCATACCCGATGTTCACCCGCCGTGCGCCTTCTTGAGTTGAGCGTCGATGGCCGCGCGGAAAACGTCGATCGGTTGCGCCCCGCTAAGCGGAGTGTCATTGACGAGAAATGTCGGAGTTCCGTTCACGCCAAGCGAGCGACCTTCAGCAACATCCTTGTTCACCAGGTCCAGCAACGCGGGATCCGTGAGATCCCTTTCATACGCGGCCATATCCGGCACGCCGATCTGCTTGCCGATGGCGATCAGTTTCTCGCGCGGAAGCGCAACGTGGCCGCGCGCCGGCGCATCCGCGTAGACCGCCGCGCTGAACTCCCAAAACTTCCCTTGCTTCCCGGCAGCGCGCGCGGCCACGGCGGCATCCACCGATTCTTGGCCGAAGACCGGGAAGTCGCGCCACTCGATGCGCATCTGCCCGGACTTCACGTATTCCGCAACGAGTTTCGGCAGTGTGTCGCGGGCGTACACTCCACAAAAGGGACATCTGAAGTCGGCATACTCGATCAGAACGACCGGGGCGTCCACACGTCCCATCGCCGTCGGATCCCCCTGAACGCGTCGAGACATATCGAGTACCGGTTGGCTGCTGGCCTGCGGCTGGGCCCCCGCGGTAGTGTTCGCGGTACTCGATCCCTGCTGAGCGGCCCACCCCACTCCCACGATTCCGGCGACGACGACGAGGCCAATCGCGGCAAGGGCATAGCCTTTCCAGGCGGGATTCTTGGGAACACGGGTCTTGCGTGGCGGCGTCATCAATTCGTTTCGTCGTCGGATAAGTCCTGTGACTTAAATGTACATACATTTACGGGGAGAGACACCACATGACGGCGAACACCCAGCCAGAACCGGAGGCCGCACTCCGCGTGCCGTTGTGGAAGAACATTTCCCTCGACCTCGGCGAGCGTTTAGCGAATGGGGAATTCGCAGGCGGCTTCCCCGGCGAGCTCGTGCTTGCCAAGAGATATGGCGTGAGTCGCGGTACCGTCCGTAGCGCGCTACGGCCATTGCGCGAAAATGGCGCCGTCACTGCGGAGCGAGGGCGCAACCAACGCGTGGTCGACTCCGGGCGCGGGAGCATTTTTGGACCACTCGACAGCCTGTTCGCCTCGGTTCAGGCCGCCGGGATGACGCAGCGGAGCACGGTTCTGACGCAGGTGATCACCACGGATGCGCGCGCCGCGGCCCTGCTCGGCCTCGGCGCCGAGACACCGCTATTCCACCTAGCCCGTGTCCGACTCGCCGATGGGGAACCCCTCGGCCGCGATGAAGTGTGGCTGCCGGGCAAACTTGCCGGACCCCTTCTCCGAGTGGACTTCGCGAATACTGCGCTGTACAAGGAACTTCGCGATCGGTGTGGCATCGCACTCGACGGTGGGCACGAAGAAGTGCAAGCAAAGATCGCGGATGAGTTGGACATCGAATACCTGGGGTGCGAAGTCGGTGAGCCGATACTGGCGATTCTCCGTATCGGAATGTTCAAAGGGGGGCCGCTCGAAGTCCGCCGCAGCCGGATCCGCGGTCGCCGCTACGCGGTCACGACACGGTTCGGGCCGATTGCCGAAGACGACTGAGACCCGCTCTCGAGGCGAGTTTCGCTAGCGGTGGTTGCTCGGTGAGTTCGCTGTCGCTCGAACAATTCGGGCCGCGGGAGGACCCGGCGCCCCCAACGGCACGGATAAGAGCACTCGAGAAGAGGGGATTTATGGGTACGTCGGGATCAGAGCGACCGACATCGCCCGGCTAGGCCGGCGCGTGGATGGGGTCGCAGTACGAGGCCGCGGCGCTTGCGGGTGAGCGGGGCGAAGGCGGTACAACGAAGAGACCGCCTCCGCGCCCGACCAATCGGCGGGAGACCGCAGCGTTGGCGATTTCCCGTTCAATCGGGTGTCGGCGTCGGATCAGAACCGGACGTATGCCCAGCCCTCCCACTGGCGTTCCGCGAGGTATGCAACTGCCGAGGGCACGCTCTCTACGGAATCGGCGAGGTCGGATTTGTCAACGCCGACCGCAGCCATGCTGTTGCTGCACGCGGCGACCTCGATCGAGTCCGAGGCGGCCGTTTCCCTGATCTCTTGCGCGAAGCTGCTGTCGGCGGTGAGCTGTTCCACGCCAGGGCCTTGCACGATGATATGAATGCCGACGTGCGGGCCAAGTTCCTTGGCAGAGTTGCGTGCTACCCGAAGTGCGGTTGATAACGCATCGGGGGTCTCGCCGTAGGCGTGGATCAAGAGGTGCTTGTCAGTCATATGCTTCTCCTCGGTTGGGGTGAGGACGAGCGTGTGGCGCCCGTCGATGATCGTAGTGGCATCACCGGGGTAGTGCGGTGAGGTGATGTCGGCTTCAGCGGTCACCGTGACCGGGGCCCCTGGCACGGGCGGGATGGAGTCGGCGGCCAGTCTAGCGACGAGGTCATCTGAGTGAGCTTCGCGTTCAACGACCGTGGCATCGGAGTCCGCTCTGAGGCGGCAGGGCCGGTTTCACAGACGCCGAGGATTCCTCCCTCGTGACACCGCGTGGGTCACCCACAGTCCAACATCTGTCCTGGGACCCCGCTCTTCGGGAAGTGATGTCGACCATCCACCGGGCCTTTCACTGTTGGGGGCAAGAAGTTCGGCAACCCGTCTACGAGGTTTCCACGGGCAGTCCGGCTTGGACCCAGGCCGCTGTGCCACCGTCGACATTCACGACGTTGAAGCCAAGCGCTCCGAGCACGCCGGCCGCCTGGGCGCTTCGGCGGCCCGATTGGCAGATGATGTAGAGGGGCTCGTTCTCGGGGATCTCGCCGACTCGGACCTTCACGTCCGCGAGGGGGATGCTGATCCCCCGGGGGACGTGGCCGGACGCGAACTCTTCGGGCTCCCGGACGTCGATCACCGAGGGATCGGACAGGGCGAACAGGTCGGTCACGCTGATGCTTTTCATGAGAGGTCCTTCCAGAAGTGGAGCGGGAGCGCTCGCGCGCCTTTCCGTGGTGCGGGCGACGACGAGTATGAGGCCGAGCCCGCGGTGAGCGTCAGACCCCGAAAGGCCGGCGCGGAGCGATGTGTCCGGTTCGCGCCCGCCACGTGCGTGGAGTGCGGTTCCGTCATGGCCATACTTCGGATAATACCCTGGGGGGTATAGCGCTTTCTGGGAGACGCTTCGCGACTCCCATTATCGCGACGATCGATTCTCACCGAGCGGAACGGTGCACTCCCACCCGCTGATCGGGGTTCCGATGTCACTCTGGTCCGGGCACTAGCCCGAACGGTCTCGTCAGGGCGGGCGGCCAACTGGGTCGATTTCCGGTCAGGCCGTGAATGCCTTGACCGCGACGTAGACAGCGACAAGAAGCACGAGGACCGCAAATCCGCCCTTGAGGAGCGAATCCGACAGTCCCCGGACGAGCCGGCCCGCCACGAGGGATGCGAGCATCGCGGACGCAGTGAACGCACCGGCGACGGCCCAGTCGATCCGAACGTCACCGACGTGCGCCGAGAATCCGGCAACGGAGTTGATGACGATGATCACAAGCGAGGTACCGACCGTCACGCTCATCGGCAATCCGAGAACCAGGGTGAGCGCGGGCACGATGAGGAACCCTCCGCCGACGCCGAGCAGTCCCGTCAGGAAGCCGACGCCCGCCCCGGTGGCCAGTGCCCTGGGCAGGCAGCGGCGCCAACTGACCCCTCCGCCCGGCAGAGCGCAGGGGCCGCCGACGGATTTGGTCTTGACGAACATTCGCACGCCCGCAATGACCATGATCAGCGAGAAGGCCAGGAGCAGGACCTTCTGGTCCAGGAGCCGGTTTACCATCGCGCCCAGATAGGCGGTGGCGACTCCGGCCGCGCCGACGATGGCAGCGAGGTGCCAGTTCACACCGCGACGAAGCCGCGGGATCACGGCGACGGCGGACGCCGCACCCACGACGATCAGGGAGGTCGGGATCGCCTGGGACAGGGGCAGACCCACGCCGTACACCAGCGCAGGAACAGCGAGGATGGACCCACCACCGCCGACCATCCCGAGCAGGGCGCCGACGATCAGGCCCAGGAGAAGGGCGGTGACGATCACAGAGCCTCGAGAACGGAAGGCAGCATTTCGTGAGTCGTCGCCTGGACCATGCCTCCCGCCATCGCTCGCGGTTCCCAAATGGCCGGAACGGGCCGGTCGGCGGCTGCGCTGCGGTGTCCCGAGCGGCACACCGGGATTCGCGGTCGCGTCGAAGCCAACGGCCGGAGGCGTTCCGGGATCTTCGCGAGAGGCCTCTGGTGAGCGGCGGAAGTCATGCCGTACACCGCTTGTCCGACTTCTCGATCCTCGACGATGTGCGCTCCTGCGGTCTGACTTGCCGCACGGTGAATTGCATCTTGACTGCCTTTCATATACCGGGGAGACGGGCAATCGCCCCCGTGTGTGCGCGACGCGCCGGGCCGGCTCCGGAAATTCGGGACGGGGTTGCTTCGGGGAAATTGGGGGTGCCGGCTGCGCATCGGCACGGGGTTTCCTACCGAGGAAGAAGGCTACCTCCGCCCTGACGAGTTGGTTGAACGCCCGCCACCGCGAATCAACGAACGCCCCGTTGCGGACCAAGCGCCGTCGTGTCCCACGCTCCGTCCCAATCGGCTGCCCGTGCCCCCTTCCGGCTCACCGGCCGGATCATCTCGGACGTGTCGAGTGCCTCCTCGCGGTGACGGTGCTCCGCTCTCACGGCCGACCTCGCAGCGGTGGGCCCACCGAATCGCGCGCCTCGATGGCGCTGGAGTGCAGGGTCGGTCCATGAGGCCTCGCCACTCGCAAAACCCCGTGTTCTCTCGAGCGGGATCGTCGCGTGTTGGCACGCGAGCGGGTCGGTCGGGTCCAGATCGCTCCCCGGGAGGCGGAACGGCATGCCGGGCCTTCTCCGCCCCTGCTTTCTCCGGCACGGAACCCGAGTTCCGCCGGACCTCGCCCGTGGATGCGGAACGAGAATCGCCCGGGACCGGCTCGGCAATGGAAAACGAAGGACCTGTCCCCCGCCTGGCCGATCCAACCCGGTATCGGATCCACCTACAAGGTCTTCACCCTGCGGATTGGTTGACCCAGGGGCACAGCGTGCATAGCACGGTGGATGCGAGCGTTCGCTCCTTCGCGTTGTCAAGCTTCCCGGCATCCTGCTCAGCGCCATCCGTCGGCTCGTACAGTCCGATCTCGTGCACGGTGCGACCGGGCCGAGTCCCACGCCGCCCCCCGTGCCATCCCCGACGCCGAGCGCCAAACCGTCTGCCAAGCCATCCGCCAAACCGTCCCCCACGCCACGTCCGAAAGTTTGGGCAACGTGCCTCGGCTGCAAAGCCTCCGGCGGTGAGAGAAAGCGAGTTCTCGTTCCGGTCGGCCGGCCATCCGTGAGAATCTCGAAGGCGGTCGCCCTTACCCGATCGTCCCGCCGCAAGTAGGCTTTGGGTATCCCCCCACTTCGGGGGTGGTGATGAGATGCAGGATCGGTCGTGATTCAATGCGCAGACGAGGAATAAGTGTCATTGGGGTGGTCTACCTGATCATCGGGCTCGTGGTGGCCGGGACCAACGGGTACCTCGTGGGCTGGAATGTCCCCGGAAACATCATCGAAGGTCTGGCCGCAATCCTGCTCTGGCCGCTCGTGATCTTCGGCGTCAACCTCCATGCCTTGATCGCCTGACCGCACCGAGCCCTGGCGTTCGTCGGTGCAACGAGCGTCCCGGCAGCGACGGCCGCGGCCGGCTTCGACCCGCGTCCGATCTCGGCCCGCGGCAGGGAGCTGAGAAGGAACCAGCGAAACACACTGGCGGAGCCGGTGGGATTCGAACCAGCCGAATCCGTACGGGTTCTCCACCGTAGCAGCGTCTGCGAGGGGTGAAGACACTGCAGAAATCGCGGGCTCCTGCGGCAGAAACACGCCGGATTCGGGGTTGCCGGCTGACGCCGGAACCCATGGGATCCTCGGGAATCGAGCTCTGCGGTCAGCCCGCGATGCGGTGCTTCCGGCACCCGGCGGCGACGCTCATTCGCGAAGGCGACGATCACCAGCTCGTCGTCGCGCACGAAGTAGGTGACCCGACGAGGGAAGACGTCCACCTTCCTGCTTTGCACCAGGGGCAGCCGATCCCAACCCGGGGGCTACGGACAGGAGTCCGGATTCCACAGGGCATCATCGACGGCCCGCGCGACCTCAACATCGAACTCGTGTCCGAGTCCGGCTTCCCTGGTCTGGTAGTACCGGACGGTATCGAGGAACTCCGCCATGGCCTCCGGATGAACTCGTGGGCGAAGCGTCACCTGCGCATGTCGTTCAGAAGCGCACGCGCTTTCGCCCGCGTCTCCTCGAAGCTGTCCAGCTCGACTTTGCCATTCAGGATGTCGTCGACTCGGGAGCCGATCTCTTCGCGCCAGGCCGCGTCGACCTCCGGCTGATCGGCACCTGCCTCCGGGTGCAGGCTGGCCAGGAGACGGTGCGCGACGACGGTACTCTCATCGAGCGCGAGCCACGCCTGTTAACCTCGCCCGCCTTCAGCGCCGTGCACCGAGT
>JANMBI010000128.1:0-6303 GCA_031360325.1 Frigoribacterium sp. | reverse complement strand
GCGCGGCTCAGGATGCCGTCACCATCACCGAGCAGGCGAGCGGGCGCATCGACAGCCGCACCGAGAACCCGGCCACGCCCAACCAGCCGGCGAGCGCCAACCTGACCCTGCGCATCCCCTCCAACGAACTCAGCCGCACCGTCGCCGAGCTGAAGAAACTCGGCACCGTCAATTTCGTCTCCCTGAATGCATCCGATATCTCCCAGCAGACCCAGGACCTCGAAGCCCGGATCGCCTCGCTGAAGACCTCGGTCGCCCGCCTGCTCTCCCTGATGCAGCAGGCCACCAACACCACCGACCTGATCGCCATAGAGGGCGCACTGTCCGCCAGGCAGAGCGAGCTGGAAGGGCTGCAGTCGCAACGCAATTACTTGGCGGATCAGGTCGATTTCTCCACCATCAGCCTCAACCTGTACTCGACCGGCACGCTCGCTCCGGGATCCCCCGACGGCTTCTGGACCGCCGTCATTGCCGGCTGGAACGCCCTGGTCGCCGCCCTCGGCGCAGCGCTGATCGGAATCGGCTTCGTCCTCCCGTGGATGCTGGCGCTCGGCGCGATCGCGGCAATCGTCGTGCTGATCGTCTGGCTGTCCACAAGAAAGCGCAAGGCTGCCTAGGACGAAGTCTGCGTCGACCTCCGACGGCCTCTCCCCGCTCGGGGACGACCTCCCGGAACGGATCCGCTCCCGCGCCGCCGGCCACGACCTCGCCGTCCACATGAACCTTGTTCGGACCGGTGTCGCCCGCACCCTGCGCGAACGCGGACCTGAACCCCCGACGAACTTGCAAACATGACCACCAGGTTTCGTGGTGGTCGGTCAGGCGCCGATCTTGTGTTGGCCCTTGCGCGCCCTCAGAAAGTTGAGGCGCTCCTGAAGCAGTTCCTCGAGTTCCGCCCGAGAACGGCGCTCAAGCAGCATGTCCCAGTGGGTGCGGGGGATCTTCGCGTCGGATGGCTCCGGTTCGACCTGCATCCCGTCTTCGCCGAGGAGGCGGCCTTCGAGCCCGCTCTTCGGGGACTCCCACACCGTGGGAATTTCCGCATCGGAGGAAAAGGTCACCTCAAAGGTGGAACCGTCTGCGGCCTGGTAGGTACTCTTCTTCCGCGGGGAGAAGGTGACGCCTTCTTCGCTTTGGAGGCTCTGGGATCCGAGTCTCATTCCGCGCAAACTGCGATCCGCCATTGTGTGGTCCTCTCTCGCGATGCAATCACCAGTTATAAACCCACAAGCTGGACATAACCTTTCCATTGCACGGTGATTCCAGTGAACTCACAGGCTACTCACCGGTCTGGGATCGAATCCGCACCAGCTCGAGCGCGAGATCCGCCCGGTCCGTCACGAGGCCATCGACCCCCAGGTCGAGAAGGCGACCCATGGCGCGGGGGTCGTTGATCGTCCACACGTGGACTTCAACGCCGGCGCGTTTCAGCCGGAGGACGACGCTCGCCGAGACAACGCTCACTCCGTGCATCCGCTCCGGCACTTGAACCGCCTGCACCGTGCCCAACAAACTCGCGGTCAGCGGGGTGATGCGGAGTTTCGCGGCGAACAAGGCCGCCGCGAAGAGGACAGCGGAAGCGGAGGTTGCGACCCCCGGAAGGGCGCGGACAGCGCGCCGTCGACGGCGGTCGTCGAAAGAGGTCACGAGCACTCGATTCACAGCACCGGCCGTCACAATGGCCCTGACCGTCGGCTCGACCGCCGCATCCGACTTGATGTCGATGTTGAACCGCGCCGAGGGGAAAGCCTCGAGAGCGTCGGAGAGGCTGGGAAGGGTCTGACCCTGCCCGAGATCGATCTTCTGCAGTTGCCCGAGAGTGAGGCCGTCGACCCGTGCCGGCACTCCGGCCGTGCGAAGAAGGTCCGCATCGTGGCTGATCACCGAGATGCCGTCAGCCGAGGCGTGCACATCCGTCTCGAGGTGGGTGACGCCGATCGCGAGGGCGGAGGCGAACGCAAGAAGGGTGTTCTCCGGCGCCGCGATCGCGAGCCCGCGGTGTGCCATCACCCGAGGCAGCGACCCGGAGAAGAATCCCCGTTCGACTTCCAATCCGCTCAGTATCGGCCGACCTTCGGCCTAGTCGGCATTCGACGGGGAATTCGGTGCCGGGGGAGTGGAGGCGCTTGGCGGCGGTGTCGATTGACCGGCCGCGTGGCCACCGGTGCCCGCGAGGCTCGCGCCGAAGCCGGCCGTGATGCTCTTGATCGCCTCGGTGAGTTCCGACGGAATGATCCAGAGCTTGTTCGACTCGCCCTCGGCGATCTTCGGCAGCATCTGCAGGTACTGGTAGGCCAGCAGCTTCGAGTCGGGATCGCCCTCGTGGATGGCGGAGAACACCGTCATGATGGCCTTCGCCTCACCCTCCGCTCTGAGCACCTGAGCCTTGGCCCACCCTTCGGCCTCCAGGATCGCTGCCTGCCTGGACCCCTCCGCCTGCAGAATCGCGGCCTGCTTCGTTCCCTCGGCGGTGAGGATCTGCGCACGCCGGTCACGCTCGGCCCGCATCTGCTTCTCCATCGAGTCTTGGATGGACAGCGGCGGATCGATGGCCTTCAGCTCCACCCGACCGACCCGGACACCCCATTTGCCGGTCGCCTCATCGAGCACGATGCGCAACTGACCGTTGATGTTGTCCCGGCTCGTGAGCGCCTCTTCGAGGTTCAGACTGCCCACCACATTGCGAAGCGTGGTGGTCGTGAGCTGCTCGACGGCCCCGAGGTAGTTGGCGATCTCGTAGGTCGCCGCCCGGGCATCCGTCACCTGGAAGTAGACCACCGTATCGATCGAGACGACAAGGTTGTCTTCGGTTATCACCGGTTGCGGCGGGAAGGACACCACCTGTTCCCGCATGTCGATGAGGGGACGCACGCGGTCGATGAATGGAACCAGGATGTTGAGTCCGGGGAGCAGGGTCTTGTGGTATTTGCCGAGGCGTTCGACAACCCCCGCTCGCGCCTGCGGAATGATCTTCACCGCGCGAAAAAGAATGGACAAGACCAAGATCGCGACGATGATGATCACGACCACCAGGACTATCTGGCCGAACAGGGTGCTGGTCACAGTGCTTTCCCTTCTGCGGGGACCACGACCGCGGTCGCCCCATCGATCGCCGTCACGACGACACGTTGCCCGGATTCGACCTGCCGCTCGAGGCTTGACGCCGAGAGCCGGGCCGTCCAGGTTTCGCCGTTGGCGAGCTTCACGTGGCCCTGCCCGTCCACGAACGGTGTCGTGACCGTTCCCCCGGTGCCGAGTAGCGCCGCGACGTTCGTCGGCGTTTGGTCACCACCTCGGCCAAGTGCGCGCTTGATCGCGGGTCGCACGACGAAGAGCAGCACGAGCGCGAGGATCCCTGCGACGAGGATCTGGGCCCAGAACGGTGCGCCGAGCAGACCCACGACCAGACCGCCGATGCAGCCGCCGGCGAGCATCAGGAAGGTGAAGTCGATGGTCAGCACTTCGACGATCACGAAGGCCAGAAGCAGACCCACCCAGAAGATCCAGGCGTATGTCGCCAGAAACTCGGTGATCATCGTTGTGGCACCCCTCGCGACTCGTTCCCTTGAAACTAGCACCACGCGCCCGCGATTCCGCGTGATCTTGCTATTCTCGTGACCGGCGGCGACACGCCGCGATCGCCCATGGAAACCAGGAGTGCTCCCGTGCCCAATCCCCTCGCTACCGGCTCTCTCTCCGGGCTCCGAGCCCTCGTCACCGGATCATCTCGGGGCATCGGTGCCGATACCGCGACCTACCTGGCCGAAGCCGGCGCGAGAGTGGTGATCAACTTCCGTAATAAGGAGGCTCGCGCCACCAGACTCGTCGACACGATCGTCGCGGCGGGCGGAACGGCGATCGCCATCGGCGCGGATCTCACCGATCCGAACTCGGTCGCCGCCATGTTCGAAACCGTCGGACGCGAGTGGGGCGGTCTCGACATCCTCGTGATGAACGCGTCGGGAGGGATGGAATCCGGCATGGCCGAGGACTATGCGATGCGGCTCAACCGCGACGCCCAGGTCTCCCTCCTCGTGGCGGCGCTTCCACTGCTCGCACCGGGCTCACGGGTGGTCTTCGTGACCAGTCATCAGGCCCATTTCATCCACTCCGCCCCGACGATGCCGGAGTACCTCCCGGTCGCGCTCAGCAAACGCGCGGGAGAGGACGCACTGCGGGAGATGATCCCGGTTCTTGACCAAGCGGGCGTCGGCTTCGTCGTCGTCTCCGGCGACATGATCGAGGGCACCATCACCGCCACCCTTCTCGAGCGGGCCAATCCCGGCGCGATCAGCGCGCGAAAGGACTCCGCCGGTCGGCTCTACAACGTCAGCGAGTTCGCCGCCGAGATCGCGGCCGCGACGGTCGAGCTCATTCCCGAGGATCATTCGCGACTGGTGGGTGACGTCAGCGACTTCACACTGGCTTGACCTTCGGGACCGGGAGCACGTCGCTAGCATAGAGGGCGATGAAACCCACCGATCTCCCTCTCCTCTCCAGCGTTTCCCGCCCGACGGTTCATCCCGACGGATCACATGTCGTTACGGCGGTTTCTCGACCGGATCTCACCGCCGATCGAATCGTTGGCCAGTTGTGGAGGGTGAACCTCGACGGCTCCGGCGCCCGCAGGCTGACGCGCGGGGTGTACGATTCGACTCCGCAATACTCTCCGGACGGCGCGCTCCTCGCGTTCCTACGCTCTCCGGCCGACGGGGCGCCCCAGCTCCACATCATGGCCGCCGATGGCGGCGAGCCGCGTCCGGTGACCGATCAGAAGCTCGGAATCGGGGCCTGGTGCTGGTCTCCGGACTCGCGCCGGATTGCCTTCACCGCCCCGGTCGCGGAGGAGGGGCGTTACGGCACCATCGCGAACCTGACACCGGCTGCGGAACCGGCGCGCCGGATCACCACCCTCAAGTATCGGTCCAACGGGATCGGTTACACGACGGATCGACGGCGCCAGGTATACCTGATGGAGGTACCGTCCCCGAACGCGGAACCCGACTATCCGGTAGCGCCCTCGGTGGAAAATCCGAAGCCCGAACCGGCGACCTCGATTCCCGTCCCGCGCCGGCTCACGTCGGGGGACTACGACCATGGGGCGATCGCCTTCGCACCGGATGGCGCCACCCTCGCGGTGGTCGCGGCGCGACATGCCGGGCGTGACGTCGACCTTTCCAACGACATCTTCGAACTCGACCTCGGCAGCTCCGAGGATTCGGCTCCTCCGGCGACTCCCGCCACCGGTCTCGGCGGGCGGCACGGGATTTCCTCGGTGGAGTACGGCCCGGGCGGCGAGCTGTGGTTCGTGGCAACCGATCTCGGGGTGGACGGAACCGATTTCGTCGGGCGGGGAAGCCAACTCTGGGTGCGGGATGCTCCGGGTCGTCCCGAGCGGCTCCTCACGGATGCCCGGACCGTCGATCTCGACGGGGAACTCACCGTCACCACCCACGGGGCTCTCGTGCACGATCTCGATCGAGGCCGGGTGAACCTTCTGCGGGTCTCGCTCGACGGCGCGGTCTCTCCGATGGTCGCCGAGGAGGTCGAGATCCGCGGCACGACCTCCATCCGCCCGGTGGACGGGATCGGCGAAGTCACCGTGGTCTCCTACACGTCACCCGCCTCGACGGGTGAACTCGGACTGGTCACAGCGGACGGTTTGCGTCCGCTCACTGACTTCTCGGCAGCCCTCCGGGGGGCGGGGGTGACGGCGCTGGAGGAGCTCTCCGTGTCCGGTCGAGACGGAACCGAGGTCCACGGCTGGGTGCTCACACCGGTGGGCGACGAGCCGCACCCCGTGCTGCTGGTGATCCACGGCGGACCGTTCACCCAGTGGGGGGTTTCCTTCTTCGACGAGGCGCAGGTCTACGTCGAGGCGGGATACGCGGTCGTGATGTGCAACCCGCGCGGGTCGGCCGGCTATGGCCAAGCGCACGGTCGATCGATCCGACACCGGATGGGGACCGCGGACTTCGGGGACGTGATCGACTTCCTGGAGGGGGCGCTCGCGCGGCATCCGACGTTCGACGGCACCCGGATCGGCATCATGGGCGGCTCCTACGGGGGTTATCTCACCGCGTGGACCATTGCCAACGACCACCGGTTCGCCGGGGCGATCGTGGAGCGCGGCTACCTCGACCCCGAGGGATTCGTCGGCACCTCAGACATCGGCTCGTTCTTCAGCGACGAATACACCGGCACGGATCCGCAGCGGATGCGGGAGCAGAGCCCGCAGGCGATGGTGGGTCAGGTCTCGACCCCGACGCTCATCATCCACTCGGAAGACGATCTGCGGTGCCC
>JANMBI010000104.1:0-2951 GCA_031360325.1 Frigoribacterium sp. | reverse complement strand
CAGCCGCTTGCCGAGCTCGAATTCGAGACTCAACAGCTTGTCCGTCTCGCCCTGCATGAGCCGACCGACCGGGATGCCGGTCCAGGCGGCGACCACCGCGGCGATGTCTTCCTCGGTGACCTGCTCGTTCACCATCCGCGGGCCGGTGATCTCGACCGATTCGGCCGCCGCGATGTCCCGCTCGATCTTCTTGATGACCTCGTAGTCGAGGCGGGACGCATCCTCGTACCGACCCTCCCGCATCGCGCGGTCGAGTTCGATGCGCGCGTCGTTGAGTCGCATCCGCAGGTCTCCGACCCCCTGCAGGGATGCCTTCTCCGCGGTCCACCGAGCGTTGAGTCCGTCGAGCTTCTCCTGCATCCCGGCCATCTCGTCGCGGAGCTTCTGCAGCCGCGCCTTGGACGCGGCATCTTTCTCTTTTTTGAGGGCGAGCTCTTCTAGCTTCATCCGGTCGATGGCGCGCTTGAGCTGGTCGATCTCCACCGGTGAGGAGTCGATCTCCATCTTCAGTCTGCTCGCCGCCTCATCCACCAGGTCAATGGCCTTGTCAGGAAGTTGACGTCCGCTGATGTACCGATTGCTCAGGGATGCCGCGGCCACGAGCGCGGTGTCGGCGATGGCCACCTTGTGGTGCGCCTCATACCGTTCCTTGAGTCCACGCAGGATGGCGATGGTGTCTTCGACCGAGGGTTCACCCACGAACACCTGCTGGAAGCGGCGCTCAAGCGCGGCATCCTTCTCGATGTATTCGCGGTACTCATCGAGCGTGGTCGCACCGATCAGCCGCAGCTCGCCCCGAGCAAGCATCGGCTTCAGCATGTTGGATGCGGCGACCGAACCCTCCCCGCCGCCGGCGCCCATCAGGGTGTGCAGTTCGTCAACGAAGGTGATGATCTCGCCGTCGGCGTCGTTGATCTCCTTGAGCACGTCCTTCAGCCGTTCCTCGAACTCCCCCCGATATTTGGCACCGGCGACGAGGGCGGCGAGGTCGAGCGAAACAAGCCGCTTGCCCTTGAGCGAGTCGGCAACGTCGCCGGCAACGATGCGCTGGGCGAGTCCCTCGACGACGGCCGTCTTGCCGACGCCCGGTTCACCGATGAGCACCGGGTTGTTCTTGGTGCGTCGGGTGAGCACCTGGCTCACGCGGCGGATCTCGGCATCCCTGCCGATCACGGGGTCGAGCTTTCCCGTGCGGGCGATCGCCGTGAGGTCGACCCCGTAACGTTCGAGGGCGGACTTCTGCTCCTCGTCGGAGCCGGGAGCACCCTGCAGATTGGCCATTTCGCCGTTCCTTTCGAACCTGAGTCGATTTGACTCAAGTTTATCGTCTCTTTGCTCGCGGGCGCACTCGGGATTCCGCCTCGTGACGCCTCAGCGGGTTGACACCGTCACGGTGAACTTCGCGTTTCGCCCCACCTGGCGTGTCGGACCGACCGACCGCGTCAGCGCCGGGCGGTAGGCGAGATGCGAGTTGAAGACGGTCCACAGCTCGCCGCCGGGCTTCAACACCCTGGCCGCCTCGTCGAAGAGCTTGAGGGCCACCCCGGGGAGGACGGCGGATCCGGCATGAAACGGCGGGTTGAGCAGCACGAGATCGGCACAGGCGTCGGGTTGGGTCGAGAGCCCGTCGTCCCGGGTCACCGTGATCGCAACTCCGTTTGCCTCGGCGGTGGCCCGGGTCGACGCGACCGCGGCCGCCGAGTCGTCGGTGGCGAGGATGGCAAGTTCCGGGCGCGCCCGAGCGAGGGCGGTGGCGAGGATGCCGGAGCCGCAGCCGAGGTCGACGGCGGTGGCGGCATCCGTCCTCATCGAGCGCTCGAAGCTCAGCAGGTAGCGGGTGCCGATGTCGACCTTGGTGCCGGCGAATGTCGCGCCGTGGGCCAGCACCCACAGGTCGAGATCGGGATGGAACTCGCGCTGCGGCCACCCCGGCGAGGACTGCAGCGGACGCCTCGCCTCGATCACCCGGGACTTCTGGCGCCCGAGGGAGGCGCGCACCTCACCGAAATGCCGGCCGAGCACCTCGTTCATGGCGATCGTCATGTGCTTGAGGCGGCCACCGGAGACCACCACGACGTCGGATGCCGCGTACCGGGCGATCACCGATGCGTACTCGTCGAGCGCCGCGAGGCTGCGCGGCAACTGCATGAGCACCACCCTCGCCCCCGCGAGCAGCTCTTCGCCGAGGTCCAGATTGAGATAGCGGTCCTCGAACCCTGCCTCGGTGGCGTTGCGGGCGAGCGCGAGCTCGCCGGTGAGGGGATCCTGATGCACCCGCACCTGGGTCGCTCCGAGCTGCGCGATCGCTCCGAGCGTGAGCGCGCCGTAGTGATCGCCGATCACCACCACCTCCCCGGTACCCGCGCTCGCGACATCCGCCGCCGCCTCGTCGAGGATCAGTCGATCGCTCGCGTCGACCGCCGAGAGGTTGTCGGCCTCGATGTCGGGGTAGCGCCTCAGCGCGTCGAAGGAGAACTCGGGCATCCCCCCACCCTAGGCCGCGGCCGCGGCTGGCGAAGCGACGCTACTCGCTCGAGATGGGGCGCCACACCACCAGTTGGGTGTTGCGTTTGGCCCGGGTGCCCGCCCGGAGGGACACCACCTCCCCGGATCCCCCGCCAGCGAAGATGCGGCTGCCCGGCCGGGAGAGCAGTCCGTCGGCGAGGGCGTGTTCGAGTTCGCGCACCCGCTCGGCGAGCGCCGCCACCTGGTTTTCCAGCTGCAGAATTCGCTTGATGCCTTCGAGACTCACCCCCTCGGCTCCGAGACGGGCGATCTCGCGCAGCTGCATGACATCCCGCATCGAATACCGGCGGGACTGCCCGGACGTGCGCTGGGGGATCACGAGCTCGAGCCGGTCGTATTGGCGCAGCGTCTGCGGATGCATTCCCGCGAGTTCGGCCGCAATCGCGATCGCGAAGACGGGATCGGTCGCTTCCATGCCGGTGCCT
>JANMBI010000087.1:0-3579 GCA_031360325.1 Frigoribacterium sp. | reverse complement strand
GGATCCTGGACAACGTCGCCGCGGAACTCAACGCGAGGCCCCGGAAACGTCACGGCTACCGCACCCCAGCAGAAGTCCTCACCGAGATACTCTCGAACCAGTCAAATCAAACCGGTGTTGCGACCACCGCCTGAATTCGCCTCCCATAGGTTGGGAGACAACCACGTAGGTCACGAGACACTTCTTGCGCAGATTTCGCCCCTTGGGGGTTCCTGAGCAAGATTCTGCATCCTACCGGGCTGCATCGACACCTGAGTAGGCCCGTAACACGAGGCCTTATTGGGACCCCATGTCTGTAGTTGGACGGTGAGTACATGAACACGTCCTGAACCTGGGAGCCGAAGGTTTGCTAGGTTAACTTGGGGGTCAGAAGTCAGGCATTTGTCTTGAGTTTTAGGCAGCGTTGGCCATGTGGGCGTCGTTGAGGTATGCGCCGATGTGCTCGTCGATGGTCTTCAACGCCTGGCGGAGCGGGACTGGTGCCGGCGGTGTGTCTGCCGCGATGAGTGGTCGCAGGATCCTGTCGTGAACCTTTGTGTAGAAGATCGCGACGCGTTGCCCGTCGGCGGTGAGGGTGTAACTGTTGCTGTGTTGCCGACGTTGGATGAGGCCGTTGGTGCGGAGCCGGGCGAGGTCGTAACTCATCTGGTTTGTGCTGTAGTCAGTGCCGAGTAATGGGTTCACGAGGGCGCGAAGGCTCCGATGGGTGAATCCGAGAACGTTGATACTGACGCAGAGGGCGCCGAGCAGGGCCATGACCCGAGGGTCGCCGAAACGCATGGCTGGAGCCCTTCTGCCGTCCACGGTAACCGTGGGGGACGCGACCCGCTCAAAGGCTGGGCTCGCAAGGACACAGCCCTGCCCGACACGTTCAGTATCAAGCAGACGGGCGTTGATGTCACGGGCTTTGTGTTGCAATTCCGGCAGGTGTTCCAGGCGGCGGAGGCATTGCAGGTCTTTCGGCGAGTTGATGACGGTCTCGATCCGCAGCGCGCGGCCATCCTTGAGGTATTGCTTGATCCGAGAGTGTTTGAAAAACACGTTCATGGTGACTTGAGTGTCCCGAGTCACCATCTTCGTTTTGCACGGAGTCCGGTTCACGATCGGGTGCGCGCGGCGGGAGTGGGGGGCATGGCCGGTGAACAGTAGTTCGACGGTTTCGGGGCGGCCGATGTCGAGGTTGTCGACGATCAGGGCTTCGAAGAAACCCCGGGCGTGCCGGGGGGCGTCGAAGACGATGGTGCGGGAGGTTTCAATCTGCCGCATCGACAACTCCCACCAGTAGCCGAACGTGCGGTCGTAATCGTCCAACGGCACGGGAAGGATATCGATCCACCGGTCGAAGAACTCCTGAATCTGCCCCGGCCCCAACCGGTCGCAGATCGCCTGCAGCCAGTCCGGATCCTCGCAGCTGGCGAATCCGTTCGACAAACTCGTGAAGCCGATCCCGGCTTCGATGGCTTGGCGTTTGGCCCACTCGTGCCCGTTCACCCAGACCTTCAGCGGGTAAGGGAAGTAGGAACAGATCTTGATGAACGAGGCACCAAAGTCGGTGTCCCAAAGATAGAAGTAGTAACACGTCACCCGCCGGTCGGCCTTGGTGAAGGTGAACCACGGAACACCGGCCGTGCCCTCGTGCCGGTTGGCGGCGAACACACTCTGGTATTCCTGCGCCACCCCGATTGCCGCAACACCGGGCCGGCCTGTTGCCTCTTGGACGGCCAGGTGTTTCCGCATCACATCGATCTTGCGATCGCCCTTGGCGAAGCGCACCACAGGGATGTGGTTGGTCTCAGCGAACGCTGTCACGCCCCTCCGGAAGGCCGTGCCGATCTTCTCCAGAACCGCTGGCGAGGGAATGCTCTTGCCCAGGTGTTTGGTCATGAAATTGATGACCTGGCCGCCCACCTGCAGGATCGGAACATACCCGTTGAGATAGATCCGGTCCAGACACTGGAGATCCAGGGCCACGTGACCTTCGAGGACTTCGTTGATATTGACCATCACACCCACCACCTTGTCGAGATGAATCCCGAACCACCTCCAGCATGGACTCGCGATAGAAGTAAGTCACTCTCAGGACGCAACCATCTCGCTCGGCGGTCAGAGGCTCGCCTCACTGGGAGCGTGGGTCAGTAGCGCTTATTCGACGTGATTGCCATGAAATACCGGTTAATTAATACTGTCGGAGCGGGTGGGGCGGTGCTGGCATGGTCGTGAAGGACTTCGGGGTCTGCGTCTTTCTCGTGCCGACCGAAAATAGGGCCAGTGCCGCGTTGACGGCGTCAGTGCGAGGCCATGGCCGCCCGTCAGTGCGGTTCTGCCCTGACGGCGCTCAGCGAATTTCCCCGGTCTTGCTCGAGCAGCACTGAGGAAGTTCAGTGAGCGCCGTCACCGCCAGATGACCAGCAGAAGCGGCGCCCGGTAACGATCATCCCGGACGCCGCTTCACCCTGCCCACTTGACAAAACCAACTACACAGCTGCTCGTTGAGTGCTTCGGCGGGGGTTTTCCAGCCGAGTCGTTTCCGTGGTCGAGAGTTGAGGGTGTGGGCGACGGCGGCGAGGTCGTCGGCACTCCAGCGTGAGAGGTCGGTGCTCTTGGGGAAGTACTGGCGCAGCAAGCCGTGGGACTCTTCTATATCTGTCAAGGCGCGGTGTTCGCGTGGAGAGTGTTCAGGGTTCGGAAAAGCTGTCGGGCGAGGTAGCGCTTCAGGCAGCGCCGGATTTCCCGGTTCGTTCGTCCTTCGGCTTGACGTCGTTCGACGTAAGCGCGGGTGCCCGGGTCGTGGGTCATTCTGACGATGGTCGCCTGATGCAGCGCCCTGTTCAGGCGTCGGTCCCCTCCCCGGTTGAGTCGATGCCGGACGGTGTTCCCCGATGAGGCCGGAATAGGGTTCACCCCGGCGAGGCTGGCGAACGCGGCCTCGTCGCGCACTCGCCCGGGATGCGACCAGGCCGTGAAGATGGTCGCCGCGGTGACGGGTCCGATCCCGGTCTTTTCCAGCAGCGGTGCCACTGTGCTGTCCTGGAGGAGTTCCGTCATGCGGGCCTGGTTGCTGTCCAACTCTCCAGTGAGAGCGACAACCCGTTTGGCCAGCCGGGTCGCCTCCGCCCGGGCGGTAGCCGCCGCTAACTGTTCGTCGCGTGCCCGCCACCGGGAGATTTCCATCACCTGGGCGCTGCTAAGGGGCCTCCGAGCGTCGATGCCGAGGTCCACCGTCCGAACCAAAGCGATCAGGGCGTTGGTGTTCGCGGTCCGTTCCATTGTCATCTGCTCTCGCGCGGTCACGAGGATGCGCAAGGCTGCCCGCAGGCCCTCGTCGAGGCGAGGGCGACGTAGGGCCGTGACATCAGCGGAACGGGCGGCAGCGGCGATAGCGAACGCGTCTAGCGGGTCGGACTTGCCGACGCCGCGGCGGGAGTGGGCGTTCATCCGGGGTGCTTCGGCGACCTGGTATCCGGTCTCGGCGACAGTGTGGGCGAGCTTCGCGCCGTAGCTCCCGATTCCCTCGATCACCCAGAGAGCCGTGAGGTCGCCGCCGGTGCGACGACTCGCCCATCCGATAGCTCGGTCCAT
>JANMBI010000076.1:0-18851 GCA_031360325.1 Frigoribacterium sp. | reverse complement strand
GAGCGCGCTGACCTTCGTCTTCTCGCTGCTCGGCATCGACAGCAAAGCCACCTTCGCGGTGGTCGTGGCGCGAGTGATCGGTCTGTTGCTCGTGCTCGCGATCGACACGCTTATGCTCGCCGCGCTGTTCCGAGTGCTCCTGGCGGTGCGGATTCCCTGGCGCCGGCTGCTCACCGGCTCCCTGCTCGGGGGTATCGGCCTCGGCCTGCTCAAAGTGCTCGGGGCTACCATCGTCGGCGGCGCGGGCCGCAACCCGCTGCTCGCATCGTTCGCTGTGATCCTCGGCCTGCTCGTGTGGTTCGGGCTCGTCTGCCAGGTGATGCTGCTCTCCGCCACCTGGATCTCCGTGGATCTGGCCGACCATGGCGAGACTCCGGTTGCCGCCGCCCGTCGACCAGAGGGCCTCTCGCCGGGACTCCACCCGCGACCCCGGGTGCGCCCCGTGAGGCGTCGGCGGTAGCGCCCGGCGGTCTTCGCTAGGCTCGATCCATGAGCACCCCCCTGCGTATCGCCAGCGTGAATGTCAACGGCGTGCGGGCCGCATTCCGCAAGGGCATGGGAGATTGGCTCGCGGCACGGGATGTCGACATCCTCGCCATTCAAGAGGTGCGAGCAACCACGACCGACCTCGAAGACCTGCTGGGGCCGGAGTGGAACATCCTGCACGACGCGGCGACAGCGAAGGGGCGCGCCGGGGTGGCTCTGGCCAGTCGTGGCCGTGCGGAGATCCACCGGGTCGACCTCGGCGACGAGAAGTTCGACAGCGCCGGGCGTTGGCTCGAGGCCGACTACCGCGTCGGCGACTCCGTCATCACCGTCGTCAGCGTGTACGTGCACTCCGGAAATGTCGAATCTCCCGCAAAAATGATCGAGAAGTACAAGTTCCTCGACGCGATGACGAGGCGCCTGCCCGAAATCGCCGCGCACGGCGAGCGTGCCCTGATCGTCGGCGACCTCAACGTGGCGCATCGTGAACTCGACATCAAGAACTGGCGCGGAAACCGCACGAGCGCCGGGTTCCTCCTGAAGGAGCGGGCCTACTTCGACAAGTTCTTCGGGACGGCAGGCAAGAACGTGGTCTGCGTCGACGGCAAGACCCGACGCGGACTCGGCTGGGTGGACGTGGGACGGGCCTGGGCCGGCGAGGTGGATGGGCCATACACCTGGTGGTCCCAGCGCGGGCAGGCGTTCGACACCGACACCGGCTGGCGGCTCGACTATCACGTCGCCACGCCCGAGCTTGCGGCTTCCGTCGCGAACTATGCGGTGGACCGGGCCTCCGCCTGGGACACCCGCTGGTCGGACCACTCTCCCGTGGTGGTCGACTACCTGGTCTGATTTCGGCACCTCCCTCTGGAAGACTGAACAGCATGAGCTCCAAACCCCGACTTTTCTCCGGCATGCAACCGTCCGCCGAATCACTGCACATCGGCAACTACATCGGAGCGCTTCTGCAGTGGAAACAACTGCAGAGCAGCCACGACGCCATCTTCTGCATCGTCGACCTTCACGCGATCACCGTGGCGCAGGACCCGGCCGCCCTGCGCGAGAACACCCGCCGCACCGCCGCGCAGTACATCGCCGCGGGAATCGACCCCGAGGTCTCGACCCTGTTCGTGCAGTCACATGTGGCCGCGCATCCGCAGCTCGCCTGGGTGCTCAACACGATCACCGGCTTCGGTGAGGCAGGTCGGATGACCCAGTTCAAGGACAAGGCCGCGAAGCAGGGAGCGGATGCCGCGTCGGTCGGGCTCTTCGCCTACCCGACTCTCATGGCCGCCGACATCCTGCTCTACAACGCGGTGGCGGTTCCGGTCGGTGACGACCAGAAGCAGCACGTGGAGCTCACCCGCGACCTCGCGAACCGGTTCAACACTCGCTTCGGGGCGACCTTCGCGATGCCGGAACCGATGATCCTGAAAGAGACCGCGCGAATCTACGACCTGCAGAATCCGCACTCCAAGATGAGCAAATCCGCCGACTCCGGGTCGGGCGTGGTGTGGCTGCTCGACGAGCCGTCCATCACCGCGAAGAAGATCAGGTCAGCGGTGACGGATGCCGGCCGCGAGGTGCGCTACGATTTCGCCGAGAAGGCGGGCGTCTCCAACCTGCTCACGATCTTCGCCGTCCTCGCCGACCGATCGATCGTGTCCCTCGAGGCCGACTATGCCGGTCGCGGCTACGGCGACTTCAAGAAGGACCTCGCCGACGTCGTCATCGAGACCTTCGCACCGGTCCGGGCCCGCGCGCTCGAGTTGCTCGACGATCCCGCGGAACTCGATCGGGTGCTCGCCGGCAATGCCGATCGGGCCGCGGCCATCGCCGACGTGACCCTTGCAACGGTCTACGACCGCATCGGCCTCCTGCCGAAACGGTGAAGACGACTGTGCTTCGGACCGAGCGGCTGTTGCTCGATTTGCCCGTGCTCTCCGACCGTTTTGCCGTCGCCGAGTACTGCCGCGACCCCGTGTTCGAAACGCTCCTGACCCTGCCCTGGCCGTATGAGCAGCGCCACGCCGACTACTTTCTCTCCCGGGTCGTTCCCGGCGGATGGCTCTCCGGAGACGAACTCACCTGGGGGGTGCGCGAGAGCGACGGGGGGCCACTTCTCGGGGTCGTCGGCTGGCGGCGGGACCTCGGCGACCTCGGATTCTGGCTCGGCGCCCCGCACCGTGGCCGCGGCCTGATGACGGAGGCGGTCGTCGCCGTCATCGACTGGCTCTTTCGTGAACGCGACCTCGATCGCATCGGTTGGGAGTGCGTGGTCGGGAACGCGGCATCCGTCTCGGTGGCGCGCAAGGCGGGCTTCACCTTCACCGGAGAGCGCCCGACCGAGCTCACCTTTCGAGACGGGAGTCATCCACCTTCCTGGCACGGCACACTTCGGGCCGACGATACCCGAGCCGAGAAGTCGGGTTGGCCGGAGTGATCGGGCGCGCCCCGACATCCCGACGAGAGTCTTCGGGTAGGCTCCGCCGATAGTCGTCATCCTCGGAGCCCTCGCGATCGCCGCCGTTCCCTGGATTCTCGCGGCGAGCAGGAGGTTCGGGCTGTTGGTCGCGGTGCCCGGGATCGCCGCCGCGACCGTCCTCCTGGTGATGGCGGTGCTCCTCGCGACGCGTGCGGTGGAGCTCGACCTGGTCCTGTCGGAGCTGGCAGCCGCGCTGCTCTGGGCGGTCGGAGGAGTTCTGGTGCTTCTTCGGACTCCCGGCGCACTCCGCAGACCGGGCCGGCACGCCGTGGCGCTGTGGGTCTCGCCCACGCTCGGCGCTGTCGGATGGATCGGCACCGTCGGCGCATCGCAGTTTGTTCCCGGCGCCTCGAAGCTGAGCTGGGCGATGAATGGCGACGGGTTCAATAATCTCTTCTATGCCAACCGGATCCTGACCGACCACGGGCTCGCGCTCGGGCAGGCCGAGAATCCGGTGCCCCTGCCCGCAACCGTGTTGGCCCTGGCGATGGCGCCCGGTCGGTCAGAACTGGCGAGCAACGACCTGTTGGGCCATGATCTCGCCTCCCTGACCGTGGTATGGACGCTGGTGCTTGCGGTGACCTGCATTCTGACCGGCGCCGTTGTCGCATCCGCCATCCCGGTTCGCAGCCCTGTCGCTGTCGCTGTCGCCAGCGCCCTCGGCTCCCTGCTTCCCCTCACCTGGTATCTGGCCGGGCTTCCGGCACAGTGGGGCTACTTCAACGCGAGCGTCGTGCTCCCGATCCTGCTCTCAACCTGGCTGGTGTTTCTGGCCTCGCGGCGGTTCCCGGTGGCAGCGCTCGTGGCTCTCTCCGGCCTCACGACGCTGGTAATTGCCACCTGGGCGCCCCTCGTGCTCGTCCCGGGTTGCCTCGGAATCGCCGTACTCGTCAGGGACTGGAAGCGGATCCGCGCCCTTCAGGGGCTCTCAGCGCTCGCCCTGGTGCTCGGCGCTGTGCAGGTACTCGCCTGGGTGGGAGTCGTCACTGTGCCGACCTTTCTCGCGCAGGGAGGCGCCCTCGAAGTCCCCGGCCACGGATTTCCATCGACCTGGCCCGAGGTTTCCCTGCTCCTGATCGGGTTGGTCGCCCTCGCGCTGCTCCTGCGCGGCAAAACGTCGATTCCCGTCGTTCCCGGAATGATCGCCATCGTCGTGGCCGCTGTCGCGACATCCGCGATGCTGCTGTTCCTCGACCACGGGCAAGGCGACCCCTGGACGGCCTACTACCCAACGAAGCTGGCCTGGATAATCTCCGCCCTCCTCGTGATGGTCGTGCTGTCCCTCGTGGTCTCGATCGTAGAGCGATCGGCGCGCGGTCCACGAACGGCAACGGCGGGGATCGCCAGCGTGGTGGGGTTGGCGCTGCTGGTCACCGCGGCGGTTCCGGTGGATGGCTGGCAGCAGACCGTCGTTCGCCAGCCGATGATCCGCATACTCAGCGGTTCGATCTGGCACACCGGAGACAGGGCCGCTACGCAGATCCTCGCCCTCACCGACCCGCGCGCTCCGGGCATCCTCTGGCAGTCGAACGATCCCGACGAAGCGATGATCGACTTCTGGGTACTCGTGACGCGCGGAGGGGATCTCGCGGGAGACCCCGTCTTGCGGGCGGTCGCTTTCGTCGCCTACCGCTCGTATCGAGCCACGGGAACCTACGACAACTCGGACCCCCGCACGCTCTGCGCGATCCTGTCCCGCATGAAGCCGACGCCGACCGTGCACACGGCGAGCCCGGCACTCGAGGCCGAATTGCGGGACACCTGCCCCACCTCGTCGGCCCGGGTGTTCGTGGACCGGCGGTGACCGGGCCGGCGGCTGCGACCCCCGTTTTCGTGCCGTTGGACCCGGATGCGGCTCCGTCCCGCATCGACGGCAACCGGGTCGACCGCGACGATCTCGCCCGGTTTCAGGTGGTGGGCGATATCGCCATCCTGTTCTTCTCTTCCGTGCCGACGGGAGTCACGATGACATCCCGCTCATTGAACGATCGAGCGGTCCCGGATTCGACGCGCTCGCGCCGGTACCGCGACGCATCGCCGTCGTGTCCGGAACGGCGAAGCTCGGCGCGGCGCGCTGGAGACCGGCGTGGCCACCGACCCGGTGGTGGATGAGGCGTCGGCCACCCAGCTCCCGTCCAGGGTGAGGCCGGGAATATCTCCCGCCGGGAGGCGTTGGGTACACTGAACAGATGTAAGCACGTGCTCCGGGGTCGGTGAAAGTCCGAACCGGCGGTGACAGTCCGCGACCCGCTGCTCCAGACCAACGGAGCGACGGTTGACTCGGTGGAATTCCGAGACCGACGGTAATGAGGTTCGAGAGAACTTCTCAGTCCGGATGAGAGGAAGCACGCGTGTTCGCCCCAGGGTGCGCACGAAGGGTGTCGGTGACCGTCGACATCCGCCCGGAGTCCGTCTTCGACACGAAGATTCGAGACGACCGGATGACCGCCGCAGACACGGAAGCGGGCTATGAGCCGCTGATGCGGCATGCCCTCTCGCTCGCCGCCCACGGGCCGGCCACCGGGATCAACCCGCAGGTCGGCTGTGTGCTGGTGGGTGCAGACGGCGTCGTCGTCGCAGAAGGCTGGCACCGCGGGGCGGGCACGCCGCACGCGGAGGTGGATGCGCTGTCCCGCGTGGCGAACGCCGGCGGCCTCACTGCCGTCGTCACTCTCGAACCCTGCAATCACCACGGTCTCACCGGGCCGTGTTCCGAGGCCCTCATCGCCGCCGGAATCGCACGCGTCGTCTACGCCGTTTCCGATCCGGGCGTGCGGTCGGGTGGCGGTGCCGAACGGCTTCGCGAGGCCGGGGTGCTCGTCGAGTCCGGGGTGCTCGCGCAGGAGGCGGCCGAGGCGATGCGCACCTGGCTCACTTCGACGCGCCTGCGTCGACCCTTCGTCACCGTCAAGTGGGCGTCGAGCCTGGATGGTCGAGCCGCTGCCGAAGACGGATCGAGCCGGTGGATCACCGGCACCGCCGCCCGCCAACACGTGCACGAGAGGCGTGCGGCCGCCGATGCGATCCTGGTGGGTACCGGCACGGTGCTCGCGGACGACCCGAGCCTCACCGCCCGGGGCGACGGCGGCGAGCTCATGCCGCACCAGCCGGTGCCGGTGGTGATCGGCGAACGAGCGATCCCCGCCGATTCTCGGGTTCTGCGGCACCCGGAGTCCCCGATCATCACGGGCACCCGCGACCTTCCGGCGATCCTCGCCGACCTGTTCGATCGGGGCATCCGCCATGCCTTCGTCGAGGGCGGCCCGACGCTCGCGAGCGCCTTCGTCACGGCGGGACTCGTCGACGAGTATCTCGTCTATCTCGGTCCGATGCTGCTCGGCGGCAACCGCCCCGCTCTCACCGAGATCGGCGTCGGGACCATCGGGGAGGCCCGACGACTCTCGATCGTCAGCATGGAACGACTGGGCGACGACCTGGTGCTAGCGGCCCGTCCGGCCGCCGTCGGCACCGTGTACGGAAAGGAACGCCACTGATGTTCACCGGAGTCATCGAAGAACTCGGCGAGGTCGTCGACTGGCAGCCGACAGCGGATGCCGCGCGCCTCACGATCCGCGCACCGCTCGCCGTGTCGGACGCGGGCCACGGGGACTCGATCTCGGTGAGCGGTGTCTGCCTCACCGTCGTGGACCGGGGCGAGGACTGGTTCACCGCCGACGTGATGGCCGAGACCATCGCGGTGTCCACACTCGCGACCGTGACGACCGGATCCCGCGTGAACCTCGAGCGTGCCGCCAGGGTGGGCGACCGCCTCGGCGGCCACATCGTGCAGGGCCACATCGACGGCACGAGCACCCTTCTGAGTATCACCGAGGGCAGCGCCTGGCGGGTTCTTCGTCTCTCGCTCGGCGCCGAGATCTCCGCGCTCGTCGCTCGCAAGGGCTCGATCGCGGTCGATGGGGTCTCGCTCACCGTGAGTGACGTCGGCACGGACTGGTTCGAGGTGTCCCTCATCCCCGAAACACTCAGCGTGACGACCCTTGGACGCAAAGCCGTCGGGGATCCCGTGAACATCGAGACCGACATCCTGGCGCGCCATGTCGCGCGACTCGCCGACGTGGCCTCAGCAGGAACAACCGGAAGGAGCGAACCATGAGTCTCGCCGACATCCCCGCCGCCCTCGAGCAATTGCGCGCGGGAAGGCCGATCATCGTGGTGGATGACGAAGGGCGGGAGAACGAAGGCGATGTCGTGCTCGCCGCCGAGTTCGCGAGCCAGGAATGGCTCGCGTGGCTCGTGCGCAACTCCTCCGGATTCATCTGCGCCCCGATGACCAACGAGATCGCCGATCGCCTCGAACTCCCGATGATGGTGGTGCGCAACGAAGACCCGCGCGGCACCAATTACACGGTGTCGGTGGATGCCGCGGACCGCATCAGCACCGGCATCAGTGCCGCCGACCGCGCCCACACCCTGCGCGTTCTTGCCAACCTCGAATCCACCCCGTCGAGCGTTCACCGGCCAGGGCACATCATGCCGTTGCGCGCTCGCGACGGCGGTGTGCGCGAACGCAACGGCCATACCGAAGCCACCGTCGACCTCCTCAAGCTCGCCGGCCTCACCCCGGTCGGCGCGATCTCCGAGATCGTGGCGGAAGACGGCGAGATGATGCGGCTGCCCGGCCTCATCCGGCTCGGCGAGCGTGAGGGGATCGTGGTCATCACCATCGAGTCACTCATCGAATACCTCCAGGCACGGCACTGCGACACCTCGGTGCCCGTGGCCGTGCCCATCCCGGAGACCTCGCGGGTCACCTTCGAGGTCGAGACCACCATTCCGACGCGCCACGGGTCCTTCCGCTTCCGCGCCTATCGGGACCGGATGACCGGGGCCGACCATCTTGCCATCATCTCGGGCACACCGCACAACGGCGCCCTGCTCCGGGTGCACTCGGAGTGCCTCACCGGGGAGGTCTTCGGGTCACTCAAATGCGAGTGCGGGCCTCAACTCGATGCCGCACTGGAGAAAATCCACGCAGAGGGCGGGGTCGTCATCTACATGCGCGGGCACGAGGGTCGCGGGATCGGGCTCATCAACAAGCTCAAGGCCTACCGCCTTCAGGAAGACGGATTCGACACGCTCGACGCGAACATCGCCCTCGGCTTTCCCGCCGACGGGCGTGACTATCGCGCGGCCGTCGCGATTCTCGAAGATCTCGGCCTGAACGAGGTACGTGCGATCACCAATAACCCGGAGAAGTTGCGCCAATTGCGGGACCGCGGCATCGACGTGATCGAACAGGTGCCGCTGGTCGTGGGCGTCGGCGCCTTCAACGAGCGGTACCTCGAGGCCAAGCGCGATCGCATGGGGCACATCCTGCCGAGTACCCCCGAGTTGAACGGCACCGCGAACCCCAACGAGGGCACCGAACTCGAACAGTCCGCGCGTGCCCACCGGCGCATCCTCCAGACACCGAAAGGACATCTCGCATGAGTGGCGACGGAGCACCCGAAATCATCACCGACGGCACCGGCCTCAAGGTCACCATCGTGGCGGGTCGTTGGCATGAGGCGATCACCGACGGGCTGTTGGTCGGCGCGCGTCGCGTGCTCGCCGCATCCGGAGCCGAGGTCACCGAGGTGCGGGTGCCCGGCAGCTTCGAACTTCCGGTGGTCAGCCGAGCCGCCCTTGACAACGGGGCGGACGCGGTGGTCGCGCTCGGCGTGATCATCCGCGGCGGCACCCCCCACTTCGAATTCGTGTCGGATGCCGCCACGAGCGGCCTCACCCAGGTGGCGATCCTCACCGGGAAGGCCGTGGGCTTCGGCGTTCTCACCCTCGACGACGAGCAGCAGGGGCTGGATCGGGCCGGACTTCCCGGTTCCCAGGAAGACAAGGGTGCGGAGGCCGCCCAGGCGGCGCTCGCGACCGCGCGGATCATCCGAGACCTCGCTCCGTCACCGATAGGCTGATCGGGTGAGCAACCCCTTCAAGGTCCTGATCGTCATTGCCGTGATTGTGGCTGTCGTCCTCGCCGCAGGATTGACCTACGTCGTTTTTCTGAAGGACCCCGGACACGTCTCTCGGAGCTCACGTATGCACTCGCTCGTCGAAACCGTCTGACTCCGGCCCGCCCCCCGCGCACCCCCTCCCGTTTTTCTCACCACCACCCCGTTTACAAAGGGTGGTGGTGAGAAAAACGGGAGGTAGGGGTTGGCGGGAGGGGTGGAAGTGGGCTGGCGTCAGTCGAGGAACAGGGCGCGCAGCCGACGGGTGGTGAACACCAATCCGACGACGATCATCACGACGAAGTACAGCGCATGCCCGAACATCGTCACACTGAGAGCACCCGTCGTGAGGCCGCGCACGAGCTCGACCCCGTGCCAGAGCGGCAGAGCCTCGATCACCCACTGGATCCCCTGCGGGTAGACGCTGAGCGGATAGAAGGTCGCCGAGAACAGGAACATCGGCAGCATCACGAAGTTGATCCAGTCCATCTGCTGGAAGCTCTTCAGGTAGCTCGTGATCGCCATCCCGAGGCTGGCGAACCCGAAGGCGATGAGCAACACTGCCGGGAGGGCGAGGATGGCGGTCCACGCCAGATTGAGACCGAGGGCCTGCATCACGATCAGGAATCCGGTGGCGTAGACCGCGCCGCGCAGCAGTGCGAGGAAGATCTCGCCGAGCGCGACATCCAGAGGTCCGAGGGATGTCGCCAGCATGCCCTCATACAGTTTGGCGTACTGCATCTTGAAGAACACGTTCCAGGTGGAGTCGTAGATCGCCCCGTTCATCGCCGACACGGTGAGGAGTGCCGGCGCGATGTAGGCGGCGTAGGAGATCGGCTGGCCGCTCGAGGTGGACACCGAGCCGACGAGAGCGCCGAGCCCGATACCGAGAGAGAGCAGATAGAACACCGGCTCGAAGAATCCACTCACCACGATGAGCCAGTTGGAGCTCTTGGTCGCGAGAAGACCGCGGCCGATGACCGCGCGCGCGTTCCCCGCATACAGGGCACCGATGCCCCCGGCGCGCGGCGTAGGAGTGGGACGGGTCGGGGCGAGGGCGGGAGTCGCGGTCACTTGTCGAGCCTCCGTGTGACGACGACCTGAGTCCGCCGCCAGCCGTAGAGGCACAGGGCCAACGGATAGAGCACGTGCACCAGCGTCAGCCAGCCGGGCTCGACCGCGCCGTAGCTCACCACCCGGCCGAGTTCGGTACCGTGCCAGAGAGGTGAGACCCACCCGATCCACTGCAGGAAGACCGGCATCTGCGCGAGCGGGAAGAAGGTGCCGGAAAACAGGAAGAGCGGGGTGATGATGAACCGCTGGATGAACGCGGGCTGGCCGACATCCTGCTCCACTGTGGCCATGTAGCTTGCGATCACCAGCCCGAAGGCCATTCCGGTGAGGATGGAGATGGGGATGTCGAGAATGCCGAGCGGGGACGGCACCGCCCCGAACACCAGCATTGCGAGGTAGTAGACCAGAGTCGTCGGAAGGAGGCGGGCGAGCACGGCGATGAAGATGCCGTTCACGATCTGGTTTCCGGAGAGAGGCGCCGCCTTCATCGCGAAGAAAATCGGGTTCCATTTGAAACCCATGAGAATCGGATAGGTGCACTCTTCGACGGCCGCGGTGACCGCCGCCGAGGCGATGAGGGCGGGCGCGACGAACGCGAGATAGCCCACACCGCCCGCACCGCTGTTCTTGTCGACGAGGGTCGCGAGCCCCACACCGAGCGCGAACAGATACATGAAGGGGCTGCCGATCGCCGTGAACACCAGCGTCTTGTAGTAGCTCCGGATGCCGCGGATGCGATGCTCCGCCACGTACCACGAGCCGTACTTTCGCGGCTTCACGCCGCCCGCACGCGCCTTGGTGGATGCGGAATCGAGAAGGGTGGTCACTCGATCAGACTCCGTCCCGTCAACCGCAGAAACACGTCTTCGAGGCTCGAACGACGCACGAGGCTCGTGACGGGTTTGAATCCTCGCGCGATGATCCGGTCGAGGTCGGCATCGCCGTCATCGCTGTAGATCAGGATGCGGTCGGGCAGCACCTCGACGCGGTCGCCGATACCCGCGACCTGCTCCGCGACCTGCGCGTTGTTGTCCGAACCGAAGCGCAATTCGAGCACCTCACGGGTGGAATAGGCGCGGATGAGGTCGGCCGGGGCCCCCTCAGCCATGATGGTGCCCTTGTCGACGACCACGAGACGGTCGCAGAGCTGTTCCGCCTCATCCATGTAGTGCGTTGTCAGAAGCAGGGTCGTGCCCTGCTCCTTGAGTCGGAACAGCCGATCCCAGAGGATGTGTCGCGCCTGCGGATCGAGCCCCGTGGTCGGTTCATCGAGCAGCAGCACCCGCGGGTCGTTCATGAGGGAGCGTGCGATCGTGAGTCGACGCTTCATCCCCCCGGAGAGGTCGTCGACCTTCGACTTCTTTCGGTCGGACAGCTGTGCGAACTCCAGCAGTTCATCGGCCTTCGTCGCGCAGGCCGAGGTGGTCATGCCGAAATACCGGCCGTAGACGATCAGATTGTCGCGCACCCGCAGTTCCATATCGAGGTTGTCCTGCTGGGGAACAACGCCGAGCTGCGATCGGATCTCGGGGCCGTGTTCGTTGGGATCGAGGCCGAGGATGCTCAGCGAACCGCTGGTGCGCGTCGACACGGCCCCGACCATCCGCATCGTCGTCGACTTGCCTGCCCCGTTCGGACCGAGAAGGCCGAATGACTCGCCGGGCTCGACGGCGAAGGAGATGCCGTCGACGGCAGCAAAGTCCCCGTACTTCTTGGTCAGAAGTCGGGCGGAGATCACAGGAGAAGTCACGATAACCCACCCTAGCCAGTCCTCCCGACCCGGTACGCGTAGGTCGGGCTGCCGGCGACGTTCAGGCGCCGATCGGCATCGTGCCTAAGCTTGACTGTTCGCCTCGGCCACTCGAAAGACATCATGAGCACCAGCACGCAGTCCCCCCGGTCCCGTTCCCCCTTCGCTCGACCCGGTAAGGACGACGGCCCGCGCGCGAGTTTCGGCCAACTCATGCCCTATCTGCTCGAGCACAAGAGGGTGCTCGGGTTCGTGATCGCCCTGAGCGTGCTCGGAGCCGGCACCTCGCTCGCCCAGCCCATCCTGGTGAGCCAGGTCATCGGGCGGGTGCAGAAGAGCCAGCCGCTCGGCGCCCTCGTCTACCTCCTCGTCGGGCTGGTCGTGGTCTCCGCGATCCTCTCCGGCGTGCAGCACTACCTTCTGCAGCGCACCGGGACGAGCGTTGTGCTCTCCGCGCGTCGACAGCTGGTGCGCCGGATGCTCCGGCTCCCGATCAGCGAATTCGACACCCGGCGCACCGGCGACCTCGTCTCCCGGGTCGGATCGGACACGACCCTGCTCTACGCCGTTCTCACCCAGGGTCTCGTCGATGCGGTCGGGGGTGCCCTCATCTTCCTCGGCGCGCTGATAGCCATGCTCGTGATCGATCCGGTGCTCCTCGGGCTCACCGTGCTCGTGATCGCCGTCTCCGTCGTCACCGTCGTTTTGCTCTCCGGGCGGGTGCGAGTCGCCAGCCGGAAGCAACAGGAGAGGGTGGGGGATCTCGCCGCCTCCGTGGAGCGAGCGCTCGGAGCCATCCGAACGGTCCGCGCCGCGAACGCCACCGACCGCGAAACCGCGGCCATCGAGACGGACGCGAAGGGAGCGTGGGAGATGGGGATCCAGGTCGCGAAGATCTCGGCTCTCGTCGTGCCGATCGCCGGAATCGCGCTCCAGGTGTCGCTGCTTGTCGTGCTCGGAGTCGGCGGATTCCGGGTCGCCAGCGGTGCGATCTCCATCGCCCACCTGGTGGCCTTCATCTTCTTCCTATTCATGCTGATCATGCCGCTCGGACAGGCATTCGGCGCCATCACCTCGGTGAACCAGGCGCTCGGTGCCCTCGGACGTATCCAAGAGATCGTGACCCTACCGAGCGAGGCCGAATTGGACGGCGCAATCGAACCGGCGGCGCCCGTGGTCTCCGATGCGGCGATCAGCTTCCACGACGTGGTGTTCCGCTATCCGGACTCGGTCGTGCGGCGCGCCCCGGAGGCGGAGATCGGTGAGGGAGGAACCCCGCGTTCGGAGCCGTCCGTCCCGGCGGGTTCGCCCCGAACTCCGCAGGAGATGACCGTGCTTCACGGGGTCTCTTTCGAGGTGCCCCGCGGACAACGCATCGCCCTCGTCGGCCCGTCCGGCGCCGGCAAGAGCACCATCCTCGCCCTCATCGAACGCTTCTACGACCCCGCCTCTGGCGTCGTGCGGCTCGGTGGCGCCGACATCCGCGGTCTCGATCGCGAGGCTTTGCGAGCCCAGATCGGCTACGTGGAGCAGGATGCCCCGGTGCTGGCGGGCTCGCTGCGCGACAATCTCACCCTCGGGGCGCCGGATGCCACCGACGGACAGTGCATCCAGGTGCTCCACGACGTCAATCTCACCGAGGTGTTACAGCGCAACGAAAAGGGACTGGATGCCGCGGTCGGCGAGGAGGGGGTCATGCTCTCCGGGGGCGAACGTCAACGTCTTGCCATCGCGCGCACCCTGCTCTCGGCCCCGCCCATCCTGTTGCTCGACGAATCGACATCGTCGCTCGACGGCCTCAACGAGCAGCTCCTGCGCGAGGCGATCGACGCGGTAGCCGAGCATCGCACCCTCATCGTGATCGCGCATCGATTGTCGACCGTCGTCGACTCCGATCAGATCGTGGTTCTGGATCACGGCCGCGTCATCGGCGTCGGCACGCACTCGGAACTCGTCAAGAGCACCCCGCTGTATCGCGAGCTCGCGAAACACCAGCTCCTCGTCTGAGCTCGCTCGGACCGCTGCTGCCTCCCTTCCGCGCCCCCGAGTGACACGCGCGCCCGAACGCGCGGGCGCGCGTGTCACTCCGCAGCGCGGAGACCAGCGGAGACCAGCGGAGACCAGCGGGCGCCCGGGCGCCCGGAGGACGGGCAGCGCCACTCAGGCCAGTGCCCACATCGCTACGGCCGCGGTGGCCGCGACATTGAGCGAGTCGATACCGTGCGCCATCGGAATCTGCACCACGGTGTCCGCACTCGCCAGCGCTTCCGGCGTGAGGCCCTCCCCTTCCGCACCGAGAACGAGAGCGAGCCTCTCGGGCGCCGTGAAGTCACGCAGGCTCACGGCATCCGGACTCAGCGCCAGCGCCGCGATTTCGAAGTCGGATGCCGCAAGGAGCTGCCGCGCGGATGTCCAGTCCCCGAGGCGCGTCCACGGCACCTGCAGGACCGCGCCCATCGACACCCGGATGGCACGCCGGTAGTACGGGTCCGAGCACCGCGGAGTGACGAGCACCGCGTCCGCCCCGATCGCCGCGACCGAGCGGAAGATGGCGCCGACGTTGGTGGGGTCGGCGACGTTTTCGAGAATGATGATTCGGCGGGCGCCGACGAGTAGTGATGCGACCGAAGGCAGCGCCGGCCGGTGCATCGCCGCGACCAGCCCACGGTGCAACAGGTAGCCCGTCAGCTCCTCGAGGAGGGCGCTCGGGCCGGAGAAGATCGGCACCTCGCCGCCGACCAGGGCCCGCGCCTCGTCGACGGTGTTTCCGAGGGCGAGCACCGAACGGGGACGGTGTCCGGCGGCGAGCGCTCGCTCCAACACGAGTGCCGACTCGGCGATGTAGAGCCCGTGCTCGGTGCCGCGCGCCTTCCTGAGGGCGACGTCAGTCTGGTGCGAGTAGTCGGCAAGCCGCGGGTCGGAGAGATCCGAGATCTCGATCACGGTCACACTCGACCCTCCTCGCTGCCCCTTCGGCACAACTCCTTCACGTTTCGGCCGGGAGAGACGCAGAGGCCGCACGCCCGGGAGACACCCGGGCGAGCCGCGCAAACTGCAGGAGTCGTGCCGGGGAGATGACGGCGACAGGATCGATCGGGGGCGATCACCGCGGCACGACGGTCACGCCACGGTGTGGGGCGCGAGCACGTACTTCGTCTCGAGGTACTCGTCGATGCCGACGGCTCCCCCCTCGCGTCCGAGACCCGACTGCTTGACCCCGCCGAACGGTGCCGCCGCGTTGGAAACGACCCCCACATTCAGCCCCATCATGCCGGTTTGGATGCTGTCGATCAATCGCAGCCCACGCGCCAGGTCCCGCGTGAAGACATAGCTCACCAGTCCGTACTGGGTGTCGTTCGCCTTGGCCACCGCATCTGCCTCGTCGGTGAAGGTCGTGATCGACAGCACCGGGCCGAAGATCTCTTCCCGCAGGATGTCGCTGTCTGCGGCCACGCCGGTGATCACGGTGGGCGCATAGAAGGTGCCATCCCGAGCCACAGGTTTCCCGCCGGTGAGCACGGTCGCCCCCCGGGAGACCGCGTCGTTCACGAGATCGTCGGCCTTGGTCACGGCGTCTGCATTGATGAGCGGACCGACGGTGACACCGGTCTCGGTTCCCCGACCAACCGTCAGTGCATTGACACGTGCGGTGACGCGAGCAGCGAACGTTTCGGCGATCGACTCGTGAACGATGAACCGGTTGGCTGCCGTGCACGCCTGGCCGATGTTGCGGAACTTCGCGATCATGGCGCCATCGACCGCGGCATCGAGGTCGGCATCCTCGAACACGAGGAACGGCGCGTTCCCGCCGAGCTCCATCGAGGTGCGCAGCACGTTGTCCGCAGCCTGCTTGAGCAGGCGCACCCCGACCGGGGTGGATCCGGTGAAGCTGAGCTTGCGCAGCCGGGGGTCCGCGATGATCGGCCCCGACACCTCACTCGAAGTCGACGTGGTGATGACGTTGAGGACGCCCTTCGGGAGCCCCGATTCCTCGAGAAGCCTCGCAAAGAAGAGGGTGGTCAGCGGGGTCAGCTCTGCCGGTTTCACCACGGCCGTGCAGCCGGCGGCGAGCGCCGGGGCGATCTTGCGCGTGGCCATCGCCAAGGGAAAGTTCCACGGGGTGATGAGGAATGAGGGACCGACCGGAAGACGCGTGACGAACATGCGCCCCGTTCCCTCCGGGTTCACGCCGTAGTGGCCGCCGATCCGCACCGCCTCCTCGCTGAACCAGCGCAGAAACTCCCCGCCATAGGCCACCTCGCCTCTTGCCTCGGCGAGCGGCTTTCCCATCTCCAGGGTCATCAGCAGGGCGAATTGGTCCGCCCGTTCCTGCAGCAGGTCGAAGGCGCCTCGCAGGATCTCGCCCCGAACCCGTGGGGCAGTCGATGCCCAGGACTCCTGCGCTGCGACGGCGGCATCCAGAGCTCGTGCACCGTCGGCCACGGATGCATCGGCGATCGTCTTGATCACCAGGCCGGTGGCCGGATCCACGACCTCGATTGCTCGCCCCGAGGTGGATTCGACCCACTCTCCTCCGATGAATAGTCGGTCGGGCACCCGTGCCAGGAGGTCGGATTCGGAGAGTTGGCTCATGGTGCCAAGTCTAGTTTTGCGAGGAGCCGACGATGCGCACTCCGGCCGCCTCCATCCGTTCGATTGCTCGGCGGCTCGTGTCCGGTGCGACTCCCGCGACGAGATCCTCCAGCACCCGAACCACCCGGCCGCTCGACACGGCGTCGAGGGCCGATGCGAGAACACAATAGTCTGTGGCGATCCCGACGACATCCACCTCGTCGACGCGGAGTTCTTCCAGTATGCGAGGGAGAGCACGGCCGTCCTCCGTCACGCCCTCGAAGATCGAATAGGCGGGTCGACCCTGGCCCTTCAACACCCCGATGGTGACAACGGAGGTGTCGAGAGCGGGGTGGTAGTCCGCTCCCCAAGTGCCCGCGACACAGTGCACCGGCCAGGTCTCGACAAAATCCGGGGCGGCTGTCGTGGCGAAGTGGCCGCCGTTGTCGTTGTCCCCATCATGCCAATCACGGGAGGCGAACACCTGGGCGTAGCGATCCGGATGCTCCGCCAGATACCGCGAAATCCGTGTCGCGACGGCGGCGCCGCCCTCCACTCCGAGCGCGCCGCCCTCGGTGAAGTCGTTCTGCACATCGATGATGAAGAGAACCCTGAGCACGGGGTCAATTATTCGCCAGATTGCTTCCGCAGGTGAACACCGCGGTCGTCAGGGTGTCGAGCGCCGGAATCGTGCGGCTGTTGATCGACCCCAGCGCGTAGAAGGCGAAGGCGAGCGTCGAGCCATCGGCGGCGTGCACGATTCCGGCGAGGGAATCCTCGGTCGTGATCCATCCGGTCTTCGCGCTCACCGCACCTCTGGCTACCGCGTTCGACCCGGTGAACCGGCCGGCGAGGGTCCCCGTCTTTCCAGAGATGGGGAGGGAGTCGGAGATGATGTTCGGATTTTGGCCGCCCGCGGCTATTTTCGTCATCAATTGCGCCACAAACGCCGCCGGCACCGCGTTGACGCCGCTGAGTCCGGATCCGTCGCGAATGGTCAGTCCCGTCGTCGTCAGGCCATAGGCGGTCAGGGCGGCCGGGATCACCCGGTTGAGCGACGCGGACGAACCGTCGCTCCCCGACACCTTTGAGACCTGGCGTGCCAAATACTCCCCGAGCGCATTGTCGGAGAGGGGAAGCATCTGGGCGATGAGCGTTCGTACCGGCTGCGACTTCACCTCTCCGAGAAGCGTTGCACCGGGGGGAGCTGTGCCCATGGTGACGTGGCCGGATCCGGTGATTCCGAGATCTGCTGCGAAAGCAGCGCCGGCGTCGGCGACCGGCGTGCTGCTGCGCACGCTGTCCTGCGCGCGGGGGTCGGCTCGCCCGCCGTCGACGGTGAGGGCGGTCACCTCGGGCTGGAATCCCTGGCTCTGTTCGCTTCGATCCCAGGTGGGATCCCAGTTGTCGCTCGGATTCCACAGGTTCGAGTCGAGCACGATACCGGTGATGGGCACGGCGCTTTTCGCCGTCACCTCGGCCGCGAGGTCGCTGAGCTTTGGGGCGCCGCGATAGACGCTCTCCTGCCCGGCTCCGAGCGCGCTCAGCGTGGGATCGCCGCCGCCCACGAGGGCTACCGTTCCGGGCGTCGCACCGGCGTACACCCTGGTGGAGAACCGATAGTCGGGTCCGAGCACGCTCAGCGCGGCGGCGGCGGTGAGGGTCTTGAGCAGGCTGGCCGTGCGGGACGGCTTGGCCCCGTTGCGGTCGAAGAGAACCTCACCGGTTGCGGCGTTGATCACGCTGGCCTGAAGGGTCAGGAGGTTCGGATCGTTGGCCGGACCGGCGATAGAGCACGTCCGGATGGGGGTGGCCGCGGCGATCGCGGGAGGCACCGGCCGGGCGGTGGGCGGCGTGGAGGCCGAACGGGCGTTTCCCGCCGTCTGCCGAGCGTCAGCGCTCGTTCGCCCCACCCCGACCGCGACTCCGGCGAAAATCGAGCCCGTGGCAAGTACCACGAAGATCATGCCGAGCGCCGAGATCGTCCAGGCCTTCGGATTCCTCTCGATGGCGGCGAGGATCCCCCCGGGCGCCGCGGGTCGGGCATCCCCGTCGGCGTGTGCAGCGACGGCGGCGGTCGCATCAGGGGCGACAACCCGGGGAGGTCGATCGAAACCAGAGTTCACGATCGGCTGGTGGGGGGCGGGCTCCCCGCCCGCCGCACCCCGTTCGACGGCATCGGCCCGCGCGACCACCCGGGCCCGTTCCGCCGCGAGAGTCTCACGCCGACTCATCGGCGGCGTCACGGGCGGAGCGGCCGGCGATGGCGTACCGAGGGGATTGATCGGTGACCGCGCGCCGGGTGGATCCTGGTGGTCACTCACCGAACCATGATATCCGGGCACTATTCTCCGGGGTAGGCCAGCCCGATCTGGGCGCGAACCTCGTCGAGGGTCTGCATGATGCGCACGCTCTCGGCGGCGGGAAGAACGGCCGGGTCGTGGTCGGATTCCCGAATGCGGCGCTCGAACTCTTCGGCCTGAAACTGCATGCCCCGATGGGGGACGGTCGACTCGAA
>JANMBI010000073.1:0-38340 GCA_031360325.1 Frigoribacterium sp. | reverse complement strand
GGAGCGCCGACCGCTGGGGGCCCGGCCGTTCGCACGACCAAGACGACGGGGGGCGCGACCTTCTTCTTGGTGACCTGGTAGTTGTCCCGAACCACGGTCGAGTCGGCCACCTGGGCGATCTCCAGTGTCTGCAGAGTGCGCGCGGTCGACTGCGTGGCGGCGAATGAATTCTGCACCTGTTCGGGAGCGATGGTCAGCACGAGAACGAGGCCGGCTGCCGCCAGGAAGGAGAAGATCGGGAGGAGGCGACGTGTCCGCACCTGGTGCCCCCGAGCGACAACCCCGGCGCCGTTTGTCACGGCCTGGGGCGAGATATTCTGCACTCGCCTACCCATAGGAAAGAGAGCTTAGCCGACTCCGGGCGAAAAAGCCCATCGGCACTCAGCGCACCGCAAGCATCACGTTGATGACCGCGTCGAGAAGGAGGTCGACCTGCGCTTCCCGATAGCCGCCTTTTTGGGAACGGAAGGCTGCCGTGCGCACCTCTTCGATGCTCATCGGTCGACCCTCCTGAAAGTAGTCGGTGAGGCGGGATGCGAACGCGTCCACGTCTTTGCGGTGGTAACCGCTGCTCAGAAACCCGACGCGGTCGAAACGCTGCCCCACCGGTCGAGCGAGCCGGGCGAGTATCTCCTTGGCGATGGTGCGTGCTTCGGTGTACCAGGCCTCGTCACCGCGCTGCGAAATGGCCCGTTCCCGCTCGCGACTGGCAAAGGCGTCTTCGAGTCGCTCGAGGGCGGCATCCACGTGCTCGGGGGAATAGCCTCCCTTCTGCAGGGAAAAGGCCATACGGCGGATGCTCGTGGCATTCAGTACAGCGGGCTCCGTCGCCTCCGAGGAGTAGGCACGTCGGGCTTCCTCGAGAAAGTCTTCGACCTGATCGACACTGTAGCCGCGCCGGGACTTGCGAAGGCGGGGAAAGGTTGTACTCACGCGACCATTGTGCCCTACGCGCGCTGCAAAGCCGATCAGCGGAAGATGACGAACAGCACATAGGCGGCCGCCGCGCTCGGCAGGATCGAGTCGAGCCGATCGAGAAACCCGCCGTGCCCGGGCAGCCACGTGCTGATGTCCTTGATGCCGAGGTCGCGCTTGATCAGCGACTCGGTGAGGTCTCCGACGGTGCCGGTGAACACCATCACCGCACCGAAGACGAGCCCGAACCACCACGGCTCATGCAGCATGAATTGTGCGACCAACACCCCGGCGATCAGTGCGGTGATCACCGAACCGACGAATCCCTCCCAGGTCTTCTTCGGACTGATCCGGGGCGCCATCGGATGCTTCCCGAAGGCGAGCCCGGACGCGTACGCCCCGATATCCACGGAGATGACGACCACAAGGAATGCCAGAGCCCACCACTCGCCGCCGGGTTGCGCGGTGAGGAGCACAGCGAAGCTCCCGAGAAACGGCACGTAGACCTGGATGAAGGTACCGGCCGCCACATCCTTCCAAAGGTCTTCTGTTCCGGCCCGGTGGTTGCGACTGACGGATTCGGCCAGGCGCCAGGCGGCAACGAAGATCATGGCGCCGAGCACGACCAGCCACCGCCCCTGGTCACCGAGATAGAACGCGGCCGGCACGGATGCGAGGGCGGCCACGACGCTCGGCCAACGCGGCACGTCGCGCCCGGCGAACCGGAGGGCGCTGGCGAGCTCGAACGTTGTGAAGGCGATCAACCCGCCCGCGAACAGCATGAAGAAGGCCTTGATGAACAGAAGGCTGCCGATGAGCAGAGCGCCAAGTCCGACGCCGATGAGAATGGCGAGCGGCAGATTGCGCCCGGTGCGCGCCTCGATCCGCACCGTCGTCGCGTCGATCTGGGCTCGCGTCGCCGCGACCTGCGCCTTGAACTCCTCTTCGAGCAGGTGGGCTCGCGCTTCGATCTCGTCGCGTTTGGCGCGACCGCGACTCTTCTTCGCCGGGGCACTCTCGTCGGGGTCAGTCATTCAAACCTCGAGGAGCTCGGCTTCCTTCTTCTTGAGCGCGTCATCGATGGCGTCGATGTGCGCCTTCGTCAGTGACTCGAGTTCCTTCTCGCTTCGGGCCACCTCATCGTCGCCCACCTCGGCCTTGAGGGCATCCAGGTCGTCCTTCGCCTTCCGGCGGATGTTGCGGATCGACACCTTGGAATCCTCGCCCTTCGCGCGCACGATCTTCACGAACTCACGACGGCGCTCCTCGGTGAGCTCCGGCAGTGTCGCGCGGATGATCGTGCCGTCGTTGCCGACGTTCGCCCCGAGGTTCGGGGCGGTGGCGATCGCCCGCTCGATCTCTTTGAGGGCGCCCTTGTCATAGGGGGTGATCACCAGGGTGCGGGCCTCGGGATTGTTCATTCCCGCGAGCTGGCCGAGTGGGGTCGGTGTGCCGTAGTAGTCGACGAGGATCTTCTGAAACAGCGCCGGATTGGCGCGCCCGGTGCGCACGTTGCTGAAATCGTCTTTCGCGGCTTCGACAGACTTCTGCATCTTGTCTTTGGCTTCGGCCAGGACATCGGAAATCACGTAGGTCTCCTTCGAGAGGGGTGGGACTGGAACGAGTTTAGTTGGAGGCCTCACCGAGAGATGCCTCAGTGGGAGACACGCGTGCCGATGCGATCCCCCCGGATGGCGGCGGTGACGTTGCCGTGCGGTTCCATGCCGAAGACGACCATCGGCATCCTGTTGTCCATGCAGAGGCTGAAAGCGGTGGAATCCACGACCTTCAAGCCCTTCACCAGTGCCTCCTGATAGGTCACGTGATCGAGTTTCTTGGCACCGCTGTGGGTGCGCGGATCGGCGTCGTACACGCCGTCCACCCCGTTCTTGGCGAGCAGCACGACATCGGCACTGATCTCCAGCGCGCGCTGGGCGGCCACGGTGTCGGTGGAGAAGTACGGAAGTCCCGCGCCGGCGCCGAAGATGACGACCCGGCCCTTCTCCAAGTGACGCGCCGCTCGACGGGGGATGTACGGCTCGGCGACCTGGGTCATCGAAATTGCGGACTGGACTCGAGTCGCCGCCCCGGCCTGCTCGAGAAAGTCCTGAAGGGCGAGAGCGTTCATCACCGTGCCGAGCATGCCCATGTAGTCGGCGCGTCCACGCTCCATTCCGCGCTGGCTGAGCTCGGCGCCTCGGAAGAAGTTGCCGCCACCGACGACGATCGCGACCTCGACATCCGTCGCCGCAGCCGCAATTTCCTTGGCGAGCGAGCTCACCACATCGGGATTGATTCCGAGGGATCCGCCTCCGAACGATTCACCCGAGAGCTTCAGCAGAACCCGTCTCTTGCGCGCGTCAGTCATGCCTGCTCCTCAGATCGTGGCTTCGTTCAGGGTACCGGATGCCCGCACTCCCGCCGTTCGGGAGCATGAGCCGACGCGGTCGTGCTCGGCGCATCCGCGGGGTTCGGGTGCGTGGCTTTCGGGTGCCCGCTCTTCGGGGTCGCGTACTCCTCGGGCAGGCGGTCTTCGGGCAGGCGGGCAGCAGGCGGGCACGAAGGCCGTCGCGCGAAGTGGCCGACGGCGTGAGGAAGCCCGGACCGCACGAGGCGATCCGGGCCGCTCGTCGAGCGTGGTGCGTGGCTGCTAGGCACCGACCTTGAAACGGGCGAAGCCGGACACGGTGAGGCCGGCATCCTTCATGACGGTGGCGACGGAGAGCTTGTTGTCGCGCGCGTAGTCCTGTTCGGGGAGCACGACCTGCTTGAAGAAGCCGTTGACGCGACCCTCGATGATCTTCGGAAGGGCGGCCTCCGGCTTGCCCTCTCCACGACTGATCTCCTCGACGATGCGACGCTCGGACTCAACCTGCTCGGTCGGCACCTCGTCGCGGCTGAGGTACAGCGGGTCGGCGAAGGAGATGTGCTGCGCGATGCTGCGAGCAGTCTCTGCGTCGTCTCCGGAGTACCCGACGACCACGCCGACCTGCGGAGGCAGGTCTTTGTTGGTCTTGTGCAGGTAGACGGCGAACTTCTCGCCGGAGATGACGGCGACGCGACGGAGCACGATCTTCTCGCCGAGGATGGCCGCTTCGTTGCTGATCAGGTCGGCGACGGTCTCCGAGCCGACCGGGGCCGCGAGGCCCTCTTCCGGAGTGGATGCTCCGGCGGCGACAATCGCGTTCAGAACGGTGTCGCCAAGGCTCACGAACTTCGCGCCCTTTGCCACGAAATCGGTCTCACAGGACAGCTCGATGAGCGTCGTTGTGGAACCGTTCTCCTTGGCCGCGACAAGTCCCTCACTCGTGGAACGGTCGGCACGCTTCGCGTTGCCCTTCGCCCCCTTGAGGCGCAGCAACTCGGTGGCCTTGTCGAGGTCACCGCCCGCCTCGACGAGGGCATTCTTGGTTTCGACCATGCCGGTGCCGAGGCGCTCGCGCAGGGTCTTGAGGTCTTCCAGGCTGAAATCTGCCATGGTGAACGTTCCTTACTTCTTGGCGGCAGCGGGCTTCGCCGCAGCAGGCTTGGCGGTCTTCGCGTCGGCGGGGTGAGCCTTCTCGGCGTCGGTTGCCTCGGCTTCGAGCTTCGCCTCGGCGGCGGCGTCAGAGACGACGTGATGCTCGGGAACGACGCTCGCGTCGGCGGCGGCCTCGTGCTCGGCCACAACGGCGTCGGCGTCATTCTCCTCGACGGGAACTTCCGCGGCGATCAGGTCGGTGACGGCCGCGGCGTTCGAATCGGCACTCTCCTCGGCACTCTCCTCAGTGTTCTCCTCGGCACTCTCCTCGGCACTCTCCTCAGTGGAGGAGACGAGACCGTCGACGGCCTCGACCTTCTCGGCCTCGGTGGTCGGGGTCGGGGTCGGGGTGTCGGAAGCCCCGAGGAGCTCCGCTTCCCACTCGGCGAGAGGCTCGACGGCCGAGACGTTGCCCGTGCCCTCTTCCGCCTTCTGGTGACGCTGGATGAGGCCCTCGGCCGCGGCATCCGCGATGATGCGGGTGAGGAGGCCGACGGAACGAATCGCGTCGTCGTTGCCGGGGATCGGGTACTGCACCTCGTCCGGGTCGCAGTTCGTGTCGAGGATCGCGATGACCGGGATGCCGAGCTTGTGCGCCTCGTCGATGGCGAGGTGTTCCTTCTTGGTGTCGACGATCCAGATCGCGGAGGGGGTCTTCGTGAGGTTTCGGATTCCCCCGAGCGAGCGCTGCAGTTTCACGAGCTCGCGGCGCTGGATGAGGAGCTCCTTCTTGGTGTAGCCGCGCGTGGTGTCGTCGAAGTCGATCTCTTCGAGTTCCTTCATGCGGGCGAGACGCTTGGAGACCGTCTGGAAGTTGGTGAGGAGTCCACCGAGCCAGCGCTGGTTGACGAACGGCTGGCCGACGCGCTGCGCCTGCTCAGCGATCGAGCCCTGCGCCTGCTTCTTGGTTCCGACGAAGAGGATGGTGCCGCCGTGGGCGACGGTCTCCTTGACGTAGTCGTAGGTCTTGTCGATGTACTGGAGCGACTGCTGCAGATCGATGATGTGGCTCCCCGACCGCTCGGTGAGAATGAAGCGCTTCATCTTCGGGTTCCAGCGACGGGTCTGGTGGCCGAAGTGGACGCCGCTGTCGAGCAGCTGGCGGATGGTGACAACGGCCATGAGCCGTCTCCTTTTCTGCGCGCACGGACGACGCCCGCGAGCACTGTTTCAGTTCGTTATGGCCGCCGGTCGGAGACCAATCCTGGTGCCCGACACGCATCCGCCCGACCCATCGAGACGGGTGGGGACTGGTGGAGGAGTGCCGCATCCGAGGATGCAGTGGGCACGCGTAGTCACTCCGCCTGGACAGAGTGCTGGAAAATACTCTACCACCGGGCATCGGCGGCTGCCGTGCACTCCTCTCCTCCCCCGTCTGATCCGCCTCGTTCCTGTCCCGAAGTGACCGGATGTCTCCGCTCTCCTCTCGGACGCGGTCACAGACTGTGCGGGTGTTGTCCCCGTTCGCGGCCGCCCGGCCGACCCGGCTTCGTCGCCTGGTGATCCTGTGTGCGCTGCTGCTGGCATCGGCCTCCCCCGTGCCGGCGAGCGCGCATGCCGTAGCGGGGGCAACCGGCGCCTGGCTCTGGCCGCTGCCGGTGCCGCACGCGATAGTTGGCCCCTTTGTCGCGCCCGCGACGGCCTACGCCGCCGGACATCGAGGCATCGACATCTCCTCGATCGCCGGGGCCGCCGTGACGTCCCCGGAGAGCGGCGTTGTCTACTTTGCGGGCGTTGTCGTGGGCCGGGCGGTGTTGTCGATACGGCACGCCGATGGACTAGTCACGAGCTACGAACCGGTGGAATCCGACCTGACGGCGGGGGCAGCCGTGCGGCGGGGCGATGCCGTCGGTCGTCTGCTTCCGGGCCACTGCACGGACACCTGCCTGCACTTCGGAGTGCGGCGCTACGGGCAGTACGTCTCTCCGCTCAACTATCTCGGCGGCATCCCACACTCTGTCCTTTTGCCGACCCGCGCGCTCCCGTGATCGATCTCCGCAGACATCCCCCTCCCCAATGACTATCGTGGGAACCGTGATCAGCCGACGCGATGCCGCCAAGCGCCTCGACATCCCGCTCGACATGGCGCAGCGCCACGACCTCCCAGGCTGGATGTCGGAACAAGCGCTTGCGGCGCTCGAGGCGGATCCGCCGCCCTGGCTCCGTCAGTCACGGGCGAATCGTGGCTCCGGCGCTCGACCGGTCTGGGTGAAACTCCGTTGCGACATCTGCGGTCGTACCGAGTCGGTGAGGCCGAAGAAATGGTGGCCGGCGTTCACCTATCTCAGTTGCTCGGAGCACGACGTCTGGCGCCTTCCCGAGCCGGCGAGCGGCCTCGCGCGCCAGGAGTTCGACGACATAGGCGGGTGTTTCGTCGGCGTCGTCGACGGCTGACCAGTGGTGCCTCCCGCGCACTACGCGCGCGGATGCGCCGAGCGATAGCTGTTTTGGAGCCGCTCGGTCGAAACGTGGGTGTAGATCTGGGTGGTTGCGAGGCTCGCGTGCCCGAGCATCTCCTGCACCGCGCGAAGATCGGCGCCTCCGTCGAGCAGGTGTGTCGCGGCCGTGTGCCGAAGGGCATGCGGTCCCGACGGGCCGCTGCCCGGAATGGTGGCCAGGAGTCCTGACACCAGCGAGTAGACCGCCCGGGTGCCGAGCCTCACCCCCCGGCCGGAGAGGAACAGTGCCTCCGCTCCATCTCCGAGAAGGATCGGGCGCGCGACATCGAGATAGTGCTCGATCGCCCGTCTGGCCGGTACACCGAAGGGCACGACGCGCTCCTTCGATCCCTTGCCGGTAACGCGCACCGTTAGCCGCCCGAGGTCGACGCTCCCGACATCCAGCCCGGTGATCTCGCTCACGCGGAGGGCGGAGGCGTAGAGCAGCTCGATGACGGCGAGATCTCGAACGACCCCCGGCTCGCCATCATCGGCCCGCGCTTTGAGCGCGGCGAGGAGCGTCTCCATCTGGGTCCGGGTGAGCACCCGGGGCAGATGGTGCTCGGCCTTAGGCGCCCTGAGCCGCGATGCCGTGTCGACCGCATCCTGGTCGGTCTTGGCGAGCCAGGCGGTCAGGCCGCGCACCGCTGCCGATCGACGGGCGAGCGTCGACCGCGCGAGACCGGCCTGGGAGCCCTGCCAGAGCCAGTCCCGCAGGAGTTCGAGCGAGACCTGCTCGATCTCGTCAACACCACGAGAGACGGCGAACTCACCGAGTTGATTCAGATCGGAACGATACGACCGCACGGTGTTCTCACTGAAGCCGCGCTCGGCGACGAGGTAGACGGTGAAGTCCTGTACCGCCCGCTCCAGTTGCACGCTTCCATCGTGCTGCACGGCGCGTCGATCGGGCGGATGGCTCGCTCGCAGGTTCGAAGTGCGCGCCCACGAGTGACACCCGCGGGCGCGTAGTCGAAGGTGGCAGCGCTGTAAGGGGGTATCAGGCGCGCCCGGCGTCTACATCCGCGATGCTCACGCTCGACAACTTGTTCGAGAAGATGTCGAGCCGGCGTTCGGGGCTGAGCGCGGCCAACTTCTCCACGAAGCCGGCGCCGAAGCCGCTCACCTGCGCGTGGTCCCCGATCGGAACGACCGAGTGCACCACCTGCTCGTCATAGACCTGGAGAAGGTTGAACGACTGCCCTCCGTCGATGCCCGACAGCGAGTGCTCCGGGGCACTGAGATCCATCGTGTAACAGGTGGCCGCAGCGACCGAGACGGGGATTCCGGCAAAGGTGCTGTGGGTGGCGTAGTGGAGATGGCCGGCGAGGATGCCCCGCACGTCGGTTGCCCGGATCACTGCGGCCAGCCCGGCCTGGCCCCGCAGTTCGAGCAGGGCCATGAGGTGGATCGGCGTCGGGATCGGCGGATGATGGAGGGCGAGAAGGGTGCCGTGGGGAGCAGGGGTCGCCAGCTCGGCCGCGAGCCATTCGAGCTGCTGCGGGGTGATGTCCCCGTGGTGATACCCGGGGACCGTGCTGTCGAAGGCGATGATGCGAAGGCCGTCGATGTGGTGCACACGGTCCTGCGGTCGCGGCGCGGCATCCCCGGTCGAGTGCTCCTCCGTGCGGGGTTCGTCGTAGAGATCAGTGGCGAATCGCAGCCGCTCATCGTGGTTGCCCATCACCCAGATCACCGTGGATCCCATGCGAACGGCGGCCGGCTCCACGATCTGCCGGAGGCTGCGATACGCATCCTCCTCTGCGAGATCGGTGAGGTCACCGGTGAAGACGATGGCCGCGGGCTTGGTTTCGGAACGCTCAAGCTGCTCAAGCGTGCGGCGCAGGTTGCGGTGGGTGTCGATCGCCCCGTATAACGCTCGGTCGCCGCCGCGCGCATCGGCACCGAGGAAGTGCGTATCGCTGAGGTGGGCGATCGTGTGGGTGGGAGCGGGATACTGTCCGAACTGGGTCACGACTCCACCCTAGGGCGGCATCGACCGCAGGGGGTCGACCGCTTCGACTACGGCCGGCGCGCGATCCATCCCCGCTCCCTCTCCGCCGCCCCGCCGTCGATCTGCAGTGACCCGAGTTCGGCCTGCACTTCGGCGATCGACATTCCCGATCGCGCCGCCAGGTCCTCCACCGAGCGCGCGGCCCGCAGGCTCAGAGCGTCGATGAGGCGCACGCGCGCCGAGCGTGCGCCCGAGCGACTTTCCGGTGCATCCGCGGTGTCGCGCGCTTCGGTGCCGGGCACTTCGGTGCCGGGCGCGAGCTCGGCCATCTCCGCCGCGGAGGTTACGAGTGTCGCCGCAAACTCCCGGATGAGGCGGTGACAGCCCGCCGAGGCTGCCGAGGTGACCGGGCCCGGCACCGCCCCGATGGGTCGCCCAAGCGACGCCGCATGTCCGGCCGTGTTGAGTGACCCGGATCGCCACCCAGCCTCGAGCACGATCGTCGCCTGGCTCGCGGCCGCGATGAGGCGATTGCGTTGGAGAAACCGCCACTTCGTCGGCGGGGAACCGCACGGCAGCTCGGAGACCACAGCGCCGGATTCGACGATTCGCGCCAACAGGTCATCATGCCCGCTCGGGTAGAACCGGTCGACCCCGCCGGCAAGGATGGCCACGGTCTGGCCGGAACTTGCAAGGGCCGCGCGGTGCGCCATCCCGTCGATGCCGTAGGCAGCACCGGAAATGATGGCGAAGCCGCGATCGACTAGGCCCGCGGATGCCTCCATGGTCACGTGTTCGCCATAGCCCGTCGCGGCACGGGCCCCGACGAGCGCGATTGAGTGTGCCGCCGAGGCGAGCACCGACTTGTTTCCCCGCAGCCAGAGCGCGATCGGGGCATGGGGACCGAGATCGTCGACCCCCGTCGGCCAGGCCGGATCCCCCGGCACGAGGAGCTGCACCCCAAACCGCACGGCCTGCCGAAGGGCGACCAAGGCGACACCCGACCTGAGGCGGGGGTTCCAGCGAGCGACGGCGGATTCGACGTCTGCGGCCGCGAGGTCTGATCCCGCCGAGGATGCGGCATCCGCGATGCGCGCGACCGGCCAGGTTTCCACCAGGGCGGTCAGTGCGCCGGTCGCACCGAGGGTCGCGACGAGCTCGCCCGCGGCGCGGTCGCCGGGTTCGGCGATGCCGGTCCAGCTTGCTCGAGCGAACAGCTCCGAAACGGTGCCGCGATCGGGATCGGGACAGAGGGTGCGCACGAGTCCGGTGATCTCGGTGCCGTCAAGGCCGAACATGCTCATGGTGGTTCCTCCCTCGATGATCGTGTTCACAGAGCCCTGCGCAGATAGAGCGCCCGGCCGATGTGCTCTGCGGTCGGGGTCGCGGTGCCGGCGAGGTCGGCGATCGACCAGCCGAGCCGCAGGACCCGGTCGTAGCCGCGCATGGTGAGGCCGCCACGTTCGAGAGCACGATCGATCGACGCCGTCGTGGCCGTAGGGAGCCGACGCTCCCTGCCGCGCAACCAGGCACCGGGCACCTCCGAATTGAGCCGCCACGGGGTTTCCGCGAGGCGCTCGGCAGTCGCCCGACGGGCCTCGGCCACCCGCTGCCGCGCCGCCACCGATGTGACGCTCGGGGACTCGTCACCGAGCCTCAGTCGCACCGCGGTGACTCTGCTCACCCGCAACTGGATGTCGATGCGATCCATCAGCGGACCCGAAAGGCGCGCAAGGTACCGCCGTCGCAGGTGTGGCGTGCACACACAGTCAGAGTCGGTCGCGCCGTACTGCCCACAGGGACAGGGATTGGCGGCAAGAACCAGTTGGAATCGTGCCGGAAAGTGTGCCACCGCGTTGGCCCGGTGGATGCTGACCACTCCGGCTTCGAGCGGCTGGCGGAGTGCGTCGAGCGCCGCCGGGTGAAACTCCGGTGCCTCGTCGAGGAACAGCACGCCGTGGGAGGCCCGTGCGGCGGCACCCGGACGGATGACGCCACTTCCTCCCCCGACGAGAGACGCCGCGGTCGCGGTGTGATGAGGGGACTCGAGCGGAGGCCGCAGCGCCAGCGTGGTGCCGACGGGGAGGCCAGATAGCGAACGGATCGAACTCACCTCGAGAGCGTCTTCGGCACCGAGGTCGGGCAGCAGCCCAGGGAGCCGGGCGGCGAGCATCGTCTTGCCGGCGCCGGGAGGACCGAGCAGGAAGAGGTGATGCCCACCGGCTGCGGAGACCGTGAGGGCCTCGATGGCATCCTCATTGCCCACGATGTCGGACAGATCGAGGCCGTCGTCCACCGGTTCGTCGACGCGGGGCGAGTCGATCGCGTCGACCGTGATCGGCTCGAGTGCACCGCCATGCCAGATCGCGGCATCGCGCAGCGAACTGACCGGCACGACGCGGATGCCGGGAACGAGCCCGGCCTCCGCCGCGTTTCCGGTCGGTACCATCACGATCGCGGCTCCCGCCCGCGAGGCCGCGAGCACCGCCGGCAGGATGCCCGCGATCGGTCGCAGCCGCCCGTCGAGCCCCAGCTCGCCAAGGTGCACCACCCTGGCCACCGAATCCACACCGATGAGTCCCGCCGCAGCGAGCACCGCCATCGCGATGGCGAGATCGAATCCGGATCCGTGCTTGGGGAGTGCCGCCGGGGAGAGATTGACGGTGAGCCTGCGGTTCGGTAGCGCACATCCGGAGTTCGTCGCGGCGGCGCGGACGCGATCCCGCGCTTCGTTCAGCGCGGCGTCCGGAAGTCCGATCAGCACGAAGGATGGCAGGTTGCTCGAGATGTCCGCCTCCACATCGACGAGGGTGCCGGTGAGCCCGAGAAGGGCGACCGCGGTGGTGTGCGCGATCGGCATCAGAACACCCGGGTGAGGTGATCGATCTGCGGCGCACCATCCGATGGCGCGATCACCGAGATCGCGTCGATGCGGATGCTCGGGTGGTGGCCGGGGCTCGCGGCACACCACGCGGCCGCGAGGCGCCGGAGTCGCGCGAGTTTCTGCACCGTGATCGCCTCGAACGGATGCCCGAACGCCACGGTCGATCGAGTCTTGACCTCCACGAACACGGTCTCCACCCCGTCGACGGCCACAATGTCGATCTCGCCCTGGCCGCAGCGCCAATTGCGATCGACGACGAGGTATCCCGCCTCGGTGAGGAATGCCGCAGCGAGTTCTTCCCCTCGCCGACCCAACAGATCTTTCGCAGCCATGGCCACCTCCACAGGGAAGGATGCCGCGGGTGAGGCGGCCACGTGGCGGACCGCGGGAGACTGTGGAGGGCAGACGACGCGCACGGTGTGTGCGGAAGAGGACTACTCGTCGAGTGCGAGTTCCTTCGGCAGTTCGAGCTCTTTGGCGGAAAGTTCCTCCACGTTCACGTCCTTGAACGTGAGCACGCGCACGGACTTAACGAAACGGTCGGAGCGGTAGACATCCCACACCCAGACATCGTTCATCGTCAGCTCGAAGTAGAAGTCGTGCTCGGTGTCCTGGCGAACGAGTTCGACCTCGTTCGCGAGGTAGAAGCGCCGCTCGGTCTCCACCACGTAGCGGAACTGGGAAACGACATCCCGGTATTCGCGGTACAGGGCAAGCTCGACCTCGCGGTCATAGTCTTCGAACTCGTCTTCGTCCATCCTCCGACGATTCTAGTTCAGTCGGCGGACGCCGCTCGTCCCGAATGCAGCCAGCTCCGGCGGTGGAAGTCCGTTGCCCCGAACCGCGCGATCGCGGCGAAATGGTCGGCACTGCCGTACCCCTTGTTCGATGCCCAGCCGTAACCGGGAGTCGTCGCACCTGCGGCGATCATCAGGCGATCGCGGTGCACCTTGGCGACGACGGATGCTGCCGCCACCGATGCGCAGTCCCGATCGGCCTTGACCCGGGTCATCAACGGGAGCGGCGCGTGCAGGGCCGGAGTCAGCCAATCATGGCTTCCATCGAGCAGGATCATCGACTCCCGAATTCTCGCCCCCGCCTCGTGGAGCGACACGAGAGCGCGACGACCGGCCATTCCGAGGGCGGCGATGATGCCGAGCTCATCCACCTCTCGAGCGGACGCCAACCCCACGGCGCTGAACAGCGCCCAGGATGCCGCGACCGGTGCCAGCACCTCCCGGCGCCTCTCACTGAGGAGTTTGGAATCGCGCAGTCCGGCAGGGATCGCACCGACCGTGCCATCCACCACGCACAGCCCGACCGCCACGGGTCCCGCGATCGCACCGCGACCCACTTCGTCGCAGCCGATCACGAACCGGGTGCCCTCGGAGTGAAGGGTTGCCTCGATCTCGAGCGTGGGGTCGGTGACGGGCATCGTCAGTGCGACGTGGCCGGACTTGCGCCCGAGACGCCGCCGAACACGCTCGGATAGTCATCGAGCCAGGTCCAATGGCTGGTCGGCCAGCTGATGAGGAACGCCCGACCGACGACATCGCCGATGGGCACGAAGCCCTTCGTCGGAGTGTTCGCGTGAAAACGGGAGTCCTCGGAGTTGTAGCGGTTGTCACCCATCACCCAGAGGGAGTCCCGGGGAACCGTGACTGCGAAATCGTTGGCCGAAACCTTGGTGACCCCCTGGGGAAGCTTGAGGTACGGCTCGACCAGGGGGATGTCGTTCACTGTCATCTGACCGAACGCGTTGCAGCAGGCGACCCTGTCGCCGGGCAGACCGATCACGCGCTTGACGAGGTGGTCGTTGCTGTCGGGGGCACTGAGTCCCACGATCGAGAGCACCCAGTCGACACCCGCGATGAACCCGTTCTGGGGCGCCGCGGGCCTTGCCACCAGCCATCCGCCCGGATCCTTGAAGACCACGACATCACCGTGCTGCACCGGAACCAACCGCGGGACAAGCTCGTTCACGATGATCCGGTCGTTGATCTGCAGCGTGTTCTGCATCGACCCGGAGGGGATGTAGAACGATCGGATGAGAAACGCCTTGATGCCCACCGAGATGATGATGGCGGCGACCACGATCAGCACGATGTCGCGGATGAAGAGCTTCACTCCGCGTGTCTTGCTTCGTCTCGTTTCGGTCACGTCTTCGGTGGACGTGGCTGGATCGATGTCTGTCATTAAACCCCTGAGCTCCCCATCATTTTAGGTGGTGGGGAGCTCAGCAAAATCTTCGGCCGAACGACGCGTCTAGTGCGCGTCGCGCTTTTCCTTGATCTTCGCCTTCTTGCCACGGAGGTTGCGAAGGTAGTACAGCTTGGCCCGACGCACATCGCCCCGGGTGACGACCTCGATGTGATCGATCACCGGCGAGTGCACCGGGAAGGTGCGCTCGACGCCCACCTGGAAGCTGACCTTGCGGACACAGAATGTCTCGCGGACGCCTTCGCCGGAACGGCCGATGACGACGCCCTGAAAGACCTGGATGCGGGAGCGCGTGCCTTCCACGATGTTCACGTGCACCTTCACGTTGTCACCCGCCCGGAAGTCCGGGATGTCGGATCGAAGGGAAGCCGCGTCGACGGCGTCGAGGATATGCATGGTGGACCGCTTTCTGCAACCGCCACAGGTCGACCGCGAATTAGGGTGCTACATCAGATAAGAAGTGGTGCCGATTTCGATGACGGCTCCCCTGTGGCAGAGTCGTGCTGTGGGCACAAGTCGCTATTCTGCCACATCGCCGGGAACTAAGCCACTCGGGCGCGAGGTACCGCCTTCGCTCACCTCACGAGCCCTCAGAAGCTCGTCGTAGTCGAGCCCGGCGAGACGGGTCACCGCCTCCTGTCGGGTCTCGACCAGGTATTCGATGAGCACGACCCAGAGGGTGGTGAAGGCGATGATGATGATGACACCGCCCGCGATATCGGCGATCGTGAACGAGGCATCCCGGAATCCCCGCCCGAACAGCTGGGTCGCGATCGACTTGCCCGGTTCGCTGCTCTTGACCGAGTCCACGACGAAAAAGCCGTAACAGATCACCGCGAAGTACCAGCCGGAGAGCAGCACGGCATCCGTTCGGGAGACCGCCCCCGACCGCCGGGCACTCCTTCGCGCCCAGGTGACAGTGGTGACCACCGCGAGAAAGACGAAGAGCAACGGAGCGAGGAAGAGACCGATCGCATAGTGCCAACCGAGGATGACGCCGAAAAAGACGCGCCCGATAAGCAGCCACAGCGGCAGCACGATGGTTGCGGCGAACTGGGTGTTGAACAAAACCCGGCGATACCACATGGGGAGAAGTTTACGCTCGGGTGAGAGGGCGACGATCGCACGCCCCATCGCAGAGAGGCAGCAGCGCATGATCGAGCTCAGGACCCCGGCGGAGATCCAGGAGATGCGTTCCGCCGGGAGGTTCGTCGCGGACACGCTCAGTAGACTCTCGGCTGCCGCGAAGGTCGGCGTCAACCTGCTCGCTCTCGATGACCTCGCCGCCCAACTGATTCGGCGCGCGGGAGCGACGAGCTGTTACGTGGACTATCACCCCTCATTCGGCGCCATGCCGTTCGGCAAAGTGCTGTGCACCTCGGTGAACGACGCCGCGCTGCACGGCCTCCCCCACGACTACATCCTGCGGGACGGCGACCTTCTCAGCCTCGACTTCGCCGCTTCGGTCGACGGTTGGGTGGCCGACTCCGCGGTCAGCATGATCGTCGGAACCCCTCGGCCAGCGGATGTCGCGCTCATCGAGACGACGGAACGCGCGCTGTCCGCCGCGATCGCCGCATCCACGGTGGGCGCGCGCATCGGGGACATCTCCGCGGCGATCGGCGAGGTCAGTCGGGCGGCGGGGTACTCGGTCAATGTCGACTTCGGCGGGCACGGCGTCGGCCGCACGATGCACGGGGATCCGCACATCCCGAACGACGGGCGCCCGGGGCGCGGTCTACCGCTGCGGGCGGGGCTCGTCTTCGCGATCGAACCCTGGCTCGTGCAGGGCACCGACCGCATCTTCACCGACCCGGATGGCTGGACTCTGCGGAGCCTTGACGGCTCGCGAGCGGCCCATTCGGAGCACACGATCGCCGTCACGGAGGACGGGCCGGTGGTGTTGACCGCCCGTTCAGCGGCCGACTGACGCACTGCGCCCCCGCAAGTGACACTCGCGCCCGAAAGTTCGGGGGCGGGTGTCACCCGCGGGCGCGGAGCTGGAGGGGGGGTCCCCGGGCGCAGGCTACTCCGGCGGCAGCAGGTCGGGGCGCACCGCACGAGTGCGCTCGAGCTGGCGCTCGTGCCGCCACTTCGCGATGAGCCCGTGGTTTCCGCTCAACAACACCGGGGGAACCTCGAGGCCGCGCCACACTCCCGGCTTCGTGTAGCTCGGATACTCGAGCAGCCCGTCGGAGTGCGATTCCTCCACGAGACTTTCCGGGTTGCCGACGACCCCGGGGATGAGCCGCCCGATCGCCTCGACCATCGCCATGGTGGCCACCTCTCCCCCGTTGAGCACGTAGTCGCCGAGACTCACGAGTCGCACCCGGGCACGGGTGGCGGCATAGTCCACGACCCGCTGGTCGATGCCCTCGTACCGTCCGCAGCCGAAGACCAGGCGGGGTTCGGCCGCGAATTCGTGCGCGAGCCGTTGGGTGAAGAGCTCTCCCGCTGGTGAGGGGAAGATGATCACCGGTGCCTCCGTTCCCTGCACCTCGCTGGCATACAGGATGCTGTCGAGCGCCTCGCCCCAGGGCTCCGGCTTCATCACCATTCCCGCTCCGCCGCCGTACGGGGTGTCGTCGACGGTGCGGTGTCGGTCGAAGGTGAAATCCCGCAGGTCGTGGATGCCGAGCTGGATCAGTCCGCTCTCGCGGGCTCTGCCGAGCAGCGAGACATCGAGCACCGAGAAGAACTCCGGGAAGATGGTGACGATGTCGATACGCACCCGCAAAGTCTAGGGTGGCTCCGCTCTCACGGGACACCCGAGTCGCGGTGAGGAAAGCGCGACGAGACGGAAACGCACCCGGACTCCCATCGAAACACGAGGGCCCTCGCCTCGAGGCAGATCGAGGGGAGTCCGATGAGCACAAGCGAGGCAGCGAGCCCGGCTTCCGGCGGCACCGACACCCACTGCCCGTATTGCGCCCTGCAGTGCGCGATGACGCTCACGGCGTCCGGGCGCGCTTTCCCCACCAACCGGGGCGGACTGCGCAGGAAGGGCCGGACGTCTGCGACCCTGTGAAGTGACCTCGTAGAGATATCGAACGCGCGGGGGGCAGTCCACGCCCGGGCGACGCTCTCGAGCGACATCCGGCCGGACACCGTGTTTATGCCAATCCACTTAGCGGCCCACCAGAGCGCCAACCCGCTGACGCTCGACGCAACCGACCCGGTTTCTTCGATGCCGGAATTCACGTCGAGTGTCGTTCGAATACGCCCGGTGCCGCGGGAGAGCTAGGCGGTCGGCTCCGCGGCCGGATCGCGCTCGTCATCGCGCTCGTCATCGCGCTCGTCGTCGCGCTCGTCGTCGTCGGGCAGCTCCTCGAACAGGCCGTCCGGCGGGGTCACCGTGAGGGTGCCGGCGGCGATGTCGACGGACGGAACGATCGCCTTGACGAACGGCACGAGCACTTCGCCGGCCTCGGTCGCTACGTGCAGCAGATCCTGCGAGGGCAGATGATCGACCTGGCTCACCGTACCGACGCGGATGCCGTCGCGCACGACCGCGAGCCCAACGAGCTGATGGTCGTACCAGGCATCCTCCTCGTCCGACGGCGCGGCGAGGTCGTGCTCGATCCAGAGGATCGCCTTGATGAGGCCCTCTGCGGTGGACCGGTCGGAGACGTCGCGGAAGAAGGCCACCGGCTGAAGGTTGTACCACTTGAGCTCCACGAGCTCGAGAGTCTTGCCGTGCCAGGGAGACGAGGTCGGCACCTGGAGGGTGAACACGGCGCCCGGAACGAAACGACGTTCCGGGGCATCCGTGTACATCTCGACCTTGATCGCTCCCTTGAGGCCGTGGGCCTTGGTGAGTCGACCGACCCGCAACTGGTCCGACCCCGAGGGGGGCGGTGCGGGTGCTGTGCTGGGTTCCGGGTGGTTAGAAATCGGTGTCCACCACGTCGACGCGCACCTTACGACCGTCCGCGATCGCCGAGACGAGGGTGCGGAGCGCCTTCGCGGTACGGCCGGAGCGGCCGATCACGCGACCGAGGTCGTCGGGGTGCACGCGCACCTCGAGAACGTCTCCGCGCGGCGAGTTCTTCGCTACGACCTGAACCTCGTCGGGGTTATCGACGATTCCCTTCACCAGGTGTTCGAGCGCGGCTGCGAGCATTGACTACGCCTTGTCGGCGCTGGCTGCCTCGGCGTCAGCCTCGGTAGCAGCATCGGCCGTGGCCTCGGTAGCAGCATCGGCCGTGGCCTCGGCGGCGTCGGGCGCCTCGACCGGGGGTGCCTCCGCCTTGGCTGCCTCCGCCTTGGGCGCGGGAGCCTCGGACTTCGGCTTCAACACCGGCTTCTTCTTTTCGTCGGCGACGAAGTCGACCTTCGACTCTTTGGTCTTCACGGTGCTGACCGCGTTCTTGTCACCCTGGAAGATTCCCCAGTCGCCGGTGAGCTTAAGGATGGCGGCCACCTGCTCGGTCGGTTGCGCGCCGACGCCGAGCCAGTACTGCGCGCGCGCCGAGTCGACCTCGATGAACGAGGGCTCCTCGGTTGGGTGGTACTTCCCGATCTCCTCGATGACTCGACCGTCGCGCTTGGTGTGCGAGTCGGCAACGACGATTCGGTAGAACGGAGCGCGAATCTTGCCCATGCGCTTCAAACGAATTTTTACAGCCACAATTCTCCAGAGGTGATTTTTTGGGGCGAACTGCTTGCCGTGAGCGTGGGGTGCACACTCGGCAGAAAAGCTCTGATGGGAGTGGATCGCCGTTGGATTAGAGGGTCGAACGGCAGAAGACTCGACTGACCATTCTTGCAGGTTTTTCGGAGATTCAGGAACCGGCCGGTTCGGCGGGCCCCCGCGAGCGTCGTCGAGAGAGCGCGACACCGACCAGACAGACGACGCCGCCAATGACCGCGAGGAGCGCGGGCACCTCGCGGAAGAAAACGAATGCCTCGATAACGACGAGGGCCGGCACGATGTAGGTGGTGACGGCGAGCGACCCAGCCGACATCCTCGACAGGGCAAAGGCCCAGGTGCTGAAGGCGATCGCCGTCGGGACCACACCCAGGTAGACCGCCCCCAGGATGCTCGAAACCGGCGCTCGAGCCAGGTCGTGCAGGAGCGATCCGGCGAAGGGGGTGCACACGATCGCCCCGATCGCGCAGCCGAGAAAGGTGACCTGACGGTTGGGGAGCCGGCGAAGCACCGGCTTCTGGCACAGCACGCCGATCGAGTAGGTGACCGCCGCCACGAGCGTCCAGACGACGCCTGCGCCATCCCCGATGCCGGTCAATCCGCTCGAAATGCCGATGAGGATGACTCCGCCGAAGGCGACACCGGCCCCGATCGCCAGCCACTTGGGGATGCCGTCGCCCAGAAAGACGCCGGCCCCGAGCGCGATGAGGATGGGACCGATGTTCACGATCATCGCTGTCGTTCCGGCGTCGAGAGTGTGCTCCGCGATGTTGAGGGTCACGTTGTACGCGGCGAACCAGGCCACCCCGAAGACCGCGATGAGCATCCACTCCCGCACGGTCGGCCGAACCCAGCGATGGCCGATCAACAGGAGCGACAACACCGCGGTGCCGACCACCAGGCGTGCAAGCGCCAGCGATCCGCCGGCAAAGTGCGGCGCGACGCCGCGGATCACAATGAACGCACTCGACCAGGCCAGGAGGGTCACCAGGATGGCGAGAAACACCGAGGTCGAAAGTCGAGAGCTCGGCCGGACGGGAATCGACGTGGTGGTCACGTGTTCAGGGTAGCGACTATCGCCGTCATCCCCGACCGCACGCCGACCGTCCGGCGACGCGATGTCCGTTTGTCGCCGAGGGGGGTCAGTTCTTCGCGTCGCGCCAGGCGAGCCAGTCGCGCACCGGAGCGAGGTCGTAGTCCGGCCCGCTGAGGCCGATCGTGAACAGCGTCGTGCCGAGCTCGTGCAGTTCATCCGCCTGCTCTGGCGTGCGTCCGCGCAGTTCGGTGGAGATCTCGATCTGCGAGACATCCCGACCCACGGCCTCCCCGTGTTCGGCGAGAATCCCGAGCTTGCGGAACAGTGTCGCCGGGTCGCTGAAGGAATGCCAGATGTCGGCGTGCGCTGCCACGATGCGCAGGGTCTTCTTCTCGCCGCCGCCGCCGATCAGGATGGGGATCTTCCGGGTGGGCGGTGGGTTCAGCTTGGTCCAGCGCTCCTCGATTACCGGGAGATTTGCCGCGAGCGCGTCGAGCCTCTGGCCGACGGTGCCGAATTCGTAGCCGTACTCGTCGTAGTCGCGCTCGAACCATCCGGATCCCGTGCCGAAGATGAACCGGCCGGTGCCGGTTCCCTTCGCGCTGATGTGGTCGATGGTGCGGGCCATATCGGCCTGCAGGTTGGCATTGCGGTAGCTGTTGCAATTAACCAGGGCGCCAAGCTGCACCCGTGAGGTCTGCTCGGCGATGGCGGCGAGCATCGTCCAGGATTCGAAGTGGAGGCCGTCCGGTTCCCCGGAGAGCGGATAGAAGTGATCCCAATTGAAGAGGATGTCGGCACCGAGATCTTCGAGTTGGGCCGCGGTTTCGCGGATCTTCTCGTACGGCGCATGCTGGGGGGCGATTTGCACGCCGAGTCGGACGGGACGAGTCGCTTCAGCTGTCATGAAACCAGCCTAAAGCTGCTCGCTCGGCAATTTCATAGGGGAGCAGGGTTGGATGGGGTTGTGAAGTCCGCGACCCCCCGTGCCACCGCCGCGGCGTTCGTCCTCGCGGTCTTCGCACTGGCCGGATGCTCGAATGCGGCGCTCGCCACGAACACGAGCACGAATCCGTGGCCGCAGCCCGCGCGCCCGGTGGTCGTCGCCATCGGCGACTCCATCATGAAGGGTCACGGGCTGAACGCCGCCCAGGCGTGGCCCGACCTGCTCGCGGTCGAAAACCACTGGAATCTCACCAATCTCGCCTGCGATGGTGCCGGCTTCGGCACGGCCGGCGACCCCAACGACTGCGGCACGAATTTCTCCGGCCTGGTGCAACAGGCCGTCGCGCTTCATCCGTCCGTCATCTTGATCTCCGGAAGCAGCAACGACCTGGGCGTCGACAATGACGCCCTGAATGTCGACACCGACACGGTGGCGCAGAACCTGCGCGCCGCCCTCCCGACGGCGACGATCGTCGGCATCAGCACCGTCTGGAATGACACGGAGACACCGAGCCAGATGGGAGACATCAACCAACAGGTGAGCACGGCGGTTCTCAGTGTGAACGGCACCTTCCTCGACATCGGTCAGCCGCTCGCCGGACACAGAGCCTGGCTGCAGGACGACGATGTGCACCCGACTCCGCAGGGTCAAGTGCAGCTGGCGAAGGTGATTGCCAAGGCAATTCGTCAGGCGAAGCTCTCCCTGTAGAGCTCACCGGGGTGTTTCGGCGCCAGAAGGGAACTAGCCCCGCCCGAGCAGCTTCTGCAGGCTCGCGAGTTCCTCTTCGCTCGGGCCGGGCTTTCCGGCGCTGCCGCCGAGCCCGAATCCGGATCCGGCCGCTCCCGTCGACGGTTTCGCGCCCGACGCCAGCGCCGCGTTCTCCGCTGCCCTCTTGGCCGGATTTCCCGACTTCGAACCCTTCTTCGGCTGGATCTTCTTCGAGGCGCCGAACTTGGCGCCCGGAATCGGGCCCATCCCCGGAACCTGCGGCATCCCCCCCTTCGCAACGGTCTTCATCATCTTCGCCGCCTGTTCGAAGCGGTTCACGAGGGCGTTCACCTCGGTGACGGTCGTGCCGGAACCGCGAGCGATGCGAACCCGGCGCGAACCGTTGAGCACCTTCGGCTGACGTCGCTCCCCGATGGTCATCGACTGGATGATGGCCTCCGTGCGGGTGATCTCGGACTCGTCGAAGTTCTCGAGCTGCTGGCGCATGCCCTTCGCGCCCGGAAGCATCCCGAGCATGTTCTTGATCGAGCCCATGTTCTTGAGCTGCTGCATCTGGCCGAGGAAGTCCTCAAGAGTGAAGCTGTCGGTCAGGAACTTCTCGGCGACCTTGCGCGACTCATCCTCGTCGAAGTTCTTCTGGGCCTGTTCGATCAGGGTGAGGATGTCGCCGAGGTCGAGGATGCGGCTGGCCATCCGATCGGGATAGAACGGCTCGAAGTCGTCGAGCGATTCTCCGGTGGAGGCGAAGATGATCGGGCGACCGGTGACGGATGCCACGGACAGCGCGGCCCCACCGCGCGCGTCACCGTCCAGCTTGGTGAGCACGACAGCGGTGAAGTCGACGCCCTCCTGAAACGCCTTCGCGGTGGCGACGGCGTCCTGGCCGATCATCGCGTCGATCACGAAGAAGACCTCGTCGGGATCGATGGCACGGCGGATGTCGGACGCCTGCTTCATGAGCTCCGCGTCGACACCGAGGCGGCCGGCCGTGTCGACGATCACCACGTCGTACTGTTTGTCGCGCGCGAACCTGACCCCGTCTTTGGCGACCTTCACCGGATTGGCCGCTCCGCCGAAGAAGGAACGCGGCGCGGCATCAGCGGCCCCGACGTTGCCGGGCTCCGGCGCGTAGACGGCCACGCCGGCCTGCTCGGCGACGACCTTCAACTGGGTGACGGCATTGGGTCGCTGCAGGTCGGCCGCCACCAGCAGAGGGGTGTGGTTCTGGCCGGCGAGCCATTTGGCGAGTTTGCCCGCGAGGGTCGTCTTGCCGGCACCCTGCAGGCCGGCGAGCATGATCACGGTCGGGGCGGTCTTGGCGAACTGGATGCGCCGGGCCTGTGCCCCTTCGACCAACTGGCCGCCGAGGATGGTGACCAACTCGTCGTTGACGATCTGCACCACCTGCTGCGCGGGGTTGAGGGCTTTTGAGACCTCGTCGCCGAGGGCGCGTTCACGCACGCGACCGGTGAAATCCTTCACGACCTCGAGGGCGACGTCGGCGTCGAGCAGGGCGCGACGGATCTCTCGAACGGTGCCGTCCACATCCGCGGCGGTGAGTTTGCCTTTGCCGCGCAGGTTTTTGAAGGTGTCCGCTAGGCGGTCGGTGAGGTTTCCGAAGGTGGCCATTGTGTCAGTAGTTTAACCCGGGATCGCCGGGGGTCGCTTCGAGCGGATGCCGCACCCCAGGGCTGCGCTCGGCCGCCGCCCCGGCTCACCGGTGCGGCTGCTCGCGCGGCATCCCTCTCGCCGCGCGTTCCGCCCGGTCTCTCGCCCGCGATCGAGTCGGGGTGAGCACGGGTGCGCCACCCGTCGGGCCGCACCTGACCCAACTCGAATTGCAGCGTGCCTCGGAGACTCGGTCCGTACGTGCTGGACAGCGTCGGCGCAGTCCAGTACCTGGTCGGGCGCGCCGGCTCCAGCGATGTCATCGCCCGCTTGCCCCACCGCGACGGGACGTGCGCCGGTTCCGTTGCCGTGCTCGAGGTAATCACGACGAGGGGCCCCGCCTCGGCACGGTGTAACCGGCCCTCGTCCAGTGCGGAAGCGCTATGCCGTCCGGAGAAACTGCAGCATTTCGCGCACCAGGCGGGAGTTTCCTCGGATGGCCTGGTGCCCGGCCCGGGGAAGGAGTCGAAGTCGTGCGTCGGGTATGAACCGGGCGGTGCGCTCGAACAGGTCGGACGAGTAAAAGGCATCCCGACTCCCCCCGATGACGAGGGTGGGAATCTCGAGTTCGGCCAGCCGGAACTCCAGGTCGAAGCCGTCCTCCGCGTCGATCGTCGCGAGCAGGTCGGTGTCCCGCCGGCCGACGACGAGTCCCGGGAGGGCGAATCCGGCCGCTCGAAGCATCCCCCGGGAGAGGGGACCGTTGCCGGACTGGGCGAGGAACCCGGCCGCGGCGCGTCGAGGCCGCCCGGAGCGCACCAGCCTCGCCGTCTCGCTCTGGACCCGCCGACCCGCATCGCTCAAACGATAGGCCGACGACACGAGCACCAGCCGCTCGATGAGACGCGGATGGTCGATGGCGAGCTGAAGCGCGATGCTGCCACCGGTCGACACACCGACGATCGGCACCGCCCGGCCGAAGAGACCGCTCAGGGTGGTGGCGTAGTGGGCCGCGAAGTCGGCGATGGATGTTCCGCCTTCGATGCCGCGCGGCCGGTCGATGATCCACACCTCGAAGTGGCGGGCGAGACCGCGGACCTGCCGCCGGGACATCCACCTCTGAAGGGCGGGCGGAATGCCGCCGCGCGCTGAGAGCCCCGGAATCACGATCAGCGGAGCTCGGCCGCCGGTGCGGGGGTGACTGATCTCTGCGGAGCCCATGAGACTTCAAGGCTAGGCACCAGGGCTGGGCGGAACCCCGGTTCTTGCCCTGCCTGGCCCGTGACTCTCCGAGAGGCGGCGGCTGCGCACCTAGACTTCCGGAATGGATCAGGTCCCCCTCGGAACGACCGGACTCGGGGTGACGGAGTTCTTCTTCGGCGGCGCGGCGATCGGCGGCATCGGCTCCGCACCCTCACGCATCGGCCTCGGTATGAAGACGGATGAAGCCCTCGAACGACTCGATGAGGCTTTCGAGGTCGGCATCCGAGTGCTCGACACCGCAAATTCATTCGCGGACGGAGAGAGCGAACGCGTGATCGGCCGCTGGCGTGAAGAACGTGAACGGACCGGGGTGCTGGTCTCGACGAAGGTCGGCAATGTCGTCGAGCGCGGGCAGGAGACCGTTTCCCTCGCCGCAGATCACATCGAGCGGCAACTCGCCCTCAGCCGGTCCCGGCTCGGGGGCGTCGACCTCTATCTGGCCCACGGCTTCGACGAACGCACGCCGCTCGAGGAGACGATCTCCGCCTTTGCCGAAGCCCTCGACGGCGGGCAGATCCGCTCCTGGGGATGCACGACCGGCTCCGTGCGTGAGGTGGAGGCCTGGCTGCTAGCGGCCGATCGCGCTGGCCTGCCGCGCCCCGGCTGGGTGCAGAGCGGCTTCAGCCTCGCGGCGCGCAGTGTCGAGCGGGACCTTCTGCCGATGCTCACGGAGGAGGGCATCGGTTTCGTGGCGTTCTCGCCGCTGGCCGGCGGCATCCTCTCCGATCGGTATCTGGGGGCGGAGCCGCCCGGGTTGCCGATCCCTGCCGAGGGAAGTCGACTTGCCCGCGCCCCGGCGATGTACGCGTCGGCGTTCACAGCGACCAAGCTCGACCGGGTGACCTCGCTCGAGGCGGTCGCGCGAAACCGAGACACGAGCATCTCGACGCTCGCGCTGGCCTGGCTTCGGTGGCATCCGCTCGTCACCGCCACCATCGTCTCGCCGCGACGAAGCGAGCAGTGGGATGCGGTGACGGAGGCTCTCGGCCTTGACCTCGACGACGCACTCGCGGAGCAAATCGGCGCGCTGTTCCCCTGACCGCGCTCGGGCTCGCCGCCCTTCCCCCTCTCCGCAGGGAACGCCGCGCCCCGGAAAACGCCTCTCCGCTCAAAACGCCTCTCCGCTCAAAACGCAGGACATTCGCCATCGAATTGCCTTCTCGGCGGCGGTCGGCGGCAATCGGTGGCGAATGTCCTGCGTTTTGAGCGGGGCGGGCGGGGATGATCGCCGCGATAGCCTGGTCGGATGTCACTAATTTTCGCGTTCGCCGGCACCGCTCCCTCGATTGAGCCATCCGCCTGGGTGGCTCCGAATGCGACGCTGATCGGGCGGGTGACTCTCGATGCCGACGCAAGCGTCTTCTACGGCGCGGTGCTGCGCGGGGACTCCGATGCCATCACGATCGGGCGCGGCAGCAATATTCAGGACAACGTATCCGTGCACTGCGATTCCGGCTTCCCGATGAGTCTGGGCGACCGGGTGAGCGTCGGCCATTCGGCCGTGCTGCACGGCTGCACGGTGGAAAACGACTGTCTCATCGGCATGGGGGCGACGGTGCTGAACGGCGCGGTGATCGGAGCGGGTTCCCTCGTCGCCGCGGGCGCCGTCGTATTGGAGGGCACGGTCGTTCCGCCCCGCTCGCTGGTGGCCGGGGTGCCGGCGAAGGTGCGCCGCGAGCTCACGGATGACGAGGTCGCCGGAGTCACCGCGAACGCGGCGCACTATGTGGAGCTCGCGCGCCGACACGCCGCTCTCTAAGCCCGCTCGCCTCACTACCTCCGGTTCGCCAGAGCGATGACGATGATGGCCGCGATGGGAATGAGACACACCGCAAGGGCGATCGTCGGCACGGTCTTGACCTGCGAGCGCACGAGTCCGATGATCGCGAGCACGAGCGCGACCACCAGGATGCCGGACCCGACAAAGAAGATCACGATGCTCGTGCCGATGGCCCCGGCCCCATTCAGAGCCGCGTCGATTCCGCTGACGAACCCCCAGATCGCGAGGCCCACACCCACAACGGCGAGCGTGAGAGAGACGAGAGCCACCCGACTGTAGGCGCTCTCCGCCGTCGTCTCGATACCGGGCACGGTCACGCCCCGATGAGATTCTGCACGAACACGTGCGGGGTGAAGCCGGTGAGGTCACCGATGCCCTCACCCTGCCCGACGAGTTTGATCGGGATGCCGGTCTTCTCCTGCACCGACAGCACGAAGCCTCCCTTGGCGGAACCGTCAAGCTTGGTGAGCACGAGGCCGGTGACACCGGCATGTTCGATGAAGGCTTCGGCCTGAGCAAGTCCGTTCTGGCCCGTCGTCGCGTCGAGCACGAGGAGCACCTCGGCGATCTCGGTCTGCTTCTCGACCACCCGACGGATCTTTCCGAGCTCGTCCATCAGCCCGCTCTTGGTCTGGAGACGGCCGGCGGTGTCGATCAGCACGATGTCGATGCCCTCACGTTGGGCGCGCTCGACGGTCTGGAAGGCGACGGATGCCGGATCCTGGCGCTCCTGTTGCGGGCGCTGGATCTCCGCTCCCCCGCGCTCCGCCCAGGTCGCGAGTTGTTCGACGGCCGCGGCGCGGAAGGTGTCGGCGGCGCCGACGATCACCGTGCGGCCGTGGCCGGCGAGGAACTTCGCGAACTTGCCGAGGGTGGTGGTCTTGCCGACGCCGTTCACTCCGACGACGAGCACGACGGCGGGGCGGGCACTGAGGGTGAGGGTGGGATTCAGCCGGGCAAGGCGTTCCTCAAGGGTCTCGCGCAGCATCCGCTTGAGGTCAACCGGGTCGGTGGTGTTGAAGCGTTTGACGCTCGCGCGCAACTCCTCGAGGATCGCCTCGGTGAGATCCGCACCGAAGTCGGCGGTGATGAGCGCGTCTTCGAGGTCCTCCCAGGTCTCGTCGTCGATGGTCTTGCGAGCGAACATGCCCTTGAGCGCGCCCGAGAGGGACCAGGGAGAAGCCATACGCCCATGCTAGCGACCGGCCAGATGGCGGCGGGGCGTCCCGCTCGACACGCGCGTTCGCCACCGAGACGGCACGCCGCCGTTGGGCCCGGCGTCGATGGCTCGGCCGGGGATGTGGTTGGGTGAGCGGTGGGGGGAAAACCCCGGTTGGGAGGAAAGGAGATCTCCGTTGCGAATCCTGGCGGTCGGCGCCGGCGTTATCGGAAGCGTGTACGCCGGTCGACTGCTCCAGGTCGGGCACGAGTTGACGTTCCTGGCACGAAACGGGCGCCTGTCGGAACTCCGGGCAGTGGGGTTGATCCTCGACGAGCCGCTGGTCGAAACGCACACCATCTTCGATGTTCGAGCCACCGATGCGCTCGAGATCGCCGACACTTTCGACCTCGTCGTCGTAGCGGTCCGGGCGAAGCAGGTGCTCGGCACGCTTCCCGTGCTCTGCGAGATGACCGACAATTCGGATGTTCTCTTCCTCGGCGACCTCGACGGCCACCAGGGCGTGCTCGCGGAAACCCTCGGTCCGCGGGCGCTGTTCGGATTTCCCTCGGTCACCGGGGTGCAGGTGGGCTCGACCACCCGCTTCGCGCAGATCGGTCGGCAGAGAACGATGTTGAGCGAACCGGACGGTGCGATGACCGCACGAATTCGCCGACTGCAAACGGAGTTCAGTATCGCCGGTTTCCCCACCGGGATCAGCGCCAACATCCACGATTGGATGCTCGGACACGAGGCGTTCACCGTGCCGATCGCCTGTGCGCTCGGGCGCGTGGGTATCGACCCGGGGCGGCTTTCGGCCGATCCGGACACTCTTCGACTGATGGTGACGGCCACCCGGGAGGCACTCGTCGGTCTTCGGGAGCACGGGAACACGGAGATTCCTGCGAGTCTCCGGATGATGTATCGCTGGTTGCCGACAGCCGTCGTGCTCGCCTATTGGCGCCACCTGATGCACGACCGACGCGGTGAGCTCTGGTTCGGCGCCCATACCCGAGACGCGGCCGACGAACTGCGCTCCCGTGCCTCGGAGCTTGAGGACGCCCTGGCCGGGGACCCTCGCGGCACGCCGGCGCTCGATCGGCTGATCTCTGGATGCCGATTCTAGAGGCCAACCAAGACCCTGTGGCGGGACCCCCGGCCGGACAGGGCAGACTAGAAGGGTGACTTTCGCCTTCATCCGCCACGGCCAGACCGACTGGAATCGAGACCTGCGGCTGCAGGGATCTTCCGACATCCCCCTCAATGACACGGGGCGCGAGCAGGCCAGAGAAGCGGTCGGCGTGCTCGCGGGCACCCGCTGGGATGCCGTCGTGAGCTCACCGCTCAGTCGCGCCCGTGAGACGGCCGAGATCATCGCCGACGGTCTCGGCATCGCGCTCGGTCCCAGCTACGGCGAACTCGTCGAGCGCCACTACGGCGACGGCGAGGGCGCGACCGCGGAAGACATCGAGGCCCGCTGGCCCGACCACGACTATCCCGGGCTCGAGAGCCTCGACTCCGTGGTCGCTCGCGGCATCGCGGCTCTCGATCGCATCGCCGACGACTACGGCGACGCCAACGTCGTGATCGTCTGCCACGGCACGATCATCCGCTACACGCTCGGGGCCCTCGCCGGGCAGAAACTCCCCCCGATCGACAACGGGTCCACGGCCACCTTCGAGCGGATCGGCGAGGGCTGGCGCGTCCTCACCGTCAACGACCACGCCCTCGTAGCGGCCGGCTAGACGGCCTGGGCGAACCCCAACTCCGTGTCGGCGAGGTGCGCGAGATGCTCGGGAAGCGCGAGACCCTTACGGTGCATCGACTGCGCCCACAGGCGTCCGGCACGGTAGGACGAGCGCACCAGGGGGCCGGCCAGCACCCCGAGGAATCCGATCTCCTCGGCCTCCTCCTTGATCTCGATGAACTCCTGGGGCGGAAGGTATCGCGCCACCGGCAGGTGTCGGGCCGTGGGCCGCAGGTACTGGGTCACCGTGATGATGTCGGTTCCCGCGTCGTGAAGGTCCTGCAGCGCCTGGCTGATCTCCGCACGCTCCTCGCCCATGCCGAGGATCAGGTTCGATTTCGTGATGAGTCCCGCATCCCTGGCGTTCGTGATCACGCCGAGCGAACGCTCGTACCGGAAGGCGGGTCGGATGCGCTTGAACAGTCGCGGCACCGTCTCCACATTGTGGGCGAAGACCTCCGGCCGCGAAGAGAACACCTCGGCGAGCAGGTCGGGGTTTCCCGAGAAATCGGTGGCGAGGATTTCCACGCCGGTGCCCGGGTTCACGGAGTGAATGCGGCGAACCGTCTCCGCGTGCAGCCAGGCACCCTCGTCTGGGAGGTCGTCGCGAGCGACGCCGGTGACTGTCGCATACCGCAACCGCATACTCAGCACAGACTCGGCGACCCGGCGAGGCTCATCCGTGTCATAGTCGGCGGGCTTGCCGGTGTCGATCTGGCAGAAGTCGCAGCGGCGGGTGCACTGAGCGCCGCCGATGAGGAAGGTGGCCTCGCGGTCCTCCCAACACTCATAGATGTTGGGGCAGCCCGCCTCCTGGCAAACCGTGTGCAGGCCCTCGTCCTTCACCAGCTTCTGCAGCTCGAGGTATTCTGGCCCCTGGTGGGCGACGGTCTTGATCCATGGGGGCTTGCGCTCGATGGGAGTCTCGGTATTGCGGATCTCGAGGCGCAGCATCCGCCGCCCGTCGGGTGCCGCCGTCATGCCGTCACCGCTGCTGTTTCCCCGACGATGCTCTCGAACAGTTCCGTGACCGCCGCGGCGGCCATCGCCGGCGTGACCTCGCGGCCGACCTCTCGGCTGATCGTTGTGACGCCGGCATCCTGGATGCCGCACGCGACGATGTGCTCGTAGGCGTCGAGCGAGTTGCTGCAGTTGAGGGCGAAGCCGTGCATGGTCACGCCGCCGGCGACGCGGATGCCGATGGCCGCGATCTTCTCCTCGCGGGCGCCGTCGGTCACCCACACCCCCGATCGGCCTGCCACACGAACCCCGGCGACACCGAAGGAGGCGATCACCTCGATGAGCAGTTCCTCGAGCCGACGAACGTAGGCGACCACATCGATGGGGTCCGACAGGCGAAGGATCGGGTAGCCGACCAATTGTCCCGGTCCGTGCCAGGTGATCTTCCCGCCTCGGTCGACGTCGATCACCGGCGAGCCGTCATCCGGCCGCTCGCTCGCCTCGGTACGCGTGCCCGCGGTGTAGACCGACGGATGCTCGAGCAACAACACCGTGTCGGAGCGCGTCCCCTCCACCACCGCGGAGTGGATGCTGCGTTGGAGGGCGAGCCCTTCGGGATAGGGCAGGAGATCCGGGGCGAGTCCGGCGATCACGATTTCGACCATGCGACCAGCCTACGCAATTTGTGGACCGGGTCCAGCAACCTCTCGGGTCAGGTGGAGTCTTCTGCTGGGTTGCACACTCTGCGGCCTCTGCCCCGGCTTCATCCCGAAAACACGGCAGATCGGGGCGGGACGGCCCGAGACATCTGGTCCCGGCGGTCGGAATCTAGCTGGCCTGCTCCGTCTTCACTCGCTGCCCGACGACCGCGCTGATGCCGTCCGCTCGCATGCTGACGCCGTACAGGGCGTCCGCGATCTCCATCGTGCGCTTCTGGTGGGTGATCACGATGAGTTGGGAGGTCTGGCGCAGATCCTCGAAGATCTGGAGCAGGCGCCCCAGATTGGCGTCGTCGAGGGCCGCCTCCACCTCATCCATGATGTAGAAGGGGCTCGGCCTGGCCTTGAAGATCGCGATCAGAAGTGCCACCGCCGCAAGGGATCTCTCACCACCGCTCAGGAGCGACAGGCGTTCGATCTTCTTTCCGGCCGGGCGCACCGTGACCTCGATGCCGGTTGTCAACATGTTGTCAGGATCGGTAAGCAGGATGCTTCCGGTGCCGCCGGGAAAGAGGATCGGAAAGACGGCATCGAAGGCGTCCCTGGTGTCTTCGAACGCGCTCGCGAAGATCTCCTCCATCTTGCCGTCGATCTCTCCGATGATCGTGAGGAGGTCGGCGCGCGTGGAGGTGAGGTCGGTGAGCTGCTCGGCGAGGAACCTGTGCCGCCGCTCGAGTGCCGCGAACTCCTCGAGGGCGAGCGGGTTGACCCGCCCGAGCTGAGCGAGGGTGCGCTCGGCCTTCGCGAGGCGCGCCTCCTGCTCGGCCCGCACAAACGGGATGCCGGTCGCGCCGCCCCCTCCCCCCTCCGAAAACCCCTCCGAAAACGCCTCCGAAAACGCAGGAGATTCGCCACCATCCGCGCCATCCGCCGCCATTTCGGGCATTTCGTGGCGAATGTCCTGCGTTTTCGGTGCAGCGGGGGCAACGGGCACCGGCTGTTCCGGGCCGTACTCGGCCACGAGCACGTCCTCCACCAGGCCGAGCTCCTCGCCGGCCCGCTCCAGCAGCGTCGAAAGGTGCAGCTTCTTCTCGTAAACCTGCATCTCGAGCCCGTGGACGTCTTCCCCGATGGACGTGAGCCGCTCCCGCAGCGCGTTCTCTGCGCGACGCAGCTCGGCCAGTTCTTCGTTCTGAGCGGCCCGCTCCGCCTGCCGTGCGGCGAGTTGCACCCGGGCCTCGGAGACCGAGCGGTCCACGGCATCCAACACCGCCGGCAACGCATCGAGCACCGTCTGGGCGGATGCCACCTGCCGACGCCGAATCACGGCGCGTCTGGCCGCCTCGTCGGCGGCCTCCCGTTCGGCATCGAGTTGCCTTGCCAACTGGGTCGCCCGCAGCTGCTCGGCACGGACACGCTCGCCGGCGGTCTCCACCTGCAGTCGCGCCTCGACCTCGCGCTCTCTGGCCTCGTCGAGATCGGCGACCACGCCATCCCGAGCGGAGACGTCGAGGATCGGACGGGGGCGGGAGACGACGGCGTCGAGTTCCTGCGCAGCACGTTCGGCGGAGGATGCGGCATCCGAAACAGAGTCGGTGGCGAGGGCGAGTCCGCGTTCGAGCCGGTCGGCCTCGGCTGCGGCGGCCTCGACCTGAACGCGCAGTCGGTTCAGCTTCTCGGTCTGCGCGGCGAGCTGTGCATCAAACTGCCGCAGGGCCGCGAGGGCACGGGTGGACTGCTCCTTGGCCACTTCGAGTCGTCCGCGCTGCTCGGAGAGCGCGAAACGAGCCCGCTCGATGAGCGAGGTAACCTCCCCTAGACGGTGTTTCGCCGCATCCCGATCGGCGACGAGTTCGAGGCGCGATCTCTTGGCCCCCGATCCCCCCTTGACCACCCAGGGGCTGAGCACGTCTCCGGCCAGCGTGATGACGGTGGTGAACCCCTCGGGCAGATGCGCCAGGACGTGACTCGCCGCCGCGAGATCGTCGGCGATCAGGGTGCCCCCGAGAAGTTCGGCGACCCCCTCCGGCGCCCTGACCACGCTCTGGGCCGTGACGAGCGAGCCAGCGGAGCGTGCCCCGCGCGGCGGTGCGGCCGAAACGACGATTTCCACCCTGCCGAAGTCGCTCGAGCGGGACAGCTCGATCGCCGCAAGTGCGGCATCCCTGGTCGACGCGAGCACGGCATCCGCAAGGGATCCGAGCGCCGCCGCGATCGCGGCCTCATAACCGGGTTGCACCTGCACGTGTTCGGCGACCAGCCCCTGGATGCCGTGAAGCCCGGCCGCGACCAGCGCGCTCGATCCGTCCTTCTGATCCATCGCGGATGACAGGGCGCTGACACGCGCGCCGAGCGCGTCTCGTTCGCGTTCATGACCGTGCAGTGCCTCACGCAGACGGTCGATCTCCGCCTCGGAATCGACCACCTCGGCCTGTGCGGTCTCGTAGGCGGTGTCGAGATCAGTCTCTCCGGTGTCGGTGACCACCGCCTCCGACTCGAGCTGGGCGAAGGCGGCCCGGGCGGTTTCGCGACGCTCGTAGGCGGCATCCAACGCGTTCTGTTGGCGCAGCACCTCCCCACGTACGGCCGCAAGTCTGGAGGACGCGCTGTCTTTGCGACCGGTGAGCCCCGAAATTTCGAGGTCGTGACGGGAAATCAGCGACGACTGGTAGGCGATCTGTTCGTCGAGTCCGTCGAGGTTGGCGCGGGCAACCGCCGTCGCGGCCTGCGCCGCGTGCCACACGGCCTCAGCCTCGGCGATGGTGGCCTGGATGCGTCCCACCTCGTCCTCGGCGTCGGTCACCATCTGCCGGGTGACCCTGTTCGCGGCCTCCGGACTCTCCGCCTGTTGGCTGAGGAGCGATAGGCGCTGGTTGGCGAGAGAATAGAGATTGCGCAGGCGCTCCTGCACCGATTCGAGGCCGAAGGCGGTTCGCCGCGCGACATCCACAGCATCCCCCTCCTGCGATTGTTCGATGCGGTGTTCGCGCAGCTTGGCCTGGTCGAGCTGCTCCTGCAGCACGATGCGCTCCGTCTTTCGCTCGCTCTCGCTTCGGCTCGATTCCGTGATCCCGGCGCGAAGAGTGACCACTTCGTCGGCGAGGAGCCTCGCGCGAGCATCTCGCACGATCGATGCGATCGACTGGGCCTCCTTGGCGATTTCGGCCTGATGACCGAGGGGCTTGAGCTGTCGGCGGATCTCCCCCGCGAGGTCGGAGAGCCGGGTGAGGTTGGCCTGCATCGCGTCAAGCTTGCGAATCGTCTTCTCTTTGCGGCGACGATGCTTCAGGATGCCGGCAGCCTCCTCAATGAATCCGCGACGTTCTTCGGGGCTCGCGTGCAGCACGGCGTCCAGTTGTCCCTGGCCGACGATAACGTGCATCTCGCGGCCGAGTCCGGAGTCGCTCAACAGCTCTTGCACATCGAGCAGGCGGCAGGTGTCGCCGTTGATCGCGTACTCCGACCCGCCGTTGCGGAACAGAGTGCGACTGATCGTCACCTCGGCGTAGTCGATTGGCAGGGCACCATCCGCGTTGTCGATGGTGAGGATGACCTCGGCTCGCCCAAGCGGACCCTTCGTCGCCGTGCCGGCGAAGATCACGTCCTCCATCTTGCCGCCGCGCAGGGTCTTGGCCCCCTGCTCCCCCATCACCCAGGCGAGGGCGTCGACGATATTGGACTTGCCGGAGCCGTTCGGCCCGACCACACAGGTGACCCCCTCCTCGAAGGCGAAGGTGGTGGGCTGCGCGAAGGACTTGAACCCCTTGAGGGTCAGGCTCTTGAGGTACACCGACCTGCCCTTCCTTCTTCGACTGCGGATGTCTGGCTCAACGGTACCGGAGTGGTGGCGTGATGCCGGGCAGGCGCCGCCGACGCCCCCGTTGGGCTTGGCTGCGCCGCAGCGCCCGCATAACTCCTGCAATCGTCCGGGTAGGCGGCGCTGGCGCGCTGTGCCACTGGGGCCGCGCCGCCGGGCCACCGGATTGCAGGAGTTATGCACGGGAAGCAGCTGTCATGACAGTCATCGAGGTCGTTACATCGGATCGGGTCGCTTCCGACGAGTTGATCGGGCTCTACGACTCAGTGGGCTGGTCGACCTACACCCGGGATGTCGGCACGCTTCGGCTGGCCCTCGCCGGATCATCCACCCTGGTGATCGCGCGAGTCGGCGGTGTGCTCATCGGGCTGGCACGAGTCTTGTCGGATGGCGCAACCATCTGTTACCGGCAGGATGTTCTGGTGAATCCCTCCCACCAGGGTCGCGGCGTGGGAGGTGCGCTGGTGCGCGCGGTGCTCGCACCCTATGGGCATGTGCGCCAGAAGGTATTGCTCACCGATGATGAGCCCGCACAACGCCGGTTCTGCGAATCGCTCGGCTATGTCGAGTCAGCCGGTGTTGCCGGCGGGCCGCTTCGGGCCTTCGTGCGGTTCGACTGACTGCTGCCGGCGAACCGCGCGGGCTTTCGTCAGCCATGCTGCAAAACCTTTGACGGCATGGCTGACGAATGGCAGCACGGTTGCACTGCGCATCGACGCGCGCGCCGCCGATGACAAAAGTCACGGGGAGAGCGTGAGTGCAGTCGTGGCGCGGCGAGACGGCGCGGACCGATGCTGGGAGCATGACAGCTCCCGCCATCCGACTCACCGGCCTCTCGAAGGACTTCGGCCCGGTGCACGCCGTCGTCGACGTGGACCTCCAGATCGATCGCGGAGAGGTCGTTGCACTGCTCGGGCCAAATGGTGCCGGTAAGTCCACCACGATCGATCTCGCGCTCGGCCTCTCGCATCCCACAGCCGGCACCGCGCAGCTGTTCGGCGGTGACCCGCGGGCGGCGATCGTCGACGGACGAGTGGGCGCCATGCTGCAGGGCGGCGCGCTGCTTCCCGATCTCACGGTTGCACAGACCGTTGCCCTCGTCGCGAGTGCGCATCGCGCGCCCCTCCCCGTCGAGAACGCGCTCGAGCGAGCCGGCATCCTCGACCTCGCCGCCCGACGGGTCAGCAAACTCTCCGGCGGGCAATTGCAGCGCGCGCGATTCGCCGTCGCCGTGGTGTCCGACCCGCAACTGCTGATCCTCGATGAACCGACCGCCGCCATGGACGTCGAGTCTCGCCGGGACTTCTGGCTGTCGATGCGCCAGTTCACCGCCGAGGGTCGCACCGTGGTGTTCGCCACCCACTACCTCGACGAGGCCGACTTCTTCGCCGACCGCATCGTTATTCTCGGCGCCGGGCGGGTCGTCGCCGATGGCACTCCGGCCGAAGTCAAGTCGGTCGTCTCCGGCCGCACGATCAGGTTCGAAGTCGACAGCGGGGATGCGGATGCCGCGGCCGCGATGATCCCGCGACTCCCGGGCATCCGCTCCCACGATCGGCGAACCGACCGCTTCACGCTGGTGACCGACGACTCAGACCGCACCCTGCGGGCTCTGCTCACCGCCGTGCCGTCCGCGCGGGACATCGAGATCACGGCGCACTCGATGGATGACGCGTTCCTCGCCCTCACCGCTGAAGCCGTTCCGCTCCTCACGAAAGCAGTCTGACCATGCCGTATCGCTACATCCTCCTCGAGTCCCTTCGCCAGTTGCGCAACGTGCGCTCTCTCGCCTTCACCTTCGTGATTCCGCTGGTGATGCTGCTGATCTTCGGGTCGCTCTACGGGTCGAGCGGTCAGCAGGAGCAGCGATCCGGACTGCCCTGGCTCATCGTCACGACCGTCCAGATGGCTTCGTACGGCGGCATGCTCGCCGCCCTTTCGCAGGCGTTCGCCATCACCACCGAGCGCTCGATCGGGTGGAACCGCCAATTGCGCATCACGCCGCTGTCGGGCGTCGGCTACCTGGTATCGAAAGTCGCGGCAGCGCTCGTCGTTGCGCTCTGCACGATCATCGTGCTGTGCGCCGTGTCGATCGTCGTGCTCGGGGCGCGGATGGACGCCCTGCACTGGTTCACCGCGATCCTCGGCATCTGGATCGGCGTCATCCCCTTCGCCCTCATCGCGGTGGCCCTCGGGCAGTACGCACGCCCGTCCTTCGCCCAGCCCCTCTTCACGGTGGTCTTCCTCGGCATGGCGATACTCGGCGGGCTGTGGATCCCCCTCGAGGTGATGCCGACCTGGGTGATCTCGATCGCGCAGACGGTGCCGTCCTACTGGCTCAACAAGCTCGGCCAGATCGGAGCGAATGGCGCGGGCAACGCGCTGCTGCCGATTGTGATCCTCGCCGCCTGGACCGCCGCACTCGCCGCCCTGATCACCTGGCGCTACCGTCGCGATGCCGCCCGCGCCTGAGTGGGCCGCAATAGGGTGGCTAAGGTGCAGACCCAGACCGCAGTGACGGAGCAACGGATGACCGTGCGCGATCGGTTGCGCGCGCACGGCGCCCGTTCCTGGTACATCGGGGCCGCATCGGCCCTCCTCTGGCAGTCCGTCCTCGTGGCGAGCGTCGTGTTCCTCCACCTTCCCGTGCTATCGAAGGTGCTCGGCCTCGGTTTGCTGGCCGTGCTCTACGCGGTCTTCATGCTGCTCGGTCCGGTCGTCTGGCACGAAAGCATCCGCGTCCGCCTGATCGCGATCGCCGCATTCTGGGCGGCCTCCTGGCTGCTCTTCCCTCTGATCGGACCGATCGCGATCTGGATGTGGCTGCTCGTCGTCTCCCTCGCGGCCTTCACCAACCTGCCTCCTCGGCTGGCGGTCGGCATCTCGGTGCTGGTGGTTCTCGTTCAGCTCGCCATCGGGGCTTCGGTGGCATTCATCATCGGCCTGCTCTTCGCCCCGATCGTGACCGCGGTGACCGCCGCGTCCCTCATCGGGCTCCGACTCGTCTCCCGCTCCAACCTCGACCTCCGGGTGGCCAACGACGAGATTGCCCGGCTGGCCGTTGTAGAGGAGCGCGCTCGATTCAGTCGTGACCTGCACGATGTACTCGGCCACACCCTGACGGTCGTCACGGTGAAATCGGAACTCGCGCGCCGCCTGGTCACAATCGACCCGGTGAAGGCCGAGGCCGAGATTGCGGACATCGAACGCCTCACGCGAAGCGCGCTTGCCGACCTGCGCCTCGCCGTGTCGAACTATCGCGAGGTCAGCCTGGATTCCGAACTCGTCGCCTCGCGCACCGCCCTCGAGTCGGCCGGCATCGCCTCCCACCTGCCCGACTCGGTTCCCGCGCTGGACGCGCGGCTCGGGAGCCTGTTCGCGTGGGTGTTGCGCGAGGGCGTCACCAACGTCATCCGCCACTCGGGGGCAGCGGCGTGCTGGGTGACCATCGAGACGCATTCCCTGAAAGTGGCGGATGACGGGCGCGGCCCCGACAAGAGGATGTTGGGCGAGACGGGGGGTGCGACGGCGCTGAGAGCCACGTATCCGGGCGGGACCGTCCTGGGCAGCGGGCTGCGCGGCCTCCGCGAACGCAGCGCCGAGGCGGCAGCAGAACTGCTCGTGGGGCACAGCTCCCACGGCGGATTCGAACTCGTAGTGCGAAGTAGCGCATGAGTGAACCGATCCGCATCGTGATCGCCGATGACCAGGCCCTGGTTCGCGGCGCCCTCGCCTCGCTGCTGTCGCTCGAACCCGACATCGAGGTTGTCGGCCAGGTGGGTCGCGGGGACGAGGTGCTCGATCTCGTGGCGAGCAGCGCAGCATCCGTCGCCCTGCTCGATGTGGAGATGCCGGGACTCGACGGTATTGCCGTCGCCCGCCAATTGCGTGACTCCGGGCTCGCCTGCCGCTCGCTCATCGTCACGACCTTCGGCCGGCCCGGCTACCTCCGGCGCGCGCTCGAGTCCGGGGCATCCGGCTTCGTCGTCAAAGACATCCCCTCACACGACCTTGCGGATGCCGTGCGCCGGGTGCACGCCGGGTTGCGGGTCGT
>JANMBI010000055.1:0-18939 GCA_031360325.1 Frigoribacterium sp. | reverse complement strand
CGGCGGGACTGCCCGGACGTGCGCTGGGGGATCACGAGCTCGAGCCGGTCGTATTGGCGCAGCGTCTGCGGATGCATTCCCGCGAGTTCGGCCGCAATCGCGATCGCGAAGACGGGATCGGTCGCTTCCATGCCGGTGCCTTCCCGCTCAGGCCCGCGACTTGGCGATCAGCTCGGCGCGCGGATTCTCGTTCGGCTGCAGCGCCGCGAATCTCTCCAACGCCTCCCGCGCATCGGTCGTGAGATGGGAGGGCACCGCCACCTGCACTGTCGCCAGCAGGTCGCCGACGCCCTTGTCCGTCGTCACGCCCCGCCCCTTTACCCGGAGCACGCGACCCGAGGGGGTCCCTGCCGCCACCCTCAGCTTCACCGGGTCACCGCCGAGGGTCGGAACCTCGATCGTGGCTCCGAGAGTCGCCTCGGTGAAGGTGACGGGCACATCCACCCGGAGATTGAGGCCGTCGCGCTCGAACACCGGATGTCGCCGCACGGTCACGGTGATCGTCAGGTCACCGGGAGGACCACCATCGGAGCTCGGCTCCCCCTTACCCTTGAGCCGGATCTTCTGCCCGTCGCTCACGCCGGCCGGGATCTTCACGCTGATCGGCTTGCCCTCCGCTGGTTGCAGCTTCACGGTGTCGCCGTTGATGGCGGTGTGGAAGTCGAGGGTGGTGCCCGCCGTCTGGTCACGGCCCTTCGTTGGCCCACCGGCACCACGGAAGCCTCCGGAAGACTGCCCGAAGCCGCCCTGGCCGAACATGCCGGTGAAGATGTCCTCGAAGCCGGCGGACCCGGAGCGTTGGCGCCCGCCCTGGCCGAACATGCCGCCGAAGACATCCTCGAACCCGGCACTCTGGCCGGGGGCTCCGGAGGTGAAGCGGGCGCGACCAGGACCCATCGCGCGCATCTGGTCGTACTCCTTGCGCTGCTCGGCATCCGAGAGCACGGAGTTCGCCTCGCTGATCTCCTTGAACTTCGCCTCGGCGGCCGCGTTTCCCGGGTTGGAGTCGGGGTGGTACTTACGGGCGAGCTTGCGATACGCCTTCTTCAGATCCGCGGCGGAGACGTCCTTGGAGACGCCAAGGACGGCGTAGAAGTCCTTGTCGAACCAATCCTGGCTGGCCACAAGAGCCTCCTTCGGTACGGAAAGTGCGGGAGTGCCGATCGAGCATTCCGGCCACGACCGTGTCGAGACTCTTCGTCAGAAGCCTCGGCACGGTCGTGGCCGACCTTCCCGATCAACGGGTGGTTCTATTCTGCGGGAACGGAGACCGCGACCTTTGCGGGGCGCAGCAGTCGCTCCCCGAGCTTGTAGCCCGGGGCGATCACATCGGCGACGGTGTTGACGGTGACGCCGGCGGTCGGCAGCTGCACGAGCGCCTCGTGCAGGTGCGGATCGAAGACATCGCCCTTCTCCCCGACCGCGGTGAGCCCGAACTTCTCGAGACTCGCGCGCATCTTCGCCACGATCACCACCATCGGGCCCTCGGTGAGATCGCCGTGGGCCTCGGCGAGCGACAGGTCGTCGAACACCGGAAGAAGCGACTTCACGACCTCCGCGATGTTCGCATCCCGATTCGCCTCCCGGTCCCGCGCCACCCGCTTGCGATAGTTAGCAAATTCGGCCTGCACCCTCTTGAGGTCCTCGAGGATCTCCGCGGCCGGGTCGGTGTCGACGACGTCAACTCCGGTGTCACCTGCCGACTCGCCGCCGGATGCCAGGAAGGCGAGGTCCTCGTCGGTGAACGAGGTCTCGACATCCGGGCCCTCGGCCTCGATCAGGCCGTCGGCTTCGGCGGCCGCCGCGGCCGCCGCGACCGCCTTGGCCTCCTCGTCGTCGCCAGAGCCCTTTCCGGGCTTCGGATTCTTGTTGGCTGCCATCGGCGCTACTTCTTGCCTTTGGGCTTGGTCGAGTCGCTCGTGTCGGTCGCCTCCGGCTCGTCTTCGACAACTTCGGCGTCGACGATGTCCTCGTCGGAGGCCGCAGGAGCGGGTTCGCCCTCGGCGGCCTCCTCAGCGGATGCCGCGGCCTGCGCCTGCGCGTAGATGGCCTCGCCGAGCTTCTGTTGACTCTCGCTGAGCTTCTCGAACGCGGTCTTCACGGCGGCCTCGTCGTCGCCGGCGAGGGCGCTCTTCAGCGCATCGACATCCGCCTGCACCTCGGACTTCACGTCATCCGGAAGCTTCTCGGCGTTCTCCTTGAGGAGTTTGTCGGTGGAGTAGGCGAGCTGCTCGGCGGTGTTGCGGGTCTCGGCGGTCGCCCGGCGTTCCTTGTCCTCCGCCGCGTGCTCCTCGGCCTCGCGCACCATGCGCTCGATGTCCTCCTTCGACAGCGACGATCCGCCGGTGATGGTCATCGATTGTTCCTTGCCGGTTCCCTTGTCCTTGGCGGACACGTGCACGATGCCGTTGGCGTCGATGTCGAAGGTGACCTCGACCTGCGGGATGCCGCGAGGCGCCGGGGCGATTCCCTGCAGTTCGAAGGTCCCGAGGTTCTTGTTGTCCCGGGTGAACTCACGCTCGCCCTGGAACACCTGGATCGCCACCGACGGCTGGTTGTCGTCCGCGGTGGTGAAGGTCTCGCTTCGCTTGGTGGGGATGGCGGTGTTCCGCTCGATGAGCTTGGTCATGATGCCACCCTTGGTCTCGATACCGAGGCTCAGGGGGGTCACGTCGATGAGCAGCACGTCCTTGCGCTCACCCTTCAGCACGCCGGCCTGCAGGGCGGCACCGACGGCGACAACCTCGTCCGGGTTGACGCCCTTGTTCGGATCCTTGCCACCGGTGAGCTTCTTCACGAGATCCACGACCGCGGGCATGCGGGTCGATCCACCGACGAGCACGACGTGCGCGACATCCGCGACCTTGATCCCGGCCTCCTTGATGACGTCCTGGAAGGGCTTGCGGGTGCGCTCGAGCAGGTCGGCGGTGAGTTCTTCGAACTTGGCGCGGGTGAGCGTCTCGTCGAGGTTGGCCGGGCCGTTCTCGGTGAGGGAGAGGTAGGGCAGCTGGATCGACGTGCTCATGGAACTCGAAAGCTCCTTCTTCGCCTGCTCCGAAGCCTCCTTGAGACGCTGCTTGGCGATCTTGTCTCCGGAGACGTCCACCCCGGTCGAGTCCTTGAAACGCTTGATCAGGTAGTCGACGACGCGCTGGTCCCAGTCATCCCCACCGAGGCGGTTGTCGCCGGCGGTCGAGCGCACCTGGATGGTGGAGAAGTCGTCGTCCTTGCCCACTTCGAGCAGGGAGACGTCGAAGGTTCCGCCACCGAGGTCGAAAACCAGAATGAGCTCGTCTTCCTTGCCCTTGTCGAGGCCGTAGGCGAGAGCCGCGGCGGTGGGCTCGTTGATGATACGCAACACGTTGAGTCCGGCGATCTCGCCGGCCTCCTTGGTGGCCTGGCGCTCGGCGTCGTTGAAGTACGCGGGCACGGTGACGACCGCGTCGGTCACGGCCTCGCCGAGGTACTGCTCCGCGTCGCGCTTGAGCTTGGCGAGGATTCGGGCCGAAATCTCCTGCGGGGTGTACTTCTTGCCGTCGATGTCGACGGTCCAGTCGGTGCCCATGTGGCGCTTGACCGACGAGATGGTTCGGTCGACGTTGGTGACATTCTGCCGCTTCGCCGTCTCGCCGACGAGAACCTCGCCATCCTTGGTGAAGGCGACGACGGAGGGAGTCGTACGGAAACCTTCGGCGTTGGTGATGACGGTGGGTTCTCCACCCTCGAGTACCGATACGACGGAGTTCGTGGTTCCGAGGTCGATGCCTACTGCTCGAGCCATATGCTCTTTCTCCTTGTTTGTGCGGTGCTGCGTGGGGTCTGTTTCTTGAGATCCAGGGTGAGACTTGAGTCCCACGTACTCAAGTTTGGAACGAGCGCATGCCCTTGTCAAGTCGGACCGCCAAAACTTGAGCCTCTCTGGCTCAACTGTCAGTTTCGCGTGATCTGCGCCATGCTTGCATCCTGCGTTAGCACCGAGTCTCGAGAGGAGGAACTGCCATGACCACGGTCATTGTGCCCTGCCACGTTTCCCTTTCCCTCGAGGTCACCGCCTAACATCCTTGCCGAGTGACCTCCGTTTCCCAGGAGTCATTTCGTGTCATCCGACCTTCCCTCCTTTGCTGTTCCGTCCTTCTCCGATCTCGAGCCGGGTGACGGCCAACGCTGGTCCACCTGGTTCTCCACCGTGCCGAGCCAGCGCGGTCCACGGCCCTTCCCCGACTGGGTCGTCGTCGAGGCCGGCGCATTCGACACCGAGCTTGGCATCGTCAAGAGCGGCAAGGAGGCGGATGTCTTCCTCATCGAGCGCGCCGTACCGGGCTCGGCGCGCTCGAGCATCCTCGCCGCCAAGCGCTACCGCGGCCCCGAGACCAGCGACTTCCACCGCTCCTCGCAATACCGGGAGGGGCGGGGGATGCGACGCTCCCGGGACGCCCGGGCGGTGGCTCGCGGCTCGGCCTACGGGCGCTCCGTCGCGGCCGGCGCCTGGGCGAATGCCGAGTTCGAGGCACTCTGCGTCATGTACGAGCGCGGCATCGCCGTTCCCTACCCCGTGCAGGTGCTCGGGACGGAGCTGCTGATGGAATTCGTGGGCGACGGCACCACCGCCGCACCCCGATTGGCGCAGGTGCGGGCATCCGCTCCCAGGCTCGCGGAGTATTTCGCGCAGGTGCGACACATCCTGCTCGGGTTCGCACGCGCCGGAACCGCACACGGCGACCTTTCGCCCTACAACCTTCTCGTGCATCACGATCGGGTGGTCGCGATCGACCTGCCACAGCTCGTTGAGGTGGTGAGCAACCCCAACGGGATGAGCCTGCTGCAACGGGACTGCGTCAACGTGTGCGACTGGTTCCTGCGCCAGGGCGTCGACTGCGACGCCGACGAGCTCTGCGCAGAGGCCGTCGGAGAGCTGTACTGACCCCGCCCCCTGTCGTCTCCCCCTCAAAACGCAGGAGATTCGCCACGAGATGCCCCTTCTCGCGGCGACCGGCGGCGTTTCGTGGCGAATCTCCTGCGTTTTGGGGGGGGTGAGCGCGTTCACTAGCCGGGCGGCGACTCCTCCGGTAACGCGAGCCGGGCGCGGACGGGCGCTGCCGAAGACTGATCGGGGTGCCGGCAGCATTCGCCGCGCTCGTCGGGATCTCCCACGGTGCCACCACCTCCCGTCGAAACCGCTCCCCTCGCAACCGCTCCCCTCGCAACCGAGACGCGCTCCGCGGCCTCGCCGCATCCGGGGCAGGACGTTGGCCGATGCCACCGTGTACTTCGTGGTGCTGATGGGCGCCGTCCCCTCGATCGCCAACGGATTCGTGTCGGTTTTCGACCAGGTTCCGCCGCCCCTGCGCCGGGTAGGTGCCGCGCTCGGGGCATCCCGGCTGCAGCAGGCGCGGCTCATCGTGCTGCCCGCCGCCCCGCCCGGCTACCTCGCCGGCCTCAAACAGGGCTGGGCCATCTCCTGGTGCTCGCCGAAGGCGGCGGAGACCATCGCAACCGGTGGATCCCTCGGCTTCCGGCTCGGCGCACTGCTGCAACAGAGCCGCCAGCGCGCGGACCTTCCCGGCGTACCGGTGACGATCTTCGTGACCCTTGCCCTCGGCATCGTCGTGGAACGCGTGGTTTTTGCGCCGATCGAGCGGAGGGAGTTTCGCGGGCGGGGACTGCTGGCGGAGACCCCGCAGAGCCGGTGAGTTCTCACCGAGGTCGGCACCCGAACATGGGCTGGGCGACGGGCACTCCGAATGTCTACCGCCCGGCCGCACCGGCCAAGTAGCCTCTGACCATGACCGACACGACGACGCCCGGTAACACGGACTCACCCCCAGCCCCCACGGCTGCGAAACCCGCACGGATCGGCACCGTGGCGGGCCTCGACCTTCAGGAGGGCAAGAGGATCCCCCGTGGGTGGGTCGTGGCGTGGGCGTTCTGGGACTGGGGTGGTGCCGCGTTCAACGCCGTGATCACGACATTCGTCTTCACCGTGTACCTCACCTCGAGCTACTTCGTCGATCCCGCGATCGTCGCCGCCCGGGGTGCGGAGACCTCCCCGACCGGGCCGGCACATCGCGCCTACACCGCCGCAGAGGCATCCCTCACCTCGAGCCTCGGCTTCGGTCTAGCGATCGCCGGCGTCGTCGTGGCGCTCATCGCCCCGGTGCTCGGGCAGCGGACGGATGCCTCGGGTCGCCGCAAACTCTGGTTGGCCATCAACACCGGGGTGGTCGTGGTGATGACCGCCCTCATGTTTTTCGTCGAAGGACGCCCGGCGTTCTTCCTGCTCGGGGTCGGGCTCGTGTCGGCGGGGACCGTCTTCTACGAGATCGCCACGGTCAACTACAACGCGATGCTGATCCAGGTGTCCACTCCGAAGACCGTCGGGAAGGTGTCTGGATTCGGCTGGGGGGCAGGCTACCTCGGCGGGATCGTCCTACTGCTGTTCGTGCTGCTCGGCCTGGTGGGTTTGACGGCCGGTTCCGGCGGATTCCTCGGTGTTCCGCACGACAACGGGCTGAACATCCGGGTGATCGCCGTGATCGCCGGGCTCTGGACACTCGCGTTCTCGCTGCCGATCCTGTTCACCGTGCCCGAGATCGGCCGCGAGAACCGTCGGGATCGGGTCGGGTTCTTCGAGTCCTATGTCGTTCTGTTCCGCGACATCGCGAACCTGTGGCGGGAGAGCCGCAACACGGTGCTCTTCCTCATCTCGAGTGCGTTGTTCCGCGACGGACTTGTCGGGGTGTTCACCTTCGGCGGCATCCTCGCCCAGGGCACCTTCGGATTCTCCAGCAGCCAGGTGATCATCTTCGCGATCGCGGCCAATGTCGTGGCCGGCGTGAGTACCTTCGTCTCCGGTCTCTTCGACGACAGGTTCGGAGCCAAGCCGGTGATCGTGGTGTCCCTCGTCGGGCTGATCGTCGCGGGGCTCGGCGTCTTCTTCGCGCACGACCTCGGGCCGAACGCGTTCTGGGTCGGCGGCCTCATCCTCTGCCTGTTCGTGGGACCGGCGCAGTCGGCGAGCCGCACCTTCCTCGCCCGAGTGACTCCGGCCGGTCGGGAGGGCGAAGTGTTCGGACTCTATGCGACCACCGGTCGGGCGGTGAGCTTTCTGGCGCCGCTGCTGTTCTCCACCTTCGTCGCGGTCGCGGGCGCCCAGTATTGGGGCATCCTCGGCATCGTGGCCGTGCTTGCCGCGGGGCTGGTGTTGCTGATCCCGGTGAAGGCGCGGCGCTAGCAGCAACCTCCGTCGCGTGACAGGCTGGAGGAATGACCTCCACCGCGGAAAAAGCCGCCATCCTCACCTCCCTCCACGTTCCCGGTACGCCCCTCATCGTCACCAACGTCTGGGATGCGGTTTCGGCCCGCACCGTCGCCGGTGCGCGCGGCGTCGCGGCTCTCGCGACCGCGAGCCACGCCGTCAGCTTCGCCCACGGAGTGCCGGACAACGAGGGCCTCACCGTGGAGCAGGCTCTGGAAACCGCGCGGATCATCGCCGGTGCCGTGTCGATCCCGGTCTCGGTGGACTTCGAAAAGGGCTACGCCGCGGATGCCGCGGGGGTTCGTGACAACGTCTCACGGTTGATCGAGGCGGGGGCCGCGGGCCTCAACATCGAGGATTCGCTTGAAGCGGCATCCGGTCCCCTTCGCGATCTGGAGAGCTCGGTCGCCCGAGTGGCCGCCGCCCGCGCCGCCGCCGACGCCGCCGGAGTGCCGCTCGCGATCAATGCCCGAGTCGACTCCCTGATGAGCAACCCGGCCGACTGGGCCGGAGCCATGGAACGGGCCAACCGCTACCTGGATGCCGGCGCGACCAGCATCTTCGTGCTGCGGCTGCCCACCGAAGGTCTGGTCGAGCGCGCCATCCGCGATGTCGGCGGCCCGGTCTCGGTGATCGCGAACCCCACCTCGGTGTCGCTCCGGCGTCTCGCCGATCTCGGTGTCGCCCGCGTGAGTTTGGGTCCCGGGGTGCTCGGACTCACCCTCGCGCACCTTCAGAAAGCCGCGACCACCCTCACCGCGCTCGGCGACTACCCGGAGGAATTGGGCTTCGAGTACTGAGCCGGACTAGCCTAAGCGTATGAGTGATCCCCGTCCGATCGGATTCTGGCTCCAGCTAGTCGACCGCCTCATCGAGGACCGCTTCGCCACCACCCTGGAGGAACACGGAGTCACCCGCCGCCAGTGGCAGCTCCTCAACATCCTCTCAATTCGGGATGCCACCGGCGCCGAATTGAACTCCGAAGTCGCTCCGATGCGCTCACCGGCCGATGACCCGGCCGACTCAGAGTCCGTTCCCGAGCACCTCGCCGAACTCGTCGACAGCGGATGGGTGGCCGAGACCGCATCCGGCTTCGGCATCACCGACCCCGGCCGGGTCGCGTTCGAACGGCTGGCGGCGGTGGTCACGACCATCCGGGAGTCCACCACCGACGGCATCACCGCGGAGCAGTACGAGCAGACCCTCGCAACCCTCGAGCGGATGGCTCGCAACCTGGGGTGGTCCGAAGCCTGAGGCGATCCGCGCGGGTCGCCAAGCGCGCGTTGCGGAGGCCCCTCGGCGGCCTAGCCTCTCGCGCCGCGGCTCCGTCTTGCGCCGAAGGCTCCCCGCGCGCCGGTTTGTCGGCCATGCGGTCTTTCGTTCGGGCGCACGGCCGACACAGGGCCGCGCGGTGGGGCCGGTGACCGGGGCAACCCGCCGCGGCGGGTCAGAGGGAGCGAATGTCCCCGAGCACTACACGCCGTTCGCCCGCGCAACCCCTCCGTACCACTTCGCGCTCGGCTTCGGTGTGCGCGCGAAGGTCTGTCGATCCCAGCCGATGAGCCCGAAGGTGGGCGCGAAGCCGGAGGCCCACTCGTAATTGTCCAGGGCGCTCCAGTGCTGGTACCCCAGCACGGTGATGCCGTCCTCGATGGCGGAGTGGATGCCCTCTAGGGCGCCCTGCGTGTACGCGATGCGCCGCGAGTCATCCGCCGTGGCGATGCCGTTCTCGGTGACCATCACGGGCACGTGATCGCTCAGCTCCCACGCGGCGCGGATGCCGAGCTCCGCGGCCGGCGGGAAGAACTCCCACCCGGTGAGGGTCGTCTCCACATCCGGGGCGACGGGCACCGGACCGTCCGGTCCGATGAAGGTGCGCGTGTAGGCCTGGACGCCCACGAAGTCGTCGCCCGCGATGTTCTCGAGGTACCAGTCGTCGCGAGGGTGGCCGTAGGCGGCGAGCGCCTCCGCGGCACCGGGCTCGACCGAGCCGTCGGGCAGGGTGGTCGGCGCGAAGGCCTGGGTGGCAACGGTCCAGCCGGTCTTCAGACCAGACACCGAGGAGAGCACTTCGCGGCTGCGCCGGTGGGAGACGAGCAGGGCATCCGCCACCGTCGGGTCGGGGTTCGGAAGGCCGAAGGCCACCAGGTTCGACGCATCCTCCCCGCCCGCCAGCATCGCCGCGATGTTCGGCTCGTTGATGGTGCAGACGTACTCGACGCCGGTTTCGACGATCGGCAGAGCGAGCTCGGTGTAGCGGGCGAAGAGGTCCGCCGCATCCGGAGCCCGCCAGAATCCGTCGCGCTCGAACCAGCGCGGCACCGTGAAGTGCATGAGGGTGACGACCGGGTTGAGTCCGAAATCGAGGCAGGTGTCGACCATGCGTCGGTAGTGGTCGATGGATGCGCGGGAGACGAAGCCGCGCTCCGGCTCGATGCGGGCCCACTCCACGCTGAAGCGGTAGGAGTTGAGACCGAGCTCCGCGAGGATGCGGATGTCGTCGCGGTAGCGGTGATAGCTGTCGGCGGCGTCCCCGCTCGGTTCCGCGATCGCGGAGCCGGCGGCGTGCTCGTGCACCCACCAGTTGCTGTTGATGTTGTTGCCCTCGATCTGGTGGGCGGCCGTGGCCGCGCCCCAAAGGAAACCGTCAGGAAAAGTACGAATGGTGTGTCTCCTTGATGAAAGATGGTCGGACCGCAGCGGACACGGAGGCGTCACTCCGTGCCGCGTCGTCGCGGATTGGGCACGGCGTCGAGCAGTCGGATGGTGTACGGGTCCTGCGGATGGCGCAAGACCTCGGCCGTCTCGCCCGACTCGACGACGGAGCCCTCGTGGAGCACCATGATCTGATCGGTGACGAGACGCGCGCTGAGCAGATCGTGGGTGATATAGAGCATGCTCACGCCCCACGTCTCGCGCAGATTTTCCAGCAGGGCGAGCACCCCGGCACGAAGCGAGACGTCGAGCATCGAAACCGGTTCGTCGGCGACGATGACCTGGGGATCGCAGGCGAGCGCCCGGGCGATCACCACCCGTTGACGCTGTCCCCCGGAGAGCTGGTGCGGGAGCTTGGCGGCGTACTGTTCCACCGGGGTCAACCCGACCGTCTCGAGAAGTTCGAGCACCCGGGTGCGCACGTCGGGGCCGCTGAGGGCGGAGTAGTTCAGCACGGGGCGGGTGAGCGCGTATTCCACCGTGTGCAGCGGGTTCAGTGCGGCATAGGGATCCTGGAACACCATCTGCACCTCGCGGTGCAGTCTCTTCAGGTCGCGCCGCCGGATCGTGTCGACCCGGAGATCGCCGAAGGAGATGCTGCCGGAGGTGGAGCGCTCGACGCCGGTGATCATCCGGGCGATGGTGCTCTTGCCGCTCCCGCTCGCCCCGACCAACGCCATGGAGGCACCGGGCTCGAGCGTGAAGGTGACATCGTCCACCGCGCGGACCGGCCGCTCTCCGCGGCGGGGCGGCGGGTAGGTCTTGGAGAGGTTGGACACGACGATCGCCTCGCGGGCGGCCCGGCCCTCTCGACGCCGCACGGCGGGAATCGGGGTATCCTCCGGGCTACCGCCGGCGGCATCCGCCAGATCCGCTTTGCGCACCGCTCCGCGGGAGGCGAGACCCGGCACCTCGACGGTCTCGGCGCGCGGGTCCCCGTAGTGGCTGAGCAGCATGCGCGTGTACTCATTCTTGGGTGCGGCGAGCACCTCCGCGCCGGGGGCGTCTTCGACGATCGCCCCGTTGTGCAGCACGATCACCCGCTCGGTCGCCTCCAGCACGATCCCCAGGTCGTGGCTGATCAGAACCGCGGTGAACCGCTCCGTTTTCTGCAGCTGACGAATGGTGTTCATCACCGCGTGTTGCACCAGGACATCGAGCGCCGTCGTCGGCTCGTCGAACACCATGAGTTGCGGCTCGAGCGACAGCGCGAGCGCGATGGAGATGCGCTGGCGCATTCCCCCCGACAGCTCGCCCGGATACCGGTCGAGCACCGTGTCGGGCAACTCCACCTTGCGCACCAGTTCCGTCGCGCGGGCACGGCGGTCGTGCTTCGACACGTGGCCGTGCGCCTCGAAGATGTCGAAGAAGTGGTTGCGAATGGTGCGCACCGGATTCAGCGCGTTCATGCCGGATTGCAACACCATGGCAAAGCCGCCCTGTCGCTGCACGCGCAACTCGGCGGCGGACATCCGGGCGATGTCCATCCCGTCGAAGAGGATTTCGCCGCCGCTGATCCGTGCCGGAGGCTTCGACAGCCGGGTGAGGGCGAACCCCAGGGTGGACTTGCCCGACCCGGACTCTCCCACCAGGCCGACGAACTCCCCCTGCTCGAGGTCGAAGGAGACCTTCGTCACCGCATGGACCGACTCCGTGCCCTTCGACTCGTAGACGACCGACAGGTCGCGGACACTCAAGAGACTCATCGTCCGGATCCTTCCCGGAGCCGGGGATTGCTCAGCCCATCCACGCCGAAGTTGATGAAGGTCATCGAGGTTGCCAACAGCGCGATGCAGAGGCCCGGGGCGAAGAGGAGCACCCACTGGCCGGTGAGCAGCGCGTTGCCGTTCTGTGCCCAGAAGAGCATCGTCCCCCAGCTCACCGTGGTCGGATCCCCCAGGCCGAGGAACTCGAGCCCTGCCTCCGCCAGGATCGCGGCGGTCGTTGCGCCGAAGAAGCTGCCGACGATGAGCGAGGTCATGTTGGGCAGAATCTCGTGGAACACGATGCGTGCGACGTTGTCACCGCTGAAGACCGCGGCCGTGACGAACTCCCGTGAGCGCAGGGACTGGGTCTGCGCCCTCAACACCCGGGCACCCCACGCCCAGCCGGTGATGACGACGACCAGGATGATCATCCCGATCCCGCCGTTCTGCAGGTAGGCGGCGATCACGATCATGAGGGGGAGCGCGGGAATGACGAGGAAGAGGTTGACGATGAAATTGATCAGATCGCCGCCGAAGGTTCGGATGTACCCCCAGCTCAGTCCGACCAGCACAGCGATGATCGTCGCGAGCAGTCCGGCAACGAAGCCGACGAAGACCGAGACTCGAGCACCGAAAACGAGCTGAGAGAGCACATCCTGGCCGGCCGCGGTCGTGCCGAGCCAGTGCGTCGCGGTGGGGTTCTCGCTCCGCCCGAAGGTGTTGTCCGTGGGGCCGTAGGGGGCGAGCAGTGGGGCGAAGACCGCCAAGATCACGAACACCGCGAGCAGCACGACGCCGATCCGCGCTCGGGGAACGCTCCAGATCGTCGTGACTGCACGCCAGACCACCTGCAGGGGATTCACCTGGTTTCTTGTGGTCATCGGCGGGTCCTCGGATCCAGAAAGCCGTAGAGGATGTCGACGATGAAGTTCGCCATGAGTACGCTGAGCGTGATGAAGAGGAAGAGCGCCTGCATCAGCGGATAGTCCTGATTGACGACCGCCGTGTAGAGCAGGTACCCGACGCCGGGATAGTTGAAGACCCGCTCGACGAGGAGCGAGCCGCCGACGACACCGCCGAGAGCGAGTCCAAAGGAGGTGAGGTTGGGCAGCAGTGCGTTTCGCGCCGCATAGCGGAGGGCCACGGTGCGCGCGCGCAACCCGTTCGCCTCGGCGAAGGTGACGTAGTCCTCGCCGAGGGTGTTGATCATGGTGTTACGCATTCCCAGGATCCACCCTCCGAGCGATGTGATCAGAAGCGTCGCCGCCGGCAGGACCGAGTGGTAGAGAGCGTCGAGGAGAAAGGCTGGCGTGAATTCCGGCGAGGCCGCATTCGAGTATGCCCCCGAGGTGGGAAACCACCCGGCGACATAGCCGAGGAAGAACAGCAGCAGCAGGGCGGTCCAGAAGTAGGGAAACGCGCTGGCGAACGTGCCCCCGACGCTGGGCAGCGTTTCGAGCCAGGTGCCCCGTTTCCAGCCGGCGAGGACTCCGAGCAGGGTGCCGAAGATGAACGAAATGATCGTGACCGTTCCGACCAGGATCAGCGTCCAGGGCAGAGCCGCGGCCACGAGACTGGAGACGCTCTGCGGGAAGAAGGTGTACGACACCCCGAAGTCGAAGTGGACGAGGTTGTTCAGGTACTGGAGGTACTGATCCCACAGGTTTCCGGTCGGCACGCCCAACTGCGCCTCGATGGCGAGCTTCATCGACGGACTGACCGGCCCATTCTGGGCGAGTTTGGCGATCGCGGCATCCGCGGGTGAACCCGGCATCATGCGCGGCAGCAGGAAATTGAGGGTGATCGCCGCCCAGAGCGTGAGCACAAGCATGCCGAGCCTGCCCAAGAGATAACGCACGAGTCCCTGCCCTTCCGCGCTGGAGAGTGTCGAGTGATCCGCGAAGCGCGGGTGGGACAGCGGCTGCCACACCCGCGCTTCACGCGGTGCAGTGGATCGTTACGACTTTTTCAGATGGGTCAGGATGAGCAGTGGTGTCGAGTTCCACGTGTTCGGCGGCGCGTACGGGTCACTCGCGCTCGGCCATCCGGTGTAGTTCTTGGTGCTGAACAGGCCCCAGAGCCCGCCGTAGAACAGGCTAATTGCTGGCAACTGCTGAGAGACGGTGGTCTGCAACTCGTTCGCGAGCTTCCTCTGGTCGGCCATGCTCGTCGCTGCCTTCAACTGGCCGAGCACGGCATCGGTCTTCGGATCGGAGAACCGCTCGAAGTTGGCTGACGTGGTCGTGCCGATGGGGGTGGCGAAGGAGCTGTTCAGGAGGTTGTTGAAGTCCTGGAACACGCTCCCCGTGCCACCGAAGCCGGTCATCGCGATGTCGAAGTCACCGTTGTTCAGCGCCTGGGTGTAGGCGGCCGGCTGCGGCTGGTTGAGGTTGACCTGGATGCCGATGGCGCCAAGCTGGGTCTGCACGGTCTGCAGTCCCTGGAGCCAGTCGGTGTAGCCGTTGGCCGTGGTGATGGTGATCGACAGCTGTTTGCCGGTCGAATCGACCAGCTTGCTGCCGGACTTCGTGTACCCAGCCTTGGCGAAGTAGTCAAGCGCCTTGGCCGTGTCCTGCGCGATGGCACCGCCGTTCGGAATGGCCGGGTTCAGCCAGGCCTTCTGGTTGGGCAACAACAGGCCGGACTGGCCGGCCGCCTTGACGTAGCCCTGTTCGGCATCCTGAGCGATCTTGTCGCGGTTCAGGGCGTAGCTGAGTCCCTCCCTGAAATTCAGGTTGTTGTAGGGCGCCTTCGTGAGGTTCGGCAGAAGTGCGATGGTCCCCCCTGGCGGGAACCAGTAGGTGTTGTGCTGCGGGTTGGCCTTGACCCAGGTGCCCTTCACGTCGGAAATGAAGGCGTAGGCCCAGTCGTAACCGTTCTTGACGACGTCAAGTTGCGTATTCGATGCCGGAAGCACGAGTTTCTGCACCGCGACCTTATCGGCCTGCCAGTAGCTCGCGTTCTTCTTGAGCGTGTATTGGTTCGGTCCGAAGGTGTCAACCACGTAGGGGCCGGTGGCGACGGGCTTATCGTTCGTCCAGGTGAGCGGGTCCGGAACGTTCTTCCAGATGTGCTCGGGCACGATCACCTGCTGGTTGATGATGTACGCGGCAGGCACGTCTTCGGTCTTGAGGCTGAAGACGACGGTGTCGCCCTTCACCGCGATCGACTCGATGTGCTGCCACTCGCCCAGGGTGTCGAGTGCCGGGGTCTTCTTGATCAGATCGAAGGTATAGAGCACGTCGGCGGGGGTGAACGGCTTTCCGTCGGACCAGGTGACGCCCTTGCGGATCGTGTAGATCACGGTCTTCGCATTCGGTTGCGTATAGCCGGTCGCGAGGAACGGCACCGAGGTGCCGTCGAGGGTGTTGTTGACCTCGAGCGGTTCATACATGTACGTGGTGGCGGTGCGCTTGCTCGACGAGAACGGGTTGAAATTCCGCACGAACGTCGGCGAGCCGGTATCGGCCGCGATCAGCATCGAGCCAGAAGCGGAGGGAGCCGATGCAGGGCCCTTGACCGCGATGCTGCATGAACTCAGGGCCAGCGCCGTCACCACGCTCAAGGCTGCGATGGCCGCGGTTGTCCTGCGTTTACTTGGATACGACATTGCCGTGTACTTCCTCTTCGTCGTCGTTGACAGGTGCGGCGGGACCGCCGTACAAACCGGGCACAGTGTCGTGCGCGGGGCTTGAAGGGTAGTGTATGCGCATACATTGCGTATGGCAACACCGGGGGCGAATCGAATGAAGCGGGGACGCTTGGCGCCAGCAACCCCGCTTCATCCGCAAGTCGCCGTCAGCGAAGGGACATCGTCTCGGCCCCCAGGTACAGCTTTGCGGCCCAGGATGCAGGATCCCGCGCAAAGTGGTTCCGCAGGGCATCGTTCGCTAGCGCGTTGTCGAGCGACATCATGATCATCGACTGGTCGAGCACCAACCGGCGATGCCCAACCGCCCCTGTCGTGGGGTTGACCGCGTCATAGAAACCTCCGTCGGCACTGTAGACCCCGGGGAAGAGGGCGCGCAGCTTCTGGATATTGGCAAAGGCCTCCTGCGGGATCACCTCAAGGGCGATGAATGAGGCATGAGGGGTCACTGTCGTCTCGGTCTCCGCATTGGCGCACCCGGCCCCGCAGAGGGAGAGGGCGTTGCCCGGTCCGAACTTCTGGCCGACCGCGCCGAAGATGCCATAACCGCCGGTGTCGTCCGCGGTGCTCGAGGGAGACATCCCCCACACCGGTGACTTCAGCTCCTCCGTCGAATATTTCATCTGAACCTGGGCGAGGCGGATGTCGGCAAGCCCGAGGCCCTTTGCTCCCCACCGTGTCTCGGGAACGATCTGGTTCGCCATGAGCCCCTCGAACATTCCACCGCCCCAGGTCGGGATGTGGGTGAGGCCCGTGCCCGGATAGGTGTAGTGGCCCTCCCAGACGCGGAACGGCTTGCCGGACTGGGGATCGATCACTGTTGTCCAGTAGCCGACCGGAGCCTGACCCTGCCAGGAGAAGTCTGGATCGGTCGCACACTGCTTCGGGGGAAGCGTTCGCCAGGTTCGCCACCAGACATCCCCTGGCATCTGGTGCAGACCCATACCGACGTACATCGCGATCCGGGGATCGCTGTACAGTGCGCCGTTGTGGTAGCCGGCCGGACCCTGGCCAACGTAGTAGCCACCGTACATCTGGCCGGTGGGCTGGTTGCCCGCGATTGCGGGGTTGGTGTTGCAGTTCGTCTGCGCTCGGTTGTCGTAGAAGATCGAAAAGTCCATCGGCGCGATGAGTGCGTTCACCATCGACTTCAGTTCCGGCAGTGCCGACCGCACGACGAGCAGGCCCGAGGCGTACCATCCGTTGTCCACCGCAGACAGGAAGGAACAGTTGTCCTGCCGCGGAGACGTCTGGGTCGAGCAGTCAGCGGCACCGGGGTTGAGGACCGCGTGTCCCGTCGCGGTGTCATACCACTGAAGCAGAAAGCCGTTGGAGCGCTGCATGGTGCTCACGGTTTTCAGCGTCGCGGTAATGAGCGACCGCGCCTCGGGGCGACCGATGAGGTTGAGGTCGTTCGCGGCCACCACTGCTTGGAGGTAGACGCCGATATTGGCCGCGGACGTGTAGGCACCTCGAACGTCGCCCGGGCCGAGATTGTCGAGGGGGAGGTGGGTTACCGGGTCTATGTCCTTCTGAAAGAACTTCCAGGTGTCCTTCGCCATGCCGGAGAGCGTCGCCCTTTGGCTCGCGCTCAACGGCGAATGAGATCCGGCGCCAAGAGGGCCAGGGTCGGCCGCATCCGCATTCGCGAGCTGCGGGACAGCGATCCCGGCCACAACGATCGCGCCGGCAGCCACGATGGCCACTGCGAGGCGGCGCCCTCGGGGTTTCCCGCGATGTTCTCCCTCGCGTGCCGGTGCCGTCGTGCGTTCTCGTCGTTGCATCATTGCCCGACCTTTCCTTCTGTCGTCATCGACCGTGGCGACCGCGCGATTGCTGGGGGCACACGCGGCATATCGAGAGAGTGTATGCGCATACAGTTCGGTACGCAATAGGTCGCCGATGGGACAGTCGGTCGGTGTGGCAGTCCCTAGCTCGACGGCAGGAAACCCTCGGAACTCTCGCGCAGAAGCACGCTGACGGGAAGACGCACCGCGATTCGGGGTTGTCCGGGATCGTCGAGGCGTCTGCGCATCACCCACATCGCGGCGCGGCCCAGATTCGCCATCGGCTGCTGCACCGTGGTGAGACGTGGAGTCGACATCCGCCCCTCCTCAATCCCATCGAACCCGGTGACGATCGTGTCATCGGGCACTCGAATACCTCGGGTCTGGAGCACCTCCATGATGCCGAGGGCCATCTGGTCGTTGGCGCAGACGATCGCGCGCGGGATGCCGGAAGCGACGATCTCTGTGGCGATCTCCCGCCCTCGGGCGCGCGAGAAATCCCCGTGATAGACCGGGAGAGATTCTGCGTCGATGTCACTCTCCGCGAGCGCCCGCCGAAATCCGTCGTGGCGATCCCAGTCGTCCGGCGTGTGCTTCGGCCCGCTGACGTAGATCGCGTCACGAACCCCGAGGTCATCGATCACGTGCCGGGCTAGGGCGTGCATGCCCTCCGAATTGGCGACGGTGACGTGGTCGAAGTTGTCGTCTCGACGCGCTCCCGCAATGAGCACGACGGGTATGCGGCGCGACACGTGCTCAAGAACGTCATTTGGCACGCTCCCCGCGAGCAGGGCGAGACCGTCGACTCTGCCAGCGATGTCACTGACCATTTCGATGGGATTTGATCCGCGACCGACTCCGACCATCAGGGTGAATCCGTCCCGCCACGCCTGAAGCTCACCGCCCCTCAAGACCTCGTCGAAGTAGAGGTTCTGCCGCCGAGCCTCTCCGGAGTCGGGGATGTCGAATTCCACACGCACGTTCGCCGAATAACGGAAGTCCACATCCACGACATCGTCGACCTCATCGAAGTCCGGGAAGTAGAGCCCGAGGACACCGGTGCGGCGAGCGGCGAGCCCGCGCGCGCTCGCGCTTGGCACGTACCCGAGGGCGCGGACGGAGGCGAGGACGTTCTCCCTCGTCGACACGCGCACATCATCGGGACGACGGAACACCCGCGAGACAGTCGCGATGGACACCCCGGCGTGGGCGGCGACGTCATAGACCGTCGCGGCTTTCTGCATTGGCCCTCCTCGGGCGATTCGACGGGCGAGGCGATCGAGCTCTGATTCGACGGGCGATCGGGAGCGATAGTTACTCGCCTCCCGAGTGTATTGCGTCCAGCCGCAACCACGCCGGTGCCACTGCTGCTCCTGAAGACCCGCAGACACGTCGCCGGGCGGGTCGCCCGGCACGTCGCCCGGCGGGGACCGGGCGCCGGTTTGTCGGCCATGCGGTCCTTCGTTCGGGCGCACGGCTGACAAAAGGCCGCGCGGTGGAGCAGGTGACCGGGGCAACCCGCCGGGCGTTGCCTCGCTAGTCGCAGCTGATCAATGGGGCACTCGAGCCGACCGTCACCGGCACCTGAGACCCGGAACGGTGGATCGGCCCTCGGGCGCACTGGGCGGTGGCGATTCCGTACCAAATGAGCAACATCGTCACGAGGAATCCGACCGCGAAGTTGATGACCAGAAAGCGCCTCCAGCCACGGTTCGCCGTCTCGGCGGCGGCATCCGTGATGTTCCAGAAGAGGACAACGATCAGCGCATAGGGCACCACGAGGATCGCCGCGAAGGGTCCCGGAAAGCGCGTGAACAGCAGCAGGAT
>JANMBI010000038.1:0-8316 GCA_031360325.1 Frigoribacterium sp. | reverse complement strand
CCGACCTTGTCCTCTCCTCCACAGGGGTCTCCATGCCGCAGTTGTCCCCACGCGAAAGCAGATAAATCCCTGGTCAGATGGCATATTGTGGTGGACTTTAGGGGGTCGGGGTGGGAGAATGGAGTCATGACGTTCACCCTCGAACACCCCACGGAAGCCGCCCTCACCGCGGCGGATCGGTGGACCGTTCCCGGGGAATGGAACCACCCCAATCATGGCTTCGGCAGCGGGGACACCGGGGAGGCGCGGATACTGGCCGGGCTTGAGGCCGCGTTCGCCGCCCGGCGTCTCGCCGACGCGCAGATCGCCCGTCTGGCCGTCGATGCCGGCCGGATGATGACCACCCACTGTTCCCCCGACGCTAACCGCCCACTCCGGTCCCATCGCAGTGTCGCGGAACTTCTCGTCGACGTCGGACGGATCCCCCTCAGCGACGCCCACCGGTTGCACCGGGTCGGTGTGGCCACCGAACCGCGCACCACCCTGCACGGCGAAGTCCTGCCGGCCCAATTCGGTGTGGTCCGCACGGCATTGGATGCCGGCACCCTGCCGGTGGAATCCGCGAACCACATCATCACCGCCCTCAACCAAGCCGCCCCGCGTGCGGAGGCAGACAACCTCCTCGCCGCCGAAGAAACCCTGGTCGCCTTCGCCCGGGACTGCCCCGCCGATCTGGTGCGGAACGTCGCCGCCTCCTGGCGGGACGCCCTCGACACCGACGGCATCGAACCGCGCGAAGAAACCCTCGCCGCCCTCAGTTGCCTGCACCGCACCCTCCGCCCCAACGGCATGAAACGGTACATCCTCGACGCCGACCCGCTCAGTGCCGCCTACCTGGATGCCGCGATCGACGCCCACATCGGCGCGACCATCCGCCGACCCAGCTTCACCAACCCAGAAACCGACACCACAACCACCGACAGTTCAACCACCACTGCCGACCCCGATGCCGCCCTCTTCGCCCCGCGGAGCATCGCCCAACTCGCCGCCGAAACGATCATCGACCTCGCCCGCCACGGCATCGCCTGCAACAACACCGAAATTCCGATCCGAGCGACGACGATAGTGGTACGGATGACGCTGGAAAACCTCCTCACCGGGCTCGGAACCGCGACCATCGACGGCATCGAACACCCCATCTCCGCCGCAACCGCCCGCCGCCTCGCCGCCGAAGCAGACATCATCCCCATGGTCCTCGGCGGCGACAGCGACATCCTCGACCTCGGCACCACACAACGCCTCTTCAGCCGGGCACAAAAAATCGCCATGGCCGAACGATTCGGCGGCTGCGCCTGGCGCAACTGCCCCCAACCCCCCAACCACACCGAAGCCCACCACCTGCACTGGTGGGGCCACACCGGACCCACCAACCTCCGCAACGGAATACTGCTCTGCAGCAAACACCACCACGAAATCCACCGCAACAACTGGACGATCCACATCCACAACAACACCCCCTGGTTCATCCCCCCAACAACAATCGACCCACACCGCACCCCACGACGCGGAGGAAAACCACCACCCCCACCACAATGACGCACCACAACACCAGCACCGACTACAGCACCGACATCTGCTCCTACCTCGACGCCCAGACCGGCCGACCGCACCGCACCTACCGGGACGCGTACGACGGCCGCGACGAACCGATCAGGCGTCGCGCTGGCGCACAGTCTGTGGTCGGTCACCGCTCACGTCGCGATGGATATCGAAGCACGAACACAGCGAGCAGTCGTCAAGGCCGGTCGCGCCGCTTCGGAGGAGAGGGACCTAGTCAGACGACCGCTCGCACGAAGCGCGGGAATGCTCCATGCCTTGGCACGTCGACTCAACTACTCGTCAGCTGGCGAGTTCCCGCCGAACCATCCGAATCTCCCCGATCCCATATTCTTCCTTTGCCGATCCGTCTGGAACGAAGCCGTGCTTTCGATAGAACGCCTGGGCTCGCGGGTTGGGGTCTGCCACCCACAAAGCAGCCGATTCGCTTTGAGAGATGACGGCTTCCAGGAGGCCGGTTCCGGCTCCGGTACCGTGCGCTGATGCGAGAACATAGAGCACGTTGAGCTGCCGACTCCAGGCTGCGTCGGCATCTGTGGGGGATGCGCTCTGCGCGATTCCGATCAGCGCTCCGGAGTATTCCGCGACTGCGATTCGATGGTGTGCGAATCGCTCGTCCGTCAGCCCAATCGTCCAGAAGCGCTCTCTCGTCGACACGGACCTCGGGTCGTCCAACATCTCGTCGCTCATGAGACCCCGGTAGGTCTCCTGCCAGGACGTGACGTGGATGCGTGCCATGTCCGCCGCGTCCTCTGGCGTAGCGGGACGGACCGTCGGCTGCTTACTCAACAGTGGCTTCACGATACTTTCCCCCCTCTCGTTAGGCTATTCGCGGCAGCCGACAACCGAAGGGTGGGAGTCCCTCCAAATCCTGTAGTCGGCTCTTGGGGGGTTGCGTGTTCATCCCGATACCGACACAGACCTCGCGCCTGGCGCTTCGTCCCGAAATCGCGGGCCGCGGCTACAGCTTCGCGAGCCGCGCCCGGGCGAAGCAGTAGATTCCGTAGGCGATGAGGCCGAGCCCGACGGCGATGAGAATTATCGAGCCGAAGGGGAGCCCGAGCAGCGCCCTCAGCGCACCATCCAGACCGGTGGCCCCGGATGGATTCGCCGTGGCCGCCGCGACGATGAACAGGATGCCGACCACCGCCACGGCGACGCCCTTCGCCACGTACCCCACGACGCCGAGCGGGATCACCGCGCGTCCCGCCGAGCCGCCGGGCACCCTGATGCGCTTCGTGAACGATTGCCGCACGCCCCTCACGACAAACACCACACCGATCGCCAGCACGCCGAGCCCCACCACGACAAGCAGGAAGACGCCACCGGGAGAGGCGAGCAGGGTGGCGCTGAAGTTGGCCGAGCCGCTCGCGGAGTTGCTTCCCGCGCCGTTTACGAAGGTGGCGGCCGTGAAGGCGATGGCGAAGTAGGCCACCGCCTTGCCGAGTTCGACCGCAATGTGACCGACCCGCTTCTTGGTGTCGGAATCGCGCATGAGCGCGGCGGAGAACAGCTGCCAGACTCCGAGCGCCGCGAGCCCCACGACGACCACCCAGAGAACGAATATTCCGCCGGGCGCATTGGCGAGCGCGGAGAGCGCGCCGGTCTGGTCGGCCTCGCCACCCACACCGGATGCGACGCCGATAGCGATTCCTCCGATGAGAAGATGCAGGACGCCGTTGACGGCATAGCCGGTGCGGGCGAGCACAGAGAGAACGGGGCTGTTCTTCGCCTGTCGGGCAACGCCGGAGGCCGAGGGGGAGGGGGGCACGGCGAGAAGTGTACTCCGGGTTGATTCGGGCGGAATGGCTGGGCGGATCGCGGCACCTCGGCGGGTGCATCCGCCGCCCAGGGAATGTCTGAGGCGGCGTTCGGCTTGCACTTTGTCGTGCAGTCACGCGGCCAGGGTGCGGCGCAGTCGACCACCAGAACCACCATCGGAGGAAAGTTGTGACGAGCACCACGAACACCCCCGATGTCGGATTCCGTTCCGAACGCGGCCCGATTCTCATCGCGCTGATGGTGACGACCGGGCTCGTGGCCATCGATTCCACCATCCTCGCGACCGCGGTGCCGTCGATTGTCGGCGATATCGGCGGGTTCACGGCCTTCCCGTGGTTGTTCTCGATCTACCTCCTCGCCCAGGCGGTATCGGTTCCGGTGTATGCAAAACTGTCGGACACGTTGGGGCGAAAACCCATCATCCTCATCGGCGTCGGACTCTTTCTCCTCGGGTCGATCCTGTGCGGATTCGCGTGGAGTATGCCCGTTCTGATCGCGTTCCGAGCGATCCAGGGACTCGGTGCCGGTGCCGTGCAGCCCATGGCGATCACCATCGCCGGCGACATCTACACGGTCACCGAACGCGCAAAGACCCAGGGCTATCTCGCGAGCGTCTGGGCGGTATCCTCCGTCGTCGGACCGACTCTCGGCGGAGTCTTCTCGCAGTTCCTGTCGTGGCGATGGATCTTCTTCGTGAACGTTCCCCTGTGCATCCTCGCCCTCGTCCTTCTGGTGCGTGTCTTCCACGAGAAGGTCGAACGCCGCACCCATAGGGTTGACTACCTCGGGGCGGGCCTGCTCACGGCATCGCTCAGCCTCATCATCCTTGCCGTGCTCGAGGGCGGGCAGGCGTGGGCCTGGAACTCGATTCAGAGCATCGGTGCATTCGTGCTCGGCGGGGTGCTCCTCGCCGGGTTCGTCCTCGCCGAGAAGTACGCGGTCGAACCGGTGCTTCCGCTCTGGGTGTTCTCCCGCCGCCTGCTGCTCACCACCGCCCTCATCTCGGTCGGCGTCGGTGCCGTGCTGATCGGTCTCACCTCCTACGTGCCCACCTATCTCGAGCGGTCGATCGGTGCCCCGCCGATTGTCGCGGGCTTGGCCTTGGCCGCTCTCACCATCGGCTGGCCGATCGCGGCCTCCCTCTCGGGCAGGCTGTATCTGCGCATCGGATTCCGCAACACCGTCCTCATCGGCATGACCTTTGCGGTGGCCGGAACCCTCGTGTTGGCCCTCTCGAGCACCCTGCCGAGCGTCGCTCTGGTTGCGGCGAGCTGTTTCGTCGTCGGGCTGGGGATGGGACTGGTCGCCACCCCCAGCCTCATCGCCGCTCAAGCCAGCGTCGGATGGAACGAACGCGGCGTCGTCACCGGAACCAACCTGTTCTCCCGATCCATCGGAAGTGCCCTCGGTGTCGCCGTCTTCGGAGCCATCGCCAACGGTATTTTCCAGGCGATCGGGGGCAGCGAGATGGTGCCGTCGACCGTCGAAACGGCATCCGGGGCCGTCTTCACCGCGGTTGCGATCGCAGCCGTCGCCACGGTCGCCGCCTGCTTCGCCATGCCCCGAACTCCGGTGCGACAGGTCGAAGCCGCCGCCGTCTAGGCGCGACCCCGATCGCGGATTCGGTGCACCCCGAACACCAGCATCGGAATCAACACCAGCGATCGCAGGTCGATGAGCGCGTGGGCGGTGATCGCCACGAGAATGGACCCGGTCGCCAGGTAGAGCATCATCAGCAGGGTGCCAACCGCGAGTGATCCGACGATGCCCGGCCAACCCTGATAGATGTGCAGCCCTCCGAACAGCAGGAGGCTGCCGACGACCGCGAACGGCGCGTTCCCGGTCGCTCCGAGGATGAGTGCGGGCACCGCCAATCGGAACAACAGCTCCTCGACCACTCCGGCATTCACCGAGAGCAGGGCGCCGAGCACGAGTTCCGAGCGGTTTCGGGGGAGCAGAGCGCCGATGTTTCCGATGGTCGGCACTGATTCGGATCGCCGAGCTAGCGCAACCGCCCCGATTGTCCCGCCGATGAGCGCGACCGCGAGCCCCCTCGCGAGAGCGGGCACGAGGCCGCCGGTGTCGGCGATCACCGACCGCCACCACACCCCGACCGGCCAGCGGAGCACATCCTCGCGGAGCGTCGACACGAACTGGCCGGCGACCAGCAGCAGAACCAGGGTGGTACCGCCCAGGGTCGTGAGCGAGTCGAGTAACCACTTGCGCATCATTCGCTGCCGGTTTCGGGTGCGCTCGAAGCGGGTGAAGCGCTGGTATTCGTTGCGATCCTTGCGGATGGCGCGGTACAGCAGGAGGAGGATCAGGGCCGCCAACACCCCGAGCAGCACCGCCCGCCCGGACGGGCTGTCGCCCAGCGAGATAACGGGAGAGACCATGCCCCATTGTCGCGTGCGCGCGCGCCGTGCCCGCCGCACGGGGGAGGATGGGACGCATGACCGCGCCGGAATCCCCGCACCCTCTGCAGCCGCCGTACCCGGCTCATCCGAAGCTCGACGAACTGATCGCCGTACTGTCTCACCTGAGGGCCCCCGGCGGTTGCGCATGGGACCGCGAGCAGACCCACCGGTCGCTCGTCCAGTACCTGGTCGAGGAGACCTATGAGCTGGTGGAGGCGATCGAGACCGACCCGGGGTCCCCAACGCGGCGTTCCGATCTCATCGAGGAACTCGGCGATGTGCTCTATCAGGTGATCTTCCACTCCGACCTGGCAGCCGAGGCCGGAGAGTTCAGCATCGAGGATGTCGCGGCACAGATGACCGCAAAGATGATCGGGCGGCATCCGCATGTCTTCGGTGGGGCGAGCGCCGCCACTTCCGACGAGGTCGTCGCCCTCTGGGAGGCTCGAAAGGCCGAGGAGAAGCCACAGCGAAGTAGTGTGCTCGATGGTGTTCCCCAGGGCATGCCCGCTCTCGCGCTCGCCGACAAACTCCTCGGACGAGCCGCGAAGGTCGGCCTGGCCGGAGCGCGAAGCGCTCCCACGGTCGCGGTCGATGACGAGGTGCAGCTCGGCTCTCTTCTGCTCGGGATCGTGTCCACGGCCAAGGCAAGAGGGCTGGATGCCGAGCGCGCTCTCCGCGCCGCGCTCCGGGACCTGCAGAACGAGATTCGAGCGGCGGAAGCGCAGGAATAGGGAAAGGCAGCGCCGAGGGATGGTGCCCCCCTCAACCCGAATGAGAGGGGCACCGCAGCCCGAACCAAGCGTCTTTCACTGGGAATTCCGCAGTGAAAGACCGGTTCCGGCACGGGCCGACGGATTACCCGATCCGAAGGCCCTGCTTGTGGGCACCGCAATTGTGAGTGGACTCTGCGGTGGGGTGGCGTTGTGGTGGAGTCGCGCTGGGAGCCGGATTACCATCGACGGCCAGGGCGCTGCCATGCCGTTTTCCAGCGTAACCGACCTCTCGTGATTCTTCAAACGTGCGTTTTATTCATCGCGGCGCGCGCCCCAGGGACTCGGACCGAACGCCCGTGCTCCTCGTCGCGACTATCGGATGCCTGCTCGACCGGCCCCGGTCGGGGCTCGGCTTCCGCCCGCCCGCGGAGGGCCTTTCCGTGACCACGTACACCCTCGTCTATCGCTTCGGCACACGAGCCGAACTCGTTCGCGCGGTGGTTTCGTCGATGTCCGAACGTCAAGACCGCGCCATCCGCGCCGTCCAAGCGAAGACCGGCGGCTGATCCCCTCCTGGGGTGCCCCATGAGGCCGGTGCCGCAGGGGTGCGCGTCATGAAACAATCGACGCATGGTTAGCCCGGTGAACCCTCCGCGCGGAATGCGCGACTTCCTGCCCGCAGACAAGGCGCGGCGGGAGCGAGTGCTCGGGGTCATCCGGTCCGTGTTCTCCGCTCACGGCTTCGACGAGATCGAGACACCGGTGATGGAGGATTCGGCCCGCCTACACTCCGGCCTCGGCGGTGACAACGAGAAGTTGGCGTTCGGGGTTCTGAAGCGCGGCCTCCTGCCGACCGACTTCGCCGCGGCGACGGATGCCCTCGATCTCGCCGACCTCGGGCTCCGGTTCGACCTCACCGTGCCGCTCGCACGCTTCTACGCGACTCACCGCGCGGAGCTCCCGGCGGTGTTCCGTGCACTACAGGCCGCGCCGGTCTGGCGGGCCGAGCGGCCGCAGAAGGGCCGCTTCCGCCAGTTCGTCCAGTGCGACATCGACATCATCGGCGAGGCCGGCCCGCTGGCCGAGATCGAGCTTCTGAGCGCGACGGCCGATGCCTTCGCAGCGCTCGGACTCACCGGCTGCACCCTGCGCCTCAACGATCGACGGCTGCTGATCGGCATGCTCGATACCCTCGGCTTTCCGCGTGATTCACACGACCAGGTGCTCATCACCATCGACAAACTGGACAAGGTGGGGCAGGCCGGCGTGATCGCGGAACTGCGTGAACGGGCGGTCGACCCCGCGGCAGTGAATGCCCTCGAGGCCTTCTTCGGACGACCGCACACGCTCGAATATCTGACCTTCGGGGCGCGGGCGATCCTCACGGCGCTTCCTCACGGAGCGGATGCCACGGTGGTCGCCGAGTTGACCGCGATCGGGCAGTCCGTGGCCGGGCTCCCGGTGGAATTCGACCCGTTCCTCGTGCGGGGGATGGGCTATTACACCGGTACCATCTTCGAGATCATGCACCCCGACCTCCCGTTTTCGCTCGGCGGCGGTGGGCGCTACGACGGAATGATCGGCCGCTTCCTCGGCGAGGATGTTCCCGCCGCGGGCTTCTCGATCGGCTTCGAGCGCATCGTCGATCTCGTGCGCCTCGGTGAGACGGGGGGCTCCGGAGGGGTGGCGCTTCTCTATGACAGTGACGTGACATCCACCACGTTGATGCGGCTCAAGTCGGAGCTCGTCGCCAGCGGTCGTCGCGTTCGAATTGAGCGATCCCCGCGCAACCTCAGGCCGCTGCTCGGCCAGCTCGCGGCATCCGGCTTCACCGAGATCGCAAC
>JANMBI010000267.1:0-14587 GCA_031360325.1 Frigoribacterium sp. | reverse complement strand
ACCATGCGTAAAACTCCTGTTGTTTTTGGGGATTGCCGTCAAGTCTACGACCTCACGCGCCGCGGTGCTCACGTCGGTGTTGACCACCCGGTGATCGAACTCGTCTTGGGCGGCGAGTTCGACCTTCGCCGTCGCGAGCCGACGCTGCTGTTCGACGGAATCCTCCGTTCCTCGACCGATCAACCGGCGAACGAGTTCTTCCCAGCTCGGCGGCAGTAGGAAGACCAGAATCGCCTCGGGAATGATCTCCCGGACGGAGCGGGCGCCCTGCAGATCGATCTCCAGTAGCACGCTCTTCCCCGCAGCGAGGGCCTCGTCGATCGGTGCCCGCGGGGTGCCGTAGCGGAAGGCGTTGTGCACGGTCGCGGTCTCGAGCATCTGGCCGGTGGCGGTGAGCCGGTCGAACTCCTCCTCGGTGACGAAGTAATAGTTGACCCCGTGCATCTCCCCCGGACGCGGTGGACGGGTCGTCGCCGACACGGAGAGGTGGACATCCGGATAGTGCTCGCGAATGTAAGCGGAAACGGTGCCCTTGCCGACGGCGGTCGGACCGGCGAGCACTACCAGTCGAGCGCGACTCGGAGCATCGCGACGTTCCCGGTTGGCAAGCCACTCCAGGAGCTTGCGGCGCTGGCGAACACCGAGGCCGCCGACCCGCTTCGATTCGGCGATACCGAGTTGGTCCATGGCCTTCGCGGCACGGGTCGGCCCCAGGGTGGGGATGCTCGTGAGCAGCTCCCGTACCCGCAGGCTCGCCTCCGCGCTCGCCGTCGGATCCGACCAGGCCGCTTCGACGACATCGACCGCGGTGCGGAATCGGTCGTGCACCGCCTGTTTGACCGCTGCCCGCGCCCGACGCGCGGCGACGGCAGCATGTGCGGCCGCGACCCTGTCGACCTCGGGGGGAGCTACGCGCGGCACGCCAACACCTCCGCCGCGTGCATCCGGATGGCCTCGGCGATGCCGTCCGGTCCCGCGTCGAGGATGCTGCGCGACGCACTCACGATGGTGACCGCGGCAGCGGTGCCATACAGACGATCGAGGTCGGCGAGCCGCGCTCCCTGATGGCCGAACCCCGGGGCGAGCAGGGGAGATGCCGGTGCCGAAGCCGGCGAGTGCAGGTCGATGCCGAACGCGGCGAAGTCGACGGTCGCGCCGAGAACGAGCCCGATCGATCCGACGGAGCTCGACGGAGAATCCCTTGTCGTCGACGCCGACCCCCGCGAAGAATTCCACTCACCCACCCCTGCGACGATACTGGATGCGACGCTCAGACCGGCATGCGTTCCGGAAGAAATTCGTGCGGTCTGCAGGGAGAACGCCTCGGGATTCGATGTCGCGGCGAGCACGAAGAGCCCCTTCCCGGTGTTCTCTGCGAGTTGCATCGGTGCCGCGATCGAACCGATACCCAGGTAGGCGCTGATGGTGAAGGCATCCACCTCGAGCGGGGCGCCGGGGGTGAACCAGGCTTGCGCGTAGGCTTCGACACTGGTCCCGAGGTCGCCGCGCTTGGCATCCGCGATCACCATCAGCCCCGCCTGACGGGCGGATTCAAGAATGTCCTCGAGAGCCGCATATCCCGGCGACCCGTGGCGCTCGAAGAACGCGACCTGAGGCTTGATGATGCCGACCCGCCCGGCGGCGGCCGCGACGACCCGGAGCCCGAACTCCCGCAGGCCGGTCGCGTCGTCGGACAGTCCCCAGGCGTCGAGCAGGTAGGGGTGCGGATCGATTCCCACGCACAGCTGACCGAAGCTGTCAAACACGGTCGAGAGTCGGTCACCGAAGGAAGGCTGCGGTGCGGCTCCCCGATCAGACACGGGCCAGCCGTTCGGCACGTTCGGTCGCATACTGCTGAAGGGATTTCACGTCGAACCCGTCGCGAATCGACTCGATGGAGGCGACGGCCGCCCCCAGCTGGGCGATCGTCGTGAACAACGGAAGATCGGCGGCGACCGCGGCCGCCCGGATCTCATACCCGTCGACACGCGCGCTTCGACCACTTGGCGTGTTGATCACGATGTCCACTTCGGAGCGGTTGATCAAATCCACGATCGACGGCTCCCCGGCAACCGAGAGATCGCCCTGGTCGTACTTGCGCACGACGCGGGCGGTGATGCCGTTTCGCGCGAGGATCTCAGCGGTGCCGATGGTGGCGAGAATCGAGAACCCGAGCTGGTGAAGGCGGAGCACCGGAAGGATGATCGCACGCTTGTCGCGATCGGCGACCGATACGAACACACTTCCGCGTGTCGGAAGCCCGCCGTAGGCCGCCTCCTGGCTCTTGGCGAACGCCTTCGGAAAGTTGGAGTCGATGCCCATCACCTCGCCAGTGGAGCGCATCTCCGGCCCGAGCACCGAATCGACGATGAGACCTTCCTTTGTGCGGAAACGCTTGAACGGAAGCACCGCCTCCTTCACCGCGACCGGCGAGTCCATCGGCACGACCGAGCCGTCGACCGCGGGAAGCATGCCGGACTCCACCAGGGAGCGGATGCTCCGGCCGACCATGATGAGCGACGCCGCCTTCGCGATCGGCAGGCCGAGCGCCTTCGCGACGAACGGAACGGTGCGGCTCGCCCGCGGGTTGGCCTCGAGCACATAGAGCACTCCGGCGCCGATGGCGAACTGCACGTTGATGAGCCCACGCACCCCGATGCCGGCAGCGATCTCGCGGGTCGCATCGACAACGCGCTGGATCTGTTCGCGTCCGAGCGTCACCGGGGGGAGGGTGCAGCTCGAGTCGCCGGAGTGGATACCGGCCTCTTCGATGTGCTCCATTACGCCGCCGACGTAGAGCTCCTCGCCGTCGTACAGAGCGTCGATGTCGATTTCCACCGCGTCGTCGAGGAATCGGTCGACGAGCAGTGGATGATCCGGGCCGACGATCCCCTGCCCGGCGATCCGGCCGAAATAGTCCGCGAGTGACGGGGTATCGTAGACGATCTCCATCCCGCGACCCCCGAGCACGTAGGACGGCCGGACGAGCACCGGGTAGCCGATCTCCTCGGCCACCGCGACGGCGCCGGCGACGTCGTAGGCCGTGCCATTGCGCGGGGAGACCAGGCCAGCCGCATCCAGGATTCCTTGGAACAGTCCGCGTTCCTCGGCCAGATCGATCGCCTCCGGCGTCGTGCCGAGAATGGTGACGCCGTTCTCCTTGAGGCCCCTGGCCAGCCCGAGCGCGGTCTGGCCGCCGAGCTGCACGATCACGCCGATGAGTTCACCGCTCGCACTCTCCGCGTGGATGACCTCGAGCACGTCCTCGAGCGTCAACGGCTCGAAATAGAGGCGGTCGCTGGTGTCGTAGTCGGTCGAGACTGTCTCGGGGTTGCAGTTGATCATGATGGTCTCGTAGCCCGCATCCGACAGGGCGAACGAGGCGTGAACGCACGAGTAGTCGAACTCGACCCCCTGGCCGATGCGGTTCGGTCCCGACCCGAGGATCACGACCTTGCGACGATCGCTCGGACGCACCTCGGTCTCCTGGTCGTAGCTCGAGTAGTGATACGGCGTGAGCGCCGGGAACTCGCCGGCGCAGGTGTCGACCGTCTTGAAGACCGGGCGCACGCCGAGGTCGTAACGCAGGGCGCGCACTTCGTCCTCCCCGATGCCGCGAAGCTGAGCGATCTGGAGGTCGCTGAAACCATGATCCTTCGCGAGCCTCAGGAGCGGAGCATCGAGGGCCCCGGATGACCCGAGCTCCGCGGCGACCTCGTTGATGAGCGCGATCTGATCGATGAACCACGGATCGATCTTGGTGGACTCGAAGACCTCCTCGATGGTCGCCCCGGCGCGCAAGGCCTGCTGCACCGTGACGATACGCCCGTCGGTCGGGACGGCGGCGATCGCGAGCAGGGCGTCCTTGTCGCCGGGTTCGCCATCCCAGTGGAAGCTCGAACCACGCTTTTCGAGCGAGCGGAGCGCCTTCTGCAGCGCGCTGGAGTAGTTTCGCCCGATGGCCATCGCCTCGCCGACCGACTTCATCGTCGTGGTCAGCGTCGGGTCGGCCGCCGGGAACTTCTCGAAGGCGAACCGCGGCACCTTGACGACGACGTAGTCGAGGGTCGGCTCGAACGACGCCGGAGTGACCTTGGTGATGTCGTTCGGGATCTCATCCAGCCGATACCCGATGGCGAGCTTCGCGGCGATCTTGGCGATCGGGAAGCCGGTCGCCTTCGATGCCAACGCGCTCGAGCGGGAGACCCGCGGGTTCATCTCGATGACGATGACCCGGCCGTCACTCGGGTCGACGGCGAATTGGATGTTGCACCCTCCGGTGTCGACGCCGACCGCTCGGATGATGTCGATTCCGATGTCGCGCAGGTTCTGGTATTCGCGGTCGGTGAGGGTGAGCGCCGGCGCCACGGTGATCGAGTCGCCGGTGTGCACCCCGACCGGATCGACGTTCTCGATCGAGCAGACCACCACGGTGTTGTCGGCGGTATCCCGCATGAGCTCGAGCTCGTACTCCTTCCACCCGAGGATCGACTCCTCGAGAAGCACCTCGGTCGTTGGACTCTGGTGCAGACCGTCGGTGACCATGCGCACGAGTTCGGCCCGGGTGTACGCGAAACCCGATCCGAGGCCGCCCATCGTGAACGAGGGGCGGATCACGAGCGGGTAGCCGAGGTCCTCAGCAAAGCCGATCGCCTCTCCCACCGTGTGCGCGATGTGGCTCCGGGCGACATCGGCTCCGGCATCCAGCACCAGTTGTTTGAAGATCTGCCGGTCCTCACCCCTGTTGATCGCCTCGAAGTTCGCGCCGATCAGTTCGACGTCGTACTTCTCGAGGATCCCGTGGCGGTGGAGGTCGATCGCGGCGTTGAGCGCGGTCTGACCGCCGAGGGTCGGCAGGATGGCGTCCGGACGTTCCTTGGCGATGATCGTCTCGATCACCTCCCAGGTGATCGGCTCCACGTAGGTCGCGTCGGCGAAGTCGGGGTCCGTCATGATCGTCGCCGGGTTGGAGTTGATCAGGATCACCCGCACCCCCTCCTCGCGCAGCACCCGACAGGCCTGGGTTCCCGAGTAGTCGAACTCGCAGGCCTGCCCGATGACGATCGGCCCGGACCCGATCACGAGCACGGAATTGATGTCGTCACGCTTGGGCATCAGTGCTTCGCTTTCTGCGCGATTACGAGGTCGCGGAATCGGTCGAACAGGTAGTTGGCATCGTGCGGACCGGCGGCGGCCTCGGGATGGTACTGGACCGAGAATGCCGGGATGTCGAGGGCGTTGAGCCCCTCGACGACCCCGTCGTTGAGGTTGACGTGGCTCACCTCTACCCGACCGAAGCCGGCGGGAGACTCGAAGGGGCCGTCGAGGGGCGCAGCCACCGCGAAACCGTGGTTGTGCGAGGTGATCTCCACCCGCCCGGTTGCGCGGTCGACCACCGGCTGGTTGATTCCGCGGTGGCCGAACGGCAGCTTGTAGGTGTCGAGGCCGAGAGCACGCCCGAGCAGCTGATTGCCGAAGCAGATGCCAAAGAATGGCAGGCCGTCGCGCAGAACCGCCCGGAGCAGCAGCACCTGCGCCTCGGAGGCTGCCGGGTCTCCCGGCCCGTTGGAGAAGAACACCGCGCTCGGCTCGAGTGCGCGCAGCTCGTCGATGGTGACGTCGTGCGGGACGACGTGGACGTCGAGCCCGCGCGCCGCGAGATATCCGAGAGTGGCGTTCTTGACTCCGAGGTCGAGTACCGCGACCGACCCGACACGTTCGCCGACGGCGGGAATGGTGAGCGGTTCGGCGACCGAAACCCGGGCGGAGAGGTTCAGTCCCGCCATCCCGGCACCAGCGCGCACGATGGCGAGTTGCTCGGCGGGATCGCGCTCGGCCTCCGCGCCCGAAAAGATACCGGATCGCATCGCTCCCGCATCCCGCAGGTGCAGTGTCGCGGCACGGGTATCGATGCCGCTGATTCCGACGATTCCCGCGGCGGCCAACTGGTCCTCGAGGGTTCCCGTTGCCCGGTGGTTGGAGACGACTCGGGACGGATCCCGAACGACGAATCCCGCGACCCAGATGCGCCGCGACTCCGGGTCCTCGTCGTTCACCCCGGTGTTCCCGATGTGCGGCGCGGTCATGATCACGATCTGGCCGGCATACGACGGGTCGGTGATGGTCTCCTGATAGCCGGTCATGCCGGTGGCAAAGACGGCCTCACCGAGAGTGCTGCCGCGGGCACCGTAGGCCGTACCGGAATAGCGCGCGCCATCTTCTAGCACGAGCACGGCGGGATCGAAACGCTTCATTCGGCGTCGCCTTCCAGGGAAATTGTTGTGGGCAGCATGGGGTGTACGGCATCGATCATCGCGCCGACGTCCTCCGCATTGGTCAGGCGGAGATAGCTGTCGAGCGGTGTTTCTCCGAGCAGCCAGGTCAACCGAACGAGGCCACCCCTCTCCACGACCCGATCGATGGCGAAGGTCGCGCGGTCCACGCTGAGAAGGGAGGCCCGCGGGAGGAAGGCCTCCGTTCCGCCCGCCAGTGACAGGATGACTCCGCCTTCGGCCACGACGACGGTGGCGCGGGCTCGATACCCGAGCCCGGAGACCGAGACGCGGTCGAGCTCGCTGTCCGCCATCGTCGTGGCGACGTAAAGCGCGTCCACCCTCAACAGTTCGGCGCCGACTTCAGTCGGGACGGCATGAGGTCGGGGCAGGAAGGACTGGCGCCGCTGCCGGCCGCGCCACCCGATCAGCATGCCGGCGAGTGCGAGCAGGATGACCGCAACGACGATGCTCGTTGAGCCCGCTCTATCCACGATGGACTCTCTCCCGCGACGCGTTCGCGACCGTCTCGGCATCGATCAGCTCGCCATCGAGCACGGTCGCGTAACCCCGGTGAACGGTCGCCATGACGCGTCCGGGAAGGGACATGGACAGAAACGGCGAGTTGACTCCCTTGCCGCGAAGTTGGGTGGTCTCGAACACCCGAGTCACGCTCGGATCGTAGAGGGTGAAGGACGCCGGTGCCCCGACGGCGATGCCGAGGTCGTATCCCGCGAGCTGGCCGATCGCTGCCGGGCTCTTCGAAAACACGCGGGCGATGTCGGTCCAGTCCAACATCCCCGTGTCCACCACTGCGGCCTGCACGACGCTCAGCGCCGACTCGAGTCCGACCATGCCGAACGCGGCCGCCTCCCACTCGCATTCCTTGGCCTCGACCGGATGCGGAGCGTGGTCGGTCGCGATGATGTCGATTGTGCCGTCGGCGAGTCCCTCGCGAACGGCCCGGACGTCCTCGTCCCGCCTCAGCGGCGGATTGACCTTGAACCGTGAATCGTAGGTAACGGCCGACTGCTCGGTGAGAAGGAGGTGGTGCGGAGTGACCTCGGCAGTGACCGCGATCCCCCGCGCCTTGGCCCAACGCACAACGTCCACCGAACCGGCGGTGGACAGGTGGCAGACATGAAGGCGGGCGCCCACGTGCTGGGCGAGCAGCACGTCACGGGCGATGATCGCCTCCTCGGCGACCGCGGGCCAGCCGGTCAGGCCCAGTTCTCCGGAGAGGGCTCCCTCGTTCATCTGGGCGCCCTCGGTGAGCCGCGGCTCCTGGGAGTGCTGGGCGATCACTCCGCCGAAGGTCTTCACGTATTCGAGGGCTCGACGCATGAGCAGCGCATCCGACACGCAGGTGCCGTCGTCCGAGAAGACCCGAACCGCGGCTCGGCTGTTCGCCATCGCCCCGATCTCGCTCAGCCGTCGCCCCTCGAGTCCGAGAGTGACCGCGCCGACCGGCCGCACCGTCACATAGCCGTGCCGATCGCCGAGGGAGGCGACCTGTTCCACGACACCGGCGGTGTCGGCCACCGGCGACGTGTTCGCCATGGCGTGCACGGCCGTGAACCCTCCGATCGCGGCGGCGCGCGAGCCGCTCAGAACGGTCTCGCTCTGCTCGAAACCGGGTTCACGCAGGTGCGTGTGCAGATCGACGAGGCCGGGAAGGGCGATCAGACCGGCGCCGTCGATGAGGCGATCGGCGGACGCGAAGATGGCGCGACCGAGCTCCGCGATGCGGCCGTCGCGCACGAGAATGTCGGTGCTCGTGCCGTCGGCGAGGGTCGCGGCCCGCACCAGAATGGTCCCGTTCACTGCTGTCCTCCTTCGCCGGACAGCGCAAGGTAGAGCACCGCCATCCGGATCGACACCCCGTTGGCGACCTGTTCGAGCACGACCGATCGTGCCGAGTCGGCGGCGCCCGCCGAGATCTCGAGGCCACGATTCATCGGACCGGGGTGCATCACAATGCTAGCCGCGCCGAGCCGGCCCAACCGCTCGTCGTCGAGCCCCCAACTGCGGGAGTACTCTCGCGCGTTCGGGAAGTAGGCCGCGTGCATCCGTTCGCCCTGGATGCGAAGCATCATCACGACATCGGGATCCTCGGCGAGAGCGAGGTCGAAGTCGTACCCGACGGCGACCGGCCAGTTCTCGATACCGATCGGCAGCAGGGTGGCGGGCGCGACGAACGTGACGGTGGCCCCTAGGGTGGTGAGCAGCCAGGCGTTCGAGCGGGCAACCCGGGAGTGCAGGATGTCTCCCACCACGACCACCGACACACCCTCGAGGTCACGCCCTCGGGATGCCGCGCCGTGCAGACGGCGCCGGATCGTGAACGCGTCGAGCAGTGCCTGGGTGGGATGCTCGTGCGTGCCGTCGCCGGCATTGATGATCGACGCACTGACCCCGTTCGAGTCGGCCCAGCCAGAGTCGGCGAGCACCTGCGGCGCACCCGAAGCACCGTGTCGGATGACCACGGCGTCCGCGCCGATCGCGGCGAGGGTCTGGGCGGTGTCCTTCAGGCTCTCCCCCTTCGAGACGCTCGAGCCCTTGGCGCTGAAGTTGATGACATCCGCCGAGAGTCGCTTCGCCGCCGCCTCGAAGGAGATGCGGGTGCGCGTGGAATCCTCGAAGAACAGATTCACCACGGTCTTGCCCCGAAGAGCCGGGAGCTTCGGCACCTCTCGGTCTGCGACATCCGCCATGTCCTCTGCCACATCGAGAATCACGATGGCGTCGTTCCGGGAGAGATCGCGGGTGCCGAGGAGGTGTTTCACGCGGGCACCTCTCCCGGCGTCGTCTCGATCGATACGAATTCATCGCCGTCGATCTCCTCGAGATGCACATTGATGCGTTCGTTCGCTGCGGAGGGCAGGTTCTTGCCGACGAAATCCGGTCGAATCGGCAGCTCACGATGGCCGCGATCGATGAGCGCGGCCAGTCGCACGATTCCGGGTCTGCCGATGCCGCCGAGGGCGTCGAGCGCGGCGCGGATCGTCCGTCCGGAATAGAGGACGTCGTCGACGAGCACCACCGTCCGGCCGTCGATGCCGCCGAGGGGAACCAGCGTCGGCGCGGGCGATCGGGTGGGATTGCGACCGAGGTCATCGCGGAACATCGTCACGTCGAGGGCGCCGCTCGGCACCGGTGTTCCCGAAATCTGCGCGAGCAGTCGCCCGATGCGATGGGCCAGAATCACTCCCCGCGTGGGTATGCCCAGGATCACCAGATCGGTCGGTCCCCGGTTGGACTCCAGGATCTCGTGGGAGATCCGAGTCAACGCCCGGGTGATATCAGCTTGCTGCAACACCGTTCGTGCGGGCAATCTGACCTCCTTCCCCGCCTCTCGGGACGGAATTTAAGGATGTCTGTCGAGACGACTATACCGGCTGGCGGGCCACGAGTCGCATGGCTACGACCGGGTCTGGGCGATCCGCCCGAGCAGGCCGTTCACGAAACCGGCCGAATCCTCGGTGCTGAGCGACTTGGCCGCCTCGACCGCCTCGGAGATCGCGACGCTGTCCGGGATCTCCTCGTTGAACAGCAGTTCCCAGATTCCGATGCGCAGTATCGCTCGGTCGGTCACCGGCATCCGCTCGATGGTCCAGCCCTGAGAGTGGGTCTCGATGAGCTCGTCGATCTCGTCTCCGTGTTCGCCGATACCCTCGACGATGGTACGGGCGTAGACCCAGGAGTTCCAGCGGTCCGGCTCGCCGATGGCCCGCTCCGCTTCCAAGGCGATGGCCGCGTTGAGCGAGATCTCGCGGAGGTCGGCGCCGTAGAGCAGGTCGATGGCGCGCTTACGCGCCTTCGTGCGGGCGCCCACTAGTTGACGCGGCCGAGGTAGCTGCCGTCACGGGTGTCGACCTTCACCTTGGTGCCCTGTTCGAGGAAGAGGGGAACCTGGATCTGGTAGCCGGTCTCCACGGTCGCCGGTTTGGTGCCGCCGGTCGATCGATCGCCCTGGAGACCCGGCTCGGTGTAGGTGATCTCGAGCGTCACCGAGGCCGGCAGCTCGACATAGAGAGGGTCGCCGTTGTGAAGCGCGATGGTCACATTCTGGTTCTCGAGCATGAAATTCGCGGCATCACCGACCTGGGGAGCGGTGAGGGTGATCTGGTCGTAGTTTCCGACATCCATGAACACGTAGTTCTCGCCGTCGGCGTACAGATACTGGAACTCGGATCGGTCGACGGTCTCGGTCTCGATCTTGGCGCCGGCGTTGAACGTGCGGTCGACGACCTTGCCGCTCATGACGTTTTTGACCTTGGTGCGCACGAAGGCGCCGCCCTTGCCGGGCTTCACGTGCTGGAAGTCGATCACGGTCCAGAGCTGGCCGTCCATGTTGAGAACGACTCCGTTTCTGATGTCAGCGGTTGAAGCCATGACTGTAATTCCGTTCGATGTGGGAATGGCGAGATGGGGCGATCCCGCGTGGGGAAACCAGCTAGCGAGTCTACCGGCTCAGCCGAGTTTGCGGTTGATCGCGTCGAGCGCGAGACGGTACGAGTCGAAACCGAAACCGACGATCACCCCGGTCGCCACCCCCGAGATCACACTCGTGTGACGGAATTCCTCACGGGCATGAGGGTTCGAGATGTGAACCTCGACGAGGATCAGTCCCGCCTTCGTGACGAGCGCCGCGGCATCCCGGAGCGCGTAGGAATAGTGCGTAAAGGCGGCCGGATTGAGGATGACCGGAGCCCCGGTGTCGACGGCCTCGTGGAGCCATCCGATCAGTTCGGCCTCATCGTCGGTCTGGCGCAGGTCGATCGCGTGACCGGGGGGAGCCTCGCGATCGAGCGCCGCACGCAGGTCGTCGAGGGTGCCGCTTCCGTAGACATCCGGCTCCCTGCTCCCGAGGCGAGCGAGGTTGGGCCCGTTGAGAACGAGGATGTTGACCATGCGAGCGAGCCTAGCGTTCGCCGCCGCGCGGCACGCGATGGCCGGCAGCGGAGATCCTCGGACAGATGCGGCGCGGCGCGTGTCTCGCGCGGCGTGTTGCCAGCGGCATCCGCCAGGGGACGCACCGACTACGGCCCGCCGAACCCGCCGTCGGACGTGGGGAGCTGGCCGGTGAGGAGCACGACGGGTCGTTTCTCGCTCATCCTTCGACACTAGCTGGTTCGGTCGCCGCTTCGAGGTCAGAGCCTGCCCATCCGGGCGCCGAGGAACGGCGGGGTCTCCGGCGACCGGCACACCCCCCGAAGAACCCTACGAGCCGATCTCCTGGTACGCCGCGAACAGCAGACTCTCATCCGGACCGGCGAGCACGGTCGGCTTCGCGATGTCATCGAGCACGATGAACCGCAGCAGACTGCCGCGCGCCTTCTTGTCGCGCTTCATCACCGAGAGGAGCGTTTGCCATCGGGCCGCCGGATAGGAGACGGGCAGCTGCAGGGAGGTGAGGATGCTGCGGTGTCGATCGACCACTGCGTCGGGCAGCCTGCCGGTGAGCCGCGCGAGCTCGGCGGCGTAGACCATTCCGATCGCCACCGCCGCGCCGTGACGCCACTGGAATCGCTCCGCATACTCGACGGCGTGCCCGAGGGTGTGGCCGTAGTTGAGGATCTCGCGGGGACCGGTCTCGGTGAAGTCCTCCCCCACGACTCGGGCCTTGAGCCGAATGGACAGCTCCACCATCCGACGGAACTCGTCGGAGCCCGAGTCGGTAGCGACCTCCACATCGCGTTCGATGATCTCGAGAATCTCCGGCTCGCCGATGAACCCGCACTTCACCACCTCGCCGAACCCGGCGAGGATCTCCATCCGGCCGAGGCCGGACAGGGTATCGAGGTCCACGACCACGCCCGCCGGCGCGTGGAATGCCCCGACGAGATTCTTGCCCTCGTTGGTGTTGATACCCGTCTTGCCGCCGATGGCTGCGTCCACCATGCCGAGCAGCGTCGTCGGAACGTTCACCAGACGGATGCCGCGCAGCCAGGTCGCCGCGACGAAACCGGCGAGATCGGTGACCGCTCCTCCGCCGAAGCCGACCACGACGTCGGTGCGGGTGAAGTCGGCCTGGCCCATCACCTGCCAGCAGAAGGCCGCGACCTCCACCCGCTTTCCGGTCTCGGCATCCGGAATCTCGGCGAGGAGCACCTCGAAGTCGGAACTGAGCGACTCCCTCAGCCGCTCGGCACGGGCGCCGAGGGTGGCCGGATGCACGATGAGCACCTTGCGTGCCTGAGGGCCGATCAGCGCGGCGAGCGAGGTGAGGATGTCACGGCCGACGACGACGTCGTAGGCGACCGTGCCCGGTACCGTGATGGTGGTCGAGGACATCATGACTCCCGTTCGGTGGTGGACTGCTCGTCGACGATCCAGGCGGCGATCTCGGCCGCGATCTGGTCGATCGGGCGGTGCGAGGTGTCCCAGCTGCGGGTGGCCAGCCGCTCGTAGATCTCACGGCGGGAGGCGACGAGCGCCGACCAGGTGTCGATTCCCTGCACAAGGGGTCGACCGCTTCCGAGGATACGGGTGGCCACGGCATCCGGACTCACCGTGATGAGCGCGACCCGATGACCGGCGAGGTCCGACTGGGTGAGGGGGTCGACGATCGCTCCGCCGCCGAGCGCGACCACGGCTCGCTCGGCGAGAGCCCGGGTCACCTCGGCCCGTTCGAGCGCCCGGTAGTACTGCTCGCCGTGCTCGCTGAAGATCTGCGCGATCGGACCGTGACCGGCCACGATCCGTCGGTCCGTGTCTACGAAGTTCGATCCAAGGATGCGCGCGATCCGCTTTCCGAGCCGGGTCTTGCCGGCCGCGGGAGGACCGATCAAGACGAGATGGGGGTGCCCCGTTTGCGGCGCGCGATCGATCACGAGCCCAGCAGGAGATCGGACTCGGGAGTCGTCACGAGCTTCGCCGGAATAGCGGCGAGATAGCCGTCGAGGTTGCGTCTGGTCTCGACCACCGAGTCGCCTCCGAACTTCTCGACAACCGCGTTGGCGAGCACGAGCGCGACCATCGCCTCGGCGACGACGCCGGCGGCCGGGACCGCGCACACGTCGGACCGCTGGTGGTGTGCCTCTCCTTGGGTCGATGTGGCGACATCCACCGTTCGCAGAGCGTGCGGGACAGTGGAGATCGGCTTCATCGCGGAGCGCACCCGCAACACCGTCCCCGTGCTCATGCCGCCCTCGGTGCCCCCGGCGCGATCGCTCGACCGGGTGATGCCGTCCGCGGTCTGGAACAGTTCGTCGTGCGCTCGGGAGCCCCGTCGGGCCGCCGTGAGAAACCCGTCGCCGATTTCGACCCCTTTGATCGCCGGAATGCCCATCAGCGCGGCGGCGAGTTGGGCGTCGAGTCGGCGATCCCAGTGCGTGTAGGACCCGAGGCCGGGGGGCAGCCCATAGGCGAGCACTTCCACCACGCCTCCGAGCGTGTCCCCGTCGTCTTGCGCGGCATCCACCTCCGCCACCATTTTCCGGGAGGTCGACGGGTCGAAACAGCGCAGCGGGTCGGCATCGAGCGCCGAGACGTCCGCGACCCCGGGGCGCGGCGATCCGTCCGGAACCCGGGTCGCCCCGATCGCGACGGTGTGGGACACCAGGTGGACGCCCAACTCCCCGAGGAACGCACGGGCGACCGCACCGAGAGCCACCCGAGCCGCCGTCTCGCGGGCGCTGGCGCGCTCGAGCACGTTCCGCGACTCCTCGAAGCCGTATTTCTGCATGCCGACCAGGTCCGCATGCCCGGGGCGCGGCCGAGTGAGCGCCGCCCCACGCCCCTTGGGGAGCGAATCGGGGTCAACGGGCTCGGCACTCATCACGTCCACCCAGCGGGGCCACTCGGAGTTTCCGATGCGGAGGGCGACCGGGCTGCCCATCGACAACCCGAAGCGGATGCCGCCACTGATGGTCAGCACATCCTGCTCGAACTTCTGGCGCGCTCCCCGGCCGTAGCCGAGGGTGCGGCGATGGAGGTCTCGCTGGATGGCGGCCGCCGACAGCGGTACTCCGGCGGGAAGGCCCTCGAGAATGGCCACCAACTCGGGTCCATGGGACTCCCCCGCCGTCAGCCAGCGAATCATCGGTCCACCCGGAGATTGTTCTTGATCGGCACAGGAGCATCCTCCCACAGCCTGGCGCGGCGCCCGGTCAGCGGCCCACGCTCGCCCGCATCGCAACGAGCACCTCTGACTCCGCGGGAAGCACCCGTTCGGGATCGCCGCCCACGAAGATGCGCACCTGCATGAGCGCCTGATTCACCAGCATCTCGATTCCCGGGATCACCTGTCCCCCGGCCTCGAACCAGCGGGACGCGAGCGCCGAAGGCCACGGGTCGTAGGACACGTCCAA
>JANMBI010000050.1:0-17318 GCA_031360325.1 Frigoribacterium sp. | reverse complement strand
GTCATGTGGACGGCGAGCGACGTTGGCTGGGTCGTCGGCCATTCCTACATCGTCTACGGTCCCCTGATCGCCGGTGCGACGACCGTGCTCTACGAGGGCAAGCCGGTGGGGACACCCGACGCCGGGGCGTTCTGGCGCGTGGTTTCGGACTACCGGGTGAAGACGCTGTTCACCGCCCCGACCGCGCTGCGTGCCATCCGCAAGGCGGATCCGCATGCTGCGCTCTCCCGTCGGTACGACCTGTCGAGTCTCGATGCGCTCTTCCTGGCGGGGGAGCGCCTCGACCCCGACACCTGGACCTGGGCCACCGCTCTCCTCGACAAGCCCGTGATCGATCACTGGTGGCAGACCGAGACCGGCTGGGCGATCTGCGCGAGCCCTCGTGGTCTGGAAGAGCTGCCGCTACGAGCCGGCTCGCCATCGTTCCCGGTGCCTGGCTACACCGTGAGTATCGTGGACGAGCATGGGGAGCCCGTGCCCCACCTCGGCGAGGGCAACATCGTGATCGCCCTCCCCCTGCCGCCCGGTACGCTCGCAACACTCTGGAACGGGGACGACCGCTATATCCAGCAGTACCTCTCGGTGTTCCCCGACCGCTACCTCACCGGTGACTCCGGTTACTTCGACCGGGAGGGATACCTCTATGTGATGGGCCGCACCGACGACATCATCAACGTGGCAGGCCACCGGCTGTCCACCGGGTCGATGGAGCAGGTGCTCGCGCAGCATCCGGCCGTGGCCGAGTGTGCGGTGATCGGCGTGCGCGACGAGATCAAGGGCCAGAAGCCGATGGGATACGTGGTGCTCAAGAGCGGTGTCGACGTCTCGGACGAGACGCTCGCGTCGGAGCTCGTGACGATGGTCCGAGAGCAGATCGGGGCGGTCGCCGCCTTCCGCGACGTCGTGGTCGTGTCCGTGCTTCCGAAGACCCGGTCGGGCAAAATCTTGCGTAAGACGATGCGTCAGATCGTGAACGGCGAGGACTACGTGGTGCCGCCGACGATCGAAGACACCCGGTCGATCGCGGTGATCGCGGCGACCGTCACCCGGTGAGGCCGGCCCTCCGCCGCAGCAGGGGGGCGGTGCGATACGGCACCATCTCGCGCATTGAGAGAGAGATGTCGGTGCGCTCAATGCCGGGGGAGGCGAGAATTTCTCCGGCGATCCGATACAGATCATCGGTGTCATGCGCGACGATCCGGATCATGATGTCGGCATCCCCGGCGATTCCGTGCACCTCCACCACCTCGGCGATCCCGGCGAGTGCCCCCTCGATCTCCTGGAGGCGGTGCTGGTTGACCCGGGCGACGACGAACGCGGTGAGCGGATACCCGAGAGCGCGATGGTTGACGCGCCGATCCGTCTTTCCGAGCAGGTGACCGGTCTCGAGTCGAGCGAGCCGCGACTGCACGGTGTTGCGCGAGAGGCCGAGGCGCTGTGCGAGTTCCACCCCCGACAGCCTGGCATCCTCACTGAGCGCGAGGAGGATGCGGGAGTCGGTGGCGTCGAGGTCGGGCATGTATCGCAGTCTGGCACGAATTTGGCGTGCCGTGACGTGCATCCTGCGCAAGTTTCACGGAACGGGTTGTGCAGTCGTTCCACAGCGCGCACGATTCAGTAACAACACGTCAAGGAGGACTGTCGTCATGGGCATTGCGTCTCTGGAGATAACTGACCGGATCGAACCGGTTGCGCTGTTGCCGACGTTGCCTGGCGACCTGCTCTCCCATCCGGTCTTCTCCCCCTATGTCGACGACGTCGGCGACGCCGAACTCGTGCAGATGTACGAAGACCTCGTGGTCGTGCGCCGGATCGATGCTGAGGCGACGGCACTCCAACGGCAGGGCGAACTCGGGCTCTGGGCACCGATGCTCGGCCAGGAGGCCGCCCAGGTCGGATCCGCCCGGGCACTGCGTGGCACGGATTTCGTCTTCGCCAGCTATCGCGAACACGCCGTCGCCTATCTGCGCGGTGTCGATCCGACGATGATCCTTCGGTTCTGGCGCGGTTCGACCCACTCTGGCTGGAATCCGTTCGAGGTCAACATGACCACTCCGGCCATTGTCGTCGGTTCGCAAATGCTCCAGGCCGTCGGATACGGCATGGGCATTCTGCGAGACCGTTCCGACGACGTCGCGGTCACCTACTTCGGCGACGGAGCCACCAGCCAGGGCGACATCGCCGAAGCGCTCGGTTTCCCCGCGAGCTTTCACGCCCCGGACGTGGTCTTCTGCCAGAACAACCAGTTCGCCATCTCCGCACCGGTGGGGGTGCAGTCAACCGTTCCGATCGTGCAGCGGGCGGCGGGCTTCGGCATCGAAGGGGTGCAGGTGGACGGCAACGACGTGCTCGCCGTGCTTGCGGTCACCCGGTACGCCGCGGAGCGGGCGCGAAACGGCCACGGTCCGACGTTCATCGAGGCGGTGACCTACCGCATGGGACCGCACACCACCTCCGACGATCCCACCCGCTACCGAGACGCCGAGCAGTTCGCGGTATGGAAGGAGCGCGATCCCATCGACCGGCTCCTGCGTACTCTCGAGCACCGGGGACTTGCGACACCAGAGATGCTCGCCGGCGCGGAGGCGATTGCCGCCGCGATCGCCACGGCTGTGCGCTCCGGATGCCTCGCCACCGTCGAGCCCGCACCGGAATCGATCTTCGAAAACGTCTACGCCGAACCGCACCCACTGCTGGAGGAGGAGCGAGCCGAGTTCGTCGCCTACCACGGCATCCCCGACCCGACGGCGGGCGACTCACCGGAGGCCGGCCGATGACCACCCTCACCCTGGCTAAGGCCATCAACGCGGGCTTGCGGCGATCGCTCGACACCGATGATCGGGTCATGCTGATGGGCGAGGATGTCGGTGCCCTCGGCGGGGTCTTCCGGGTGACCGATCACCTCCAGGCCGAGTTCGGGCGGGAGCGGGTCTTCGACACCCCGCTTGCGGAGTCCGGCATCATCGGCACCGCCATCGGACTCGCCATGCGCGGCTATCGTCCCGTCTGCGAAATCCAGTTCGACGGGTTCATCTACCCGGCCTTCGACCAGATCGTGTCTCAGCTGGCGAAGATCCACAGTCGCACAGACGGTGCCGTCACCGTGCCGGTCACCATCCGGGTGCCCTATGGCGGCGGCATCGGCGCCGTCGAACACCACTCGGAGTCACCCGAGGCGTATTTCGCCCACACCGCGGGCCTCCGGGTCGTCTCCTGCTCGTCGCCGGAAGACGCATTCGGCATGATCCAACAGGCCATCGCCTCCGACGATCCGGTGCTGTTCTTCGAGCCGAAGCGACGCTACTGGGACAAACAGGATGTCGATCTCGACGGTACCCCGACGCTCGGACTGCACGACGCACGCGTGGTCGTCGACGGTACCGACCTCACCGTCGTGGCCTACGGCCCGATGGTCGCCACGGCAGTAGCGGCCGCCCGGGAGGCTCAGGCCGACGGCACCTCGGTGGAGGTCATCGACCTTCGCTCGCTCTCTCCCATCGACTTCGGAACCATCGAACGCTCGGTCGCGAAGACCGGCAGGCTCGTTGTCGTTCATGAGGCTCCGGTCTTCCTCGGGCTCGGCGCCGAGATCGCCGCCCGCATTTCGGAGCGCTGCTTCTTCCTGCTCGAATCGCCGGTCATCCGGGTGGGCGGATACTTCACGCCGTACCCGCCCTCGAAGGTCGAGCAGTACTACCTGCCCGACATCGATCGCGTGCTCGATGCGATCGACCGAAGTCTGGCGGTGGAATAATGGCGACGGACTTCCTGCTCCCCGACCTCGGCGAAGGGCTCACCGATGCGGAGATCGTGCGTTGGCTCGTGAAGGAGGGCGACGAGGTCGGTCTCAATCAGATCATCTGCGAGGTGGAGACGGCGAAGGCTCTGGTGGAGTTGCCCTCGCCGATCGTCGGCACCGTTGCGGCGCTCCGGGCGGCGGAAGGCGATACGGTGATGGTGGGCGCGCCGATCATCACCTTCGGCGGTGGGCAGCCCGAACCCGAGCTCGACGGCCGGTCGATCATCGCATCCGCCGCCGAAAGCACGGCCGAGACCGATACCGAACCCGAGGAGGACGGCCGCGCGAACATGCTCGTCGGCTACGGACCTGGGGCGAACGATCACCGTTCCGGACTTCGCCGTTCCGGAATGAACCGCCGCCGCGCCACGGTTTCGGCGCCCGCCGGGGGCGAGTCGCTCTCCCCTACCGCACCGACCTCGACCGCACCGACCTCGACCTCGACCGCACCGACCCCGACCGCACGGCAGGACGTCACCCAGCAGGCCACCGACCGCGTGCTCGCGAAGCCGCCCGTTCGAGAGCTGGCCCGCCGCTTGGGCATCGACCTCCGGACGGTCACCGGCACCGGATCCGACGGCGCGGTCGTCCGATCGGATGTCGAGGCGGCCGGAGCCACGGCGGCTATCGGCGCCACCGCTCAGGCTCCGTCTCCGCGCCCGAGCGTCGTCGACGAGACTCGAGTGCCGATCAGCGGCCTGAGAAAGCGAACCGCGGCAGCGATGGTCTCCAGCGCCTTCACCGCACCACATGTCACCGAGTTCGTGACCGTGGATGTGACCGCGACGGTCGACCTCGTCGAGCACCTGCGTTCCCATCCGGCATTTGCCGGCGCGAAGGTGACTCCGCTCGTGCTAGTTGCGAAGGCCGCGGCGAGCGCGATGGCGCGGCATCCGTCGCTCAACTCGCACTGGGACGAGTCTGCCCAGGAGATCGTGACCTATCGGGCGGTGAATCTCGGGATCGCGGTGGCGACTCCCCGGGGACTCCTGGTGCCGAACATCCGCGATGTCAATTCCCTGACATTGCGGGGTCTCGCGGATGAGATCGCCGGGCTGGCCGCTCGGGCTCGCGACGGCAAGACGGCGCTGAATGAACTCTCCGGCGGCACCATCAGCATCACGAACATCGGGAGTTTCGGAATCGACAGCGGAACGCCGATAATCAACCCCGGCGAGGCCGCGATCCTCTGCACCGGCGCGATCCGCCGACAGCCGTGGGAGTTCCGCGACGAGGTCGCCCTCCGTTCGGTCATGACTCTTTCCCTGTCGTTCGACCACCGACTGGTCGACGGCGCGGAGGGCTCCGCCTTCCTCGCCGACATCGCCGGCATCCTGCGCGATCCCCTCGAACTCATCGCCCTCGGTTAGGAACCCGCCATGAATATCGCCGACTCCGTCGCAATCGTCACCGGCGGGTCCTCCGGACTGGGGCGGGCCACCGCCGCGGAACTGGCCGCCGCCGGCGCTCGCGTCGTGATCCTCGACATCGCCGCTCCGCGCGAGCCGCTGGCCGGTGCCACCTTCGTGGCCGCCGACGTCACAAGCGAGGCGGATGTCGCGGCCGCCATCGCTCTCGCGACCGGACTCGGCGACCTGCGCATCCTCGTCAATTGCGCGGGGGTCGCCCCGGCAAACCGGGTGGTCGGGAGGGACGGCCCGGTAGGCCTCGAACTGTTCGAGCGCGCCATCCGCATCAATCTCGTCGGCACGTTCAATGTGCTCCGCCTGGTCGCCGCCGAGATTCAGCGCACCGACCCGATCGATGGTGAGCGCGGAGTCATCGTGAACACGGCCTCGGTCGCCGCCTTCGACGGGCAGGTCGGGCAGGCGGCGTACTCCGCGTCGAAGGGTGCGATCGCCGCGATGACCCTTCCGATCGCCCGCGAGTTCGCCCCGACCCTCATCCGCGTCATGACCATCGCTCCCGGCGTCTTCGAAACGCCGATGATGGCCGCCATGAGCGAGGCGACGAAACTCTCGCTCGGAAGCCAGGTGCCGCATCCGGCGCGACTCGGTCGCCCGCTCGAATACGCCGCGCTCGTGCGCCACATCGTGGAGAACCCGTACCTGAATGGCGAGACGATCCGACTCGACGGTGCCATCCGAATGTCGCCGCGATGACCCTCTCGGCCGAGGTATCCGCCGACTCCGTCTCGGTGGGCGCCGGCCGGCATCCCCGAGCGTCCGATGACTTCCTCGACTATAGAGCCCTGCTCACCGCGCCGGAGCAACAGCGTCTGCAGCGGGCGATCTCGGCCTTCGATCGCGAGGTGCGGCCCGTCGTCGGCGCGCACTGGAACGCCGCGAGCTTTCCCGTCGAACTGCTTCCGACGCTCGCGAAGCTCGAACTCGTCGGCATCCCCGCCTCCGGGGGGAGCCACCTGTTGAGGGGATTCCTCCACCTCGAACTCGCGCGAGTCGACCTGTCGATCTCCACGTTTCTCGGGGTGCACTCCGAGCTCGTCATCGCCGCGATCTCTCGGCTCGGCTCGGCGGAACAACGTGAACGTTATCTCCCACGACTTCGCGACCTCTCCCGGATCGGCGCTTTCGCCCTCACCGAGCCCGAGCACGGCTCAGACATCTCTCGCTCGATGACGACGACGGCCACCCGCCGCGGCGACACCTGGAGCGTCAACGGAACCAAGCGCTGGATCGGAAACGGAACGATGGCCGACCACATCGTGGTCTGGGCTCGAGACACCGCCGACGGTGAGATCAAGGCCTTCATCGTGGACCGGGACAACCCGGGATTCCGAGCCGAGAAGATCGAGAACAAGATCGCACTGCGCATCGTGCAGAACGCCGACCTCCTCCTCGACGACGTGCGCGTGGAAGAGTCCGATCGGCTGCCGGGGGCGCGCTCGTTCCGCGACGCCAGCGGACTTCTCACCGATTCGCGGGTATGGGTGGCCTGGCAGACCGTCGGTGTGCAGTTCGCCGCCTACGACTACGCACTCGCCTACGCCCTCGAACGACGGCAGTTCGGCAAGCCGATCGCCTCCTTCCAGCTTGTGCAGGAGAAGCTCGTGCGCATCCTCGAGAATTCCACCGCGTCTCTCGGCACGATGGTGCGAATCGCGCAACTGCAGCAGAACGGCACCCTGCGAGCCGAACACGCGGCGATGGCGAAGGCCTCCGGCAGTGCACGGATGCGCGAGTCGGTGGCCATGGCCCGCGGCATCCTCGGAGGCAACGGCATCTCTACCGACTTCGGAATCGCCCGGGTTTTCGCGGACGCCGAAGCGGTGTACAGCTATGAGGGGAGCCACGAGATCAACACCCTGTTGGTCGGTCGGGCGATCACGGGGATCTCCGCCTTCGAATAGCGGCCCGCGCGCTCCGGGGAGCGTCCGCCTTCCCTCGTCTCCTCCCCCGGTCCCCCACACCGGAGCTGACCCCGGATGCACAGAACGTGCTCGTGTCTTCCATAGGGGGGGCATAGACAGGTTCTCGATACTCGAACCGCGGCCACCCCTCCCGTGTAGTGGCCGCACCGACGAGAGGGCGACCGATGAACATTCGAGAACTGGGCAAACTCCGAGCGCGACAGGTCACCGGCGTTCTCACCGTCGGCGGAATCATCAGCGCCACCATCGCCGGTGTCGCGATCTGGGCGGCCGGCACGCCGGGAAGCGCCACGGTCTCGGGAGCCGCCACAACCGGCTCGCCGCGGAGCGGCGGCGGCACGTCGAGCAGCACGGGGTTGTTCGGATCGGTGCAGCCCGGCACCGGCTCCTCAGGCATCGCCAAGTCCAGCGGATCCTGACATGGGCACTGCTCGGCTCGAGGGCGGCGGAGTCCGCGCGGACGCGGCGGTCATCCACGGGGCGCGGCTCCGTGCGCTCCAGATTCGCCAAGCGCGCCAGCTGACCCGAGACGACACTGCCCGGCTCCTCTGCGGCCCACCGGGGGCATCCGTCGCGACAGCGATGGGCGACCGTCGATGAACGAAGCGATGTGGGCGCTCGGGCGGGCGAGCGGGGCGGTGGCTCTCGTGCTCCTGACGGTTTCCGCCGTGCTCGGAATCCTCACCCGATCCGGGCGCGCCGCCTGGGGACTCCCCAGATTCTCGGTTGCACTGGTGCACCGCAACGCCGCAATCCTGGCAACCGTGTTCGTGTCGGTACACGTCGGGTCGCTGTTCTTCGACTCGTACGCCCAGCTGAACCTGGTCGATGTGTTCTTCCCCTTTCTCGGAACCTATCGTCCGTTCTGGCTCGGGCTCGGAACCACAGCGGTCGACCTGCTGGTCGCCATCCTCGTGACGGCGCTCCTTCGCCGGCGGATCGGGTACCGCGCATTCCGGGTCATCCATTGGTTCAGCTACGCACTCTGGCCGATCGCCCTCTTCCACGCCGTCTTCACGGGCACGGATGCCGCCACTCCCTGGTTCCTCGGACTCGTCACGGTGTGTACCGCGGCGGTCATCGGTTCGCTCGGCTGGCGGCTGACCCCCCGGTTCGTCGATTTCTCCGAGCGCCGGGTCAGGGAGCCGCCGTGACCTCCGTCGCGATGTCGACCGGTCGAACGCCGGCCCCCGTAGACGAGAATCGTCTTCTCTCCGCATCCGGCCCCGGCCTGGTCGACCACCTCGCCCGATTCGGCACACTTCCGCCGGTGACGCCTGCCCTCGTCGACGAACTGAGACTTTCCGGCCTCAGCGGTCGCGGCGGGGCGGGTTTCGCCACCTGGCGGAAACTGGCGGGCTGCCGCGGTGGTCGTCGCCAACGGAGCGGAGGGGGAACCGCTCAGCTCGAAGGATGCCGTGCTTCTTCAGCGCGCCCCGCACCTCGTCATCGACGGACTGCTCGTGGTCGGGCGTCTGCTCGGCACCAACACACTCACCATCTATGCCGCCGCACCGCAGCTCTCCTTGGTCGCTCGCGCTCTCGACGAGCGAGGGGATGCCGCGGCAATTCGCCTCGTTGGTGCCCCCGACACCTTCCTGTCGGGGGAAGCCTCGGCCGTCGTCAATGCACTCTCGGGCCGACGCCCCCTCCCGTTCGATCATCGGACTCCGCTCGCGCAGGGCAGTCCCGGCCGTGTTCCGACCGTGGTACAGAACGTCGAGACGCTCGCCCAGATCGCCCTCGTCGCACGGTTCGGCGGAGACTGGTTCGGCCGAATCGGAACCGCGGATGAGCCCGGCTCGCGACTGTTCACCCTCTCCGGCGATGTACCCCGCCCGGGAGTCGTCGAAGCGGCCGGGGGCTCACCCTCGCCGAGGCTCTCTCCCGATCCGGAGTGGATGCGACACGAGTGCGGGCGGTGCTCGTCGGTGGTTACCACGGAGCCTGGGTCCCCGGATCGGCCCTCGACCGGCCGCTCACCGCGCACGCGCTCGAACCCTTCGGTGCGACGCCCGGAGCCGGGGTGCTGATGGTGCTCGGGAGCGGGCGCTGCGGCATCCGCACCTCGTCGAGAATTGCGACCTATCTGGCCACCCAGTCGGCCCGGCAGTGCGGCCCGTGCACCAACGGTCTTCCGGAGATGGCCGATACCCTCTCCGCTCTCGCGACTCCGGGCCACGCGCGGCAGCCGTGGCCGTGCTCCACATCGACTGGACGCGGTGCGACGGACGGCGACTCTGCACCGAGCTTCTCGCCGACGTTCTGGAACCCGACGAGTGGGGCTATCCGCGCTCACTCGGCCACGGGTCGGACGTGCCGATTCCCGCGCACTCGCTTCCGGCGGCGCGAGAGAGCGTATCCCTGTGCCCGCGAGTCGCCCTCGGCCTGCGACCGAAATAGAGCGTGTGCATTCGCCGCGGTGCCGGCATCCGTAGAATTGGACGCCCATGACCGACGCGACCACCGACTATCGGATCTCCTACCCAGAGGACCTCCCGGTCAGCCAACGCCGCGAGGATATCGCCGCCGCCATTCGCAACCATCAGGTCGTGATCGTGGCCGGTGAGACGGGCTCCGGCAAGACGACGCAGTTGCCGAAGATCCTGCTCGAACTCGGCAAGAGAAGCGTCGGGCACACCCAGCCGAGGCGCATCGCGGCGCGTACGATCGCCGAACGCATCTCCGACGAGCTCGGCACTCCCCTCGGCGGCCTTGTCGGATACCAGGTGCGCTTCACCGACACCGTCGGCCCGGACACGCGCATCAAGCTGATGACCGACGGAATCCTGCTCAACGAGATCCACCGGGACCGGCTGCTGCTCAAATACGACGCGATCATCATCGATGAGGCCCATGAGCGCAGCCTCACCATCGACTTCCTGCTCGGCTACCTGAAGCGTCTGATGCCGCAGCGCCCCGACCTGAGCATCGTCGTGACCTCCGCGACCATCGACCCGGAGAGCTTCTCCCGCCACTTCGCGGACGGCGCGGGGATCGGCGCCCCGATCGTGGAGGTGAGCGGTCGCACCTTCCCCGTGGACGTGCGCTATCGCCCCCTGGTCGCCGAGGTGTCGCTCCCCGGCGCGGCGGACGATGACGAGGCCGGCGTCGAGGCCAACCTCGACCTCGACCCCATGGACGGCATCAACGCCGCCCTCGACGAACTCGCCAGCGAGTCGAGCGGCGACGTGCTCGTGTTCCTCAGCGGGGAGAACGAGATCCGGGACGCCGAGGAGTCGATCCGGGGGCGAACCCTCCCGTTCACCGAGGTTCTCCCGCTCTACGGTCGGCTGAGCTCGGAAGATCAGCATCGGGTGTTCGATCCGACCCGTGCCCCGGGCATCCGCCGCCGGATCGTCCTTGCGACGAACGTTGCCGAGACCAGCCTGACGGTTCCGGGCATCCGCTATGTTATCGATGCGGGCACGGCGCGAATCTCACGCTACAGCGTGCGCTCGAAGGTGCAGCGACTGCCGATCGAGGCGATCAGCCAGGCCAGCGCCAACCAGCGTTCCGGTCGGAGCGGCCGCACGAGCGACGGAATCGCGATCCGGCTGTACTCGGAGCAGGACTTCCTGCGCCGTCCGGAATACACCGAGCCGGAGATCCTGCGCACCAACCTCGCGGCGGTGATATTGCAGATGATCTCGCTCGGGCTCGGTGACATCGCGAATTTCCCGTTCCTGCAACCGCCCGACGCACGAGGCATCAAGGACGGACTCGACCTGTTGCGCGAGCTGGGGGCGGTCTCCACCTCGACCGCGGGGAATCCCGCCATCACCCGCATCGGCACGCAGCTCGCCAAACTGCCGATCGATCCCCGGCTGGCACGGATGGTGGTGGAGTCGAAGCAGCACGGTGTCACGCGCGAGGTGATGGCGATCGTGGCCGGGCTCAGCATCCAGGACCCTCGCGAACGACCGCTCGACAAACGGCCACTGGCCGACCAGTTCCACGCCCGGTTCGTCGACCCGACGAGCGACTTTCTCACCCTGCTCAATCTCTGGAACTACCTGCGGGAGAAGGAGAAGGAGCTCAGCGGCAATCAGTTCCGGCGCCTGTGCCGCACCGAATACCTCAACTACCTGCGGGTGCGCGAGTGGAAGGATGTCTACCGCCAACTCGAGCGGATCGCGAAGCCGCTCGGCCTCGTTGTCGGGGGTCCATCGGTGAACCCGAACGGGATCCACCGGTCTCTGCTCGCCGGACTGCTGAGCCAGCTTGGCATCCGCGATGCCGTGAAGAAGGGCTACATCGGCACGCGCCAGGTGCGGTTCAGCGTGTTCCCTGGCTCCGCCCTGGCGAAGAAGCAGCCCGCCGAGCTGATGAGCGCGGAGCTCGTGGAGACGAGCCGTCTGTTCGCGCGCACGAACGCCGCCATCGACCTCGCCTGGGCCGAACCGATCGCCGGCGAACTCGTGAAGCGCAGCTATAGCGAGCCGCACTGGGAAAAAAAGCAGGGCGCCGCCATGGCCTGGGAGCGGGTGACGCTCTACGGGGTGCCGATCGTGGCGCGCCGTCGGGCGCACTTCTCGAAGATCGATCCGGCCTACGCCCGTGAGCTGTTCATCCGTCATGCGCTGGTCGACGGCGAGTGGGACCTCGACCGGGTGGACAGGAGGGTGAGCGCCTTCGACCGTGAGAATCGGGCCTTACGAAAGGAGCTCGCCGAACTCGAGGAGCGCACGCGCCGACGCGACCTCCTCTACGACGACGAAGCGGTGTTCGACTTCTACCAGCGCCGTATCCCGGTCGAGATCACCAGCCAGCGACTGTTCGAATCCTGGTGGCGCACCGCCCGCGCCGAGACCCCCGATCTTCTGACGATGACGGCGGAGAACCTGATCGACGAGGACGAGGCCGCTCCGGTGGCCGAACTCGTGGAGACCTCGTACCCCATGACCTGGAGCCAGGGCGACCAGCAACTCTCTCTCGGATACCGGTTCGAACCGGGCAGCGAAGACGATGGGGTGACCGTCCAGGTGCCGATCACCCTGCTCGCGCGCCTCCGCCCCGAGGGCTTCGACTGGCAGGTGCCCGGTTTTCGCGAGGAGCTCGTGACCGCCCTGCTCAAGTCGTTGCCGAAGGCGATCCGGCGCAGTGTCGTGCCGGCGAATGACTGGGCGCGCCGGCTACTGGCCGAACTGCCCGACGTGACCGAAGGCACATCGCTGCGCGCCGCCCTCGCCGCCACGATCACCCGCCTCACCCACGTACCGGTCGCGGTGACCGACTTCGACGAGTCCCGCATCCCCACGCACCTGCGAGTGAACTTCGCGGTCGTCGACGAGCGCTCGCGCACGGTCGCAAGCGGCACCGACCTGCGTGCACTCCAGGAGCAGTTAAAGTCGACGGTTCGGGAGAGCGTCGCTCGGGCATCCGTCACTCCCCGCAACAATCTCGAGCGGGCCGGGCTGACGAGCTGGGACTTCGATGCGCTGCCGAAGGTTCTCGAGACGAAACAGGGTGGCAACACCGTTCGTGCCTATCCGGCCCTCGTCGACGAGGGAGCGAGCGTCGCCATCCGGCTGATGAGCACGGCCGAGGATCAGGCGCGAGAGCAACGACGCGGGGTGCGGCGGATGCTCCTCAACGCCATCCCCACGCCGGTGTCCTATGTGCAGGAGCACCTCACGCACACCGAAAAACTCACCCTGGCGCACAGCCCCTACCGCACCACCGGCGATCTCTTCGCCGATTGCCTTGTGGTGTGTGTCGACGACGTCGTGGGGGGCAGGGAGATCTGGACTCGGTCCGAGTTCGAGTCGGTCCGCGATGACGTCTCGGCGACGATCCTTGACGCGCTGTTCCAGACCGTCTCGCTGATGGCGCGGGTGATCGCCGGCGCGAGAGAGGCGGAGAAGGCCATCACGACGGCATCGAGCATCGCGCTCCTCAGCCCCCTCGCCGATGCCCGCGAACAGCTCTCGGCACTCATCTATCCCGGTTTCGCCTCCGCGACCGGCCTGCCGCGCCTCCGCCGACTGCCGACCTATCTCTCGGGAATCGTGCACCGCATCGGCAAGCTGGATGAGAATCTCGGGCGGGACCGGGTCTGGATGACCGAGGTGCAGTCGGCCACGGCCCGATACGAGCTCGCCGGCGGCACTCTGCCGCTCGCACCGGACGCCGCGGCCTCCCTGGTTCGGGCGCGCTGGCTGCTCGAGGAGCTGCGGCTCGGCCTGTTCGCCCAGCACCTCCCCACGGCCGAGCCGGTTTCGCTGCAGCGGATTCTCAGGGTGTTGGCGAGCTAGCCCCCGCTCGACCGGTGGGGAAAATCACGGCCTCGGTCGTTGGGCGGAGGCTCACCCGGTCGCCGACGAGGTAGCGCGTGTCTCCCGTCACCGGCACCTCGAGCGGAACAGAACCCGGCACGTCGAGGGTGAGCAGTCGGGTGGCCCCCTGATATTCGAGGCCGATGATGCGGGCGATGCAGCCCCCGTCATCCGCACCCGCCGTCAGACGGCCGACCCGCAATTGTTCGGGTCGGAACATCGCGAGGCAGGGGCCGTCCAGCGAGGTGGACTGCGCGACGATCCCGAGGGCGCACTCGACCCGACCACCGGATGCGAGCGCCTCGATCACGATCACATCGCCGAGGAACCGCGCGGTCGCGAGATCCGTCGGCATCGAATACATCGCAGTGGGCGTTCCGACCTGGGCTAGTCGCCCGTCGCGGAGCATCGCAACCTGGTCGCCGAACGTGAGCGCTTCGGCGCGATCATGGGTCACCAGCACTGTCGTGATGCCGGCGGCGCTGAGCGCCTCGGAAACGAGGTCGCGGGTGGCGGAGCGGAGTCCCGTGTCGAGCGACGAGAACGGTTCGTCGAGCAGCATCACCCGGGGCTTGCGCGCCATCGCCCGCGCGAGCGCCACCCGCTGTTGTTGACCACCGGAGAGCTCATCGGGGCGACGGTCGGCGAGGCCCGCATCGAGGGAGACGAGCTCGAGCAACTCGGAGACGGTCGTCATGCGCTCGCTGCGCTGGTGCCGATCGAGCCCGAACGCAACATTGTCCCGAACGGTGAGGTGGGGGAAGAGAGCGCCGTCTTGGGACACGTGACCGATGCCACGACGGTGGGCCGGGATGGCGACGCCCGGCCCGGCGACGGTGTCTTTACCGATTCGGATGGTTCCGGCATCCGGAAAGTCGAAGCCGCTGAGGAGCCTCAGGAGGGTGGTCTTCCCCGAGCCGGACGATCCGACGATCACGGTCTTCGATCCGGCCGGCACGGTCAGGTCGATCGAGTCGAGCACGGGGGTTCCGCCATAGCTTTTGCCGATCGCGCGCAACTCGACGTCGCCCGGTTCTGTTCGTCTCACAGGCCGTTCACCACTTTCCGGTCGGTACGGGATCGCGCGAACAGGAGGTAGGTCACCGGCAGCGAGAGCAGAATCATCAGAGCGGCGTACGGGGCCGCGCCCACGTAGTCGATCTCGTTCACGCGCGACCAGAATTGGATGGCCAGGGTGCGGGTGCCGTTCGGGGCGAGGAGCAGGGTGGAGGTCAGTTCGGTGACGATGCCGAGAAACACGAGGGCCGCCCCCGCGACGGCCGAGGGCAACACGAATCGCAGGGTGACGGTCGAGAAGGCGACGACAGGATGCCGACCGAGCGAACGGGCCGCCTCCTCGATTCCCGGAGGCACCTGCGCGAGTCCCGATCTCAGATTCACGATGGCGCGCGGCAGGAACATCAGCAGGTAGACCGCAACGACGAGCACCGAGGTCTGATAGAGGGTCGGGACGAGGCGGATGGCCACCGCGACGAAAGCGAGCGCGGTCACGAGTCCGGGCAGGGAGCTAGTGATGTAGGTGATCGACTCGAGCACGCGCACCACTCGTCCGGGAAACCGCACGGCGAGGAGCGCGATCGGAAACGCGAGAATGCAGGTGACGACCGCGCCAACGAGGGCGTATCCGATCGTCTGCGCCAGGGCATCGGCAAGATAGCGATCGCTCCAGCCGGCGACTCCGCCCTGCACCAACCAACGGCCGATGCTGGCGATCGGAACGCCGACCGAGAGGATCACGAGACCGGACACGAGGAGCTGGGCCGCCGGGGCGAAAGCGCCGAGGGCGCGCCTAGCGCTCGGGCGGGCCGCCCCCGATCCGATTCGAGCGTAGCGCGCCCCCCCGCGGGCGCCGGACTCCCCGACCAGGAGCACGAGGCAGATGAGCACGAGCACGCCGGCGAGGGCATTGGCGGCGGGTCCGTCGAAGGTGGAGCGGAATTGATCGACGATCGCGGTGGTGAAGGTATCGAATCGGATCATGGCGAAGGCGCCGTACTCCGACAGCAGGTGTAGGCCGATGATGAGGGAGCCGCCGAGAATCGGGAGTCGGAGCTGCGGGAGCACCACCCGCAGAAACACGGCGAACGGCGCGACACCGAGCGAGGCGGCGGATTCCTCGACCGACGGATCCAGCCGTCGGAGGGCCGCCGCCACCGGAAGATATACCAGGGGGAAGTAGGAGAGCCCGGCAATCAGCACCCCCGACCAGATCCCGTTGAGAGAAGGGACGGCGCTGACCCAGCCATAGCTGTTGACGAAGGCCGGAATCGCCAGCGGCACGACAAGAAGCACTCCGAAGACGCGTGCGCCCCACAGATTCGACCGCTCCACCAGCCAGGCCGCCGCAACGCCGACCATGGCGCACAGCGGAACCGTGATGACCACCAGCCCCGCGGTGTTGCCGAGCAGCTCCGCGACACGCGGTCGGAAGACCAGTGCCGCGAGGGTCGGCCCTCCGGTCACGACCGCGGTGAACACGACATACCCGAGGGGTACCAGACCGAGCAGCGACACCCCGGCGGCCATCACGATGACGGCAACCGGGCCGCGCCGTCGGAAGCGGTTCATGGCGGCTGCTTAGAGCAGACCGGCGGCGGTCATCAGATCGGTGACTTTCCGACTGTTGAGCTTCGAAGGATCGAGTACCGGGGCGTTCAGATCCGCGAGGGGAACGAGGGCGGCGTTCGCCGCGACACCGCTGCCGACGGGATATTCGAATGATCCGCCGGTCGCGAGGATTCCCTGACCCGCCGCGCTCGTGATGAACTTCAGAAAGGCCTGGGCCGCCACCGGATTCTTCGCGGTCTTGAGCACTCCCCCGCCCGATGTGCTCACAAAGGCCCCGGGGTCCTTGTTCTTGAAGTAGTACAGTTTCGTGTTCTTGCTGTCTTCGCCCGTGCCGGCCTGGTCGCCGAACCAGTAGTAGTGGAAGATGACCGCCGCGGGGATCTGACCCGCGTTCACCGCCTTCATCGCGGTACCGTTGCTTTTGTAGGCGCTGTAGTTCGCCTTCATCCCCGCAAGCCAGGCCGCCGTGGCCTTCTCTCCCTTCAGGGTGAGAAGCGCGCCGACAATGGCTTGGAAGTCGGCACCCGAGGGAGAGGCGGCCCAGCGTCCCTTCCACTTCGCGTCGGCGAGGTCGAGCAGCGATGTCGGCAGCTGACTTTCCGAGACGAGGGAGGGGTTGTAGGCGAGCACTGTGCTGCGGGCGGCGATTCCCGTCCATCGGCCCGAGGATGGCCGGTATGCCGCCGGAACCTGCGCAAGGGTCGAAGCGTCCGTCTTCGCGAAGAGTCCCGCATTATCGACGAGACTCATCGCCGGCGAGTTCTCGGTGAGAAAGACGTCGGCCGGCGAGGCGGTGCTTTCCTGCACGAGCTGATTGCCGAGCTCGGAGTCGTCTCCGTTGCGGAGGACGACGGTGACCCCCGTCTGCTTCGTGAACGCGTCGGCCCAGGCCTGCGTGAGGGACTCGTGCTGTGCGTTGTAGACGGTGATGGATCCGGTCGGCTTCCCCCCCGACGACGCTCCCGGTGTCGGCGCGCCTTCCGTCGCCGAGCATCCGACGACGGTCACGAGGGTGGCGACGGTGATCGCGGCGGCGGCCACCCACCGTGTTGGTGTGATCATGGGTGTGCGGTTCCTCTGGTCAGACTCGGCGTTCGAACGTGTATAGGTAAGCCTACCCTAACCGAGCCGAACCGGCGGCCCGCACCTTCCCGGGTCAGCGCGCCCGGGTCAGCGCGGCCCGACCGCCGCTCCCCGCTCACTCGGCGGCAGGCCGTTCCCTGCCGCTTCGTAGACCGCCACGAGTTCGCGCTTCAGCACCTTCCCACTCGGACCGAGGGGAAGGACCTCCACGATCTCC
>JANMBI010000048.1:0-7159 GCA_031360325.1 Frigoribacterium sp. | reverse complement strand
GCACCGTCCCGGTCACCGGGACGGTGCGAAGTCGCCCCCGCGGCGTCGGCCGGGGTGCTGGTGACGGCCTCATCGGCGCGCTGGCAGGTTCGGGGCCGGCCAACGCTCGGCCGAATGCTCACCTTCCCGGTGTGCGAGATGGCGCTCCGCGGAACGAGTGCACTGTTCGCGGGATCGCTGAACGCGCGGACGCCGACCCCTCCGGACGAGAGCGAGCCCGACGCGCGGGTCGCGGCCGAGCACGGATGCCCGACGCACGGCTCGCGTTGTGGGGGCGGCTGGTGATTGCGGTGGGAATTCAGGTTGGGGCAGATCATCCGGGCGACCGGCTGTGGTCGACGGATCGGTGTACCTGATGGTGAAACCGCACGGGACGGCTGCCGCTCACTGCGTACGGGCCGCCACGGGCCACCACGGGCCAAGGGGCAGAGACCACCGGGACCGTTGATGGCGTGAGGGCAACCGCACCGGCACCAGCGCCCGGGCAAGCAAAATCTTGGACAATGGAGCCATGTCCCCTTCCGCACCCCACATCGGCTACGCCGCGATGTTGGAGCAGTTTCCCCCCACCGACTGTCTCGAATATTGTACATACGCGGAGCGGCATGGATTCACCGGGGTGATGGCGGCCGACCGGTTTCAGCCGTGGGTGCCCCGCCAGGGTGAGGCCAGCTTCGTCTGGAACGTGCTCGGCGCGCTCGGGCAGACGACTTCGGGCGACCTCGGAACGGGGATGACCGTCCCGACGTTCCGGTGGCACCCGGCACTCGTGGCCCAAGCGAGTGCAACGCTTGCGGCCATGTATCCCGGACGGCACTGGCTCGGCATCGGCTCAGGCGAAGCGATCGATGAGCACGTGACCGGCGCGTATTGGCCGGAGACCGCGGAACGCATCAACCGCATGTTCGAAGCCATCGACGTGATCAAGAAGCTGTTCACCGCATCGCTTGCCGGTCGCGACACCAAGCACAGCGGAGCGCACTTCACGCTCGAGTCGACCAGGCTGTGGACGATGCCGGAGGCCGCTCCGGAGATCCTGGTGGCGACTTCAGGGCCGGTGACCGCCAAGCGCGCCGGGCGCACCGTGGACGGGATCATCATCGACGGTGCGCCGATCGACAAGATTGCCGGGCTGTTGGACCGGTTCCAGCTCGGTGCGCGCGAGGCGGGCAAGCCACGGGGGACCACGGTGCTACGGCTGCACCTCAGTTGGGCACCGACCCTCGAGGCGGCGATGGAGAACGCGATGGTCGAGTGGCCGAACGGAGGGATGCGCTTTCCGCGATCCGACATCCGCTCGCCGTTCGAGTTCGAGCAGCTCGCCAAGCTGGTGCGCCCGGCGGATTTCGAGGGCCGGATGCTCGTGTCAGACGATCCGGAGGCTCACCGCGCGAACATCCAGTCCTATCTCGATCTCGGGTTCGACCGGGTATACCTCCACAACGTCGGACGCAACCAGCGCGAATGGATTGACACCTTCGGGCGCGACGTTCTGCCGAAGCTGGTGAGGTGATGCTGACCGTGTGGGCGATCGAGGGGATTCCGGAGATCGGGGCGGGCGATGACCTGGCGACGATCATCGGAGATCGGCTCGACGGGATTCTTGACGGAGACATCCTCGCGATCACCTCGAAGATCGTGTCGAAGGCGGAGGGGCGCTTCGTCTCGGCCGCCGACCGGGAGCAGGCGATAACGGACGAGACGGTGCGGGTGGTCGCGACTCGGGCACACCCCGGCGGGGTGACGAGAATCGTGGAGAATCGCCTGGGAATGGTCGCGGCGGCGGCGGGTGTCGATTCGTCCAACACCCCGGAGGGCACGGTGCTCCTGCTTCCGACCGACCCGGACCGTTCGGCCTCCGCCATGAGACTGGCCCTCGAAACACGATTCGGGGTGAGCCTCGGTGTCATCATCACCGATACTCTCGGCCGGCCCTGGCGTGAGGGTCAGACCGACGTCGCGATCGGCGCGAGCGGCGTGCGAGTGCTCGACGATCTGCGCGGCTCGGTCGATTCGCACGGCCGGCCGCTCGACGTGACGATTCCGGCGACCGGTGATGAGATCGCTTCGGCCGCGGACCTGGTGAAGCGGAAAAGCGCGGGGTTGCCGGTGGCCGTCCTGCGCGGGCTCGCCCATCTTCTCGCGGACGATGCCGCCGGTGCCCGGTCGATCATCCGTCCCGCCGCGGGGGACATGTTCCGCCTCGGAACCGAAGAGGCCTGGAATCAGGGCTTCGCTGCCGGCCGGGCGCCGAGTGAGTGACGCGCCCGGTCCCGCGGGCGGCCGGCGGCCCACCAGCACGGGCATCCGCAAGTCGGGCCCTGTCGTGCCGCGCCACCCCGCACTCCCGACCAGGCATTGGCTGGTCGTGGTGCCGGTGAAGGGGACGACTCGGGCGAAGTCGCGGTTCGGGCCGGGGGATCACTCGGTGCTCGCCCTCGCAATGGCCGCGGATACGGTCAGCGCGGCGATGGCCACGGACGACGTGGAAGCGGTACTCGTGGTGACGACGGCGGCCGCCTCTCGAGTGTTCGACGATCTGGGGGCATTCGTGGTGGTGCAGGAGGCGGTGGGACTTGCCCCGGCCGTCGACCTCGGAATCGGGACGGCAACGGCGATGACCGAGCCAGGCCAGGGAATCGCGGTGCTTCTCGGCGACCTTCCGGCGCTTACGCCGGCCGAGTTGGGCGAGGCGCTGCGGGCCGCTCGGGCGCACCCGTTGGCCATGGTGGCGGATGCGGCTGGCACCGGGACCACCCTCCTCACGGCGGTCTCCGGCGCGACCCACGCCCCGGCGTTCGGTGTCGGATCGGGTGCGGCTCATCGCGAGGCCGGCTACGTGCCGCTCGAGGTGGCGGACCGATCGGGGCTTCGGCGCGACGTCGACTCGCCGGAGTGCCTCGTTGCGCTCGTCGGGCGACTGGGGGAACGCACGGCGCGGCACCTCAGCGGTCGCGAGTAGCAGAGCATCGGGCTGGTCGGATCGTCGGCTAACGGCTCCCCGTCGGTGTGAGGAGGGGCGGTCAGCTTCGAAGCGTCCTGCTCGCGGCCGACAGGGCATCGGCGGCGAGAGTGGCGCTCGATTCCCCGTCCCGCATCCAGAGGGGAACCGCGCTGACCGCGATGCCTGCGGCGAGGACGGAGGGAACCGAGTCGGCGTCCGACTCGTCGACGAGCCAGGCATCGAGGAGCCCGCCGTCACGGCGTGAGCCGTAGTGCCGAGCGACGGCCTCGGCAGAGGTTGTCACCCCGATGGCGGCGAGGCAGGCATCCGCCATTCCGCGAACGACGGCCCCCCGGATGATCGGCGAGACACCGACGATGGGCGCCGGTGCCGCATCGAGGGCCGCTCGCATGCCCGGGATACCGAGGATCGTGCCGATCGAAACCACCGGATTCGACGGGGCGACGAGGATCACGTCGGCCACCGCAATCGCATCGAGCACCCCGGGGGCCGGGGTCGACGACGCCGCGTTCCGCTGCTCGAAGCCCCGCGCCGGGAGAGCCGCTCGGTGCCGAGTCCACCATTCCTGGAAGTGCAGTGTGCCCTCGTCGGTGACGACCTGCGTCTCCACCTCGTCGTCGGTTGCCGGCAACAACGTCACGCCGAGATCCCAGCGCGCGGTGATCCGCGCCGTCGCTTCGCTGAGGGTGAGTCCGGAGCGCAGAAAGTGAGTGCGGGCAATGTGGGTGCCGAGGTCGAGGTCCCCGAGGGTGAACCACGGCCATCCCACGCCGTAGGCGTCAAGTTCGGCGCTCACCCGCTCGGACTCGCCGATGCGACCCCAGCCGCGCACCTCGTCGTTGGCGCCGGCGAGGGTATACATGATCGAGTCGAGATCGGGGGAGATGCGCAATCCCGTCAGCCACATGTCGTCTCCCGTGTTGACCACCGCGGTGATCTCGGCGGTGGTGCCGCCGATGCCGTCGGGGAGGGTGTCGCGCAGGTGGTGACGAAGGCCCCGCAGAAAGCGAGCGCCGCCGACGCCGCCAGAGAGTACCGTGACTTTCACGGAGCCAACGCTATCCCGGACACGGGGCGACGACGCCTCCGGGCTGCCGAGTCGACGACAACTGAGTATTCGCTACATTGCGAGAGCGGGAAATCGTTCGTCTGGCAGACTGCGAATTCATAGGTCGAAACCCGGTGGGATCAATGAGCAACGACTCCGAAAGCACAATGACGCTTGACGATTTCTATCGCCACTCGAGCGATATCGTGCGCAGCATCGAGACGGTGATCGACGGCAAGCGCGACGCGGTGCAGATGGCGCTCACGGTGCTGCTTGCGGAAGGTCATCTGCTGATCGAAGACGTTCCCGGCGTCGGAAAGACCATGCTGGCGCGAGCACTGGCCAAGTCGGTGGACTGCACGGTTAACCGCATCCAGTTCACTCCCGACCTGTTGCCCTCCGACATCACCGGCGTCTCGATCTACAACCAGATCGAGCGGGAGTTCGAATTCAAGCCCGGGCCGATCTTCGCCAACATCGTCATCGGCGACGAGATCAATCGGGCGAGCCCGAAGACGCAGTCCGCCCTTCTCGAGAGCATGGAGGAGGGGCAGGTCACGGTGGACGGATCGACGAGCATCCTCGCCTCGCCGTTCACGGTCATCGCGACCCAGAATCCGGTGGAGATGGAGGGAACCTACCCGCTCCCGGAGGCGCAGCGGGATCGGTTCATGGCCCGCATCTCCATGGGCTATCCCGATGAGGCGGCCGAGCTCTCCATGCTGCGCACCCGCGAAGCGACGAGCCCGCTCGCCGAACTCGACACGGTGGTCTCCACGGTGCAGTTGATCGCCATGATCGCGACGGTGCGACGGGTATTCGTCTCCTCGGCGGTCGAGCGGTATGCCGTGAGCATCGCGCAGGCGACCCGGCGTGACCGGGATCTCCGGCTCGGCGCCAGCCCCCGCGCGACCCTGCAGATCGTGCGAGCGGCGAAGGCGCGAGCGGCGCTCGAAGGCCGGGAATTCGTGCTGCCCGATGACATCGATGCGCTCGCGGTTCCCGTTCTCGGACATCGCCTCATCCCCACGAACCGGGCGTCGGGACACAGCCACCATTTCGCAACCGGCGCCGTCGCCGACATCATCGCGCGAATCGTCGCGGCCACCCCGGTACCGCTCGGCGCCGTGGGCCCGGCCTGATCCACACGATGTCTCCCCGCGAGAGTCTGCGCCGAAGGGACAAGCGCTCTGGCGATCGCGCGAGACTCATTCCCGGCAAAACGGCACCGGGTCGGCGGGTAGCCGGGTTCACCCGGCGGGGGTGGGTGCTGCTCGTCAGCGGCATTGTCCTCGTTCCGTCGTCGTACTGGCTCGGTCGCCGCGAACTGCTGTACCTCGGCGCCTTCCTCACTCTCCTCCCCCTCCTCGCGTTCGGGTTCGTGCTCTTCCGTCGAATGCAGCTATCGGTGGAGCGCGCCTTTTCACCGGCGGTGGTCACCGCCGGCAGCCCGACGGTCGTGACGGTGAGGGTCGACAATCGTGCCCCGTCGAGCACCACCGAAGCCAACTGGCGTGACACCTGGCCGTGGCAGCCCTTGGCGACCCCACCGGCTTTCCTGCCGTCGCTGCTGCCGGCTGGACCGCGCTTCGCCGGCCGCGGATCGAGCACCGTCCTCCGCTATGAACTGTGTCCGCCCAGCCGTGGCGTGTTCGAGATCGGACCGATGCTCGTCGATTTCACCGACCCGTTCGGTCTTGCCGACGGTGCCGTGGTCACCGGGGCGCCGCAGTCGCTCATCGTGACCCCTGCGGTCGTGGCTCTCGCCGAGGGAATCGTCGCGATCACCGCGGACGAGGGCCCCACCCGTCTGGCGAGGAGGCGAGCCCTCGGCGGGGAGGACGATTTGACGACGAGAGAGTACCGCAGGGGTGATGCGCTCCGACGAGTGCACTGGCGGGCATCGGCGCATGTCGGCGAGCTCATGGTGCGCCAGGAAGAACAGCGCAGCCACGCCGAGGCCCGGATCGTGCTCGACACTCGACTGGCCAACTATCGAGACCTCGGACCCTCCGACGAGACGGGTGGACCGCGAAGCGAGGCGTTCGAATACGCGGTGAAGCTCACCGCCTCTCTCGGAATACACCTCTCCCGCAGCGGATTCCTGGTGCAGGTGATCGAGACCGGCCAGGCGCAACTCGCTTCCCTCGACCATCCGGTGGAGTTCCTCGAAAGTCTTGCCACCGTCGCCCTCACGACCGAGTCGGCGGGAGAGCTGTCCCTGCTGCGCGGCGTCCAACGGCCCGATCGCTCCCAGGGCTCGATCTTCGCCATCGTTGCGGATGCCGATGCCCACACCATCGAGCGACTCACCGCTCAGCGCCGTTCCTTCGAACTCGCGGCCGTCTTCCTCATCGCACCGCGAAGAGTCGGACTCTCCCGCACTCTCGCCGACGCCGGGTGGACCTGCGTGACGGTGCAGACCGACGATCCGATCGATCGGGCCTGGCACTCGCTCGGCGAACAGCAGTCGGGGTCGGCGACCCGCCCGGACCGCCACGCCACCCGCGACTTCTCCCCGGAAGAGCCCAGACGTGCCCCCCTCTGACGCCACGCTGGCCCCGACATCCGGCGCCGGACGCGCGAGCGCGGGTTCACTCGCCCCTGCGGCCGAACTGCGCACGAGTGCGGCGGTGCTTGCCGCGCTGCTCGTGACGATCGCCGGCCTCCACGTCGTGCTCCAGGGGCTCGGCTGGTGGCTGGCACTTGCGGTGCTCTGCAGCCTGCTTCTCGGCACGGCGGCGATCGTGCGCCGGCTCCTGCCGGAGCGCGCGCGCCCGGGACGAGGGAACACCCGGCGCCGGTTGCTTCCCGAACTCGTGGCGGCAATGGTGCTTGTGGTGGCCCTGACCGTGGTGTTCGTGCCGTCGACCGCGATTCTGGGAGTGATCCCGACCACCGGGACCTGGGATGCCTTTCAGCGGCTGATCGAGGCCGCAAACCTCTCGATCGCCAGACAATCGCTCCCGGCCGTCGCCACCCCGGCCATCACCTTCCTCCTCTGTCTCGGTGTCGGCGCGATCGCGATCACCGCCGATACCCTCGCCTCCGCGTTCCGTACACCGGCGCTCGCTGGCGTCCCGCTTCTTGTGTTGCTCGGCGTGCCCGGCGTCGTCTCTCTCGACATCACCGACCCGATCGTCTTC
>JANMBI010000240.1:0-3639 GCA_031360325.1 Frigoribacterium sp. | reverse complement strand
CACATCGGCGCCTACCAGGTGATGACGGAGCACGAGGGCATCGAGCGCGCCATCACCTTCATCGACACCCCGGGTCACGAGGCGTTCACCGCCATGCGCGCCCGTGGTGCACAGGTCACCGACATCGCCATCCTCGTGGTGGCGGCCGACGACGGAATCATGCCGCAGACCATCGAGGCGCTCAACCATGCTCAGGCGGCCGGTGTGCCGATCGTGGTCGCGGTCAACAAGATCGACAAGGACGGTGCCAACCCCGCCAAGGTGCGCCAGCAGCTCACCGAGTTCGGTCTCGTCGCGGAGGAGTACGGCGGGGACACGATGTTCATCGACGTCTCCGCCCTCAACAAGATCGGCATCCCCGAGCTTCTCGAGGCAGTGCTGCTCACTGCGGATGCCGGCCTCGACATGCGCGCGAACCCCAACAAGGACGCGCGCGGTGTCGCCATCGAGGCCAAGCTCGACAAGGGGCGAGGTGCGGTCGCGACCGTGCTCATCCAGTCGGGAACCCTCGAGGTCGGTGACGCGATCGTCGCCGGAACGGCGTACGGCCGCGTTCGTGCGATGTTCGACGAGAACGGCACGGCAGTCGAGTTCGCGACTCCCGCCCGCCCGGTCTCGGTGCTCGGACTCACCTCCGTCCCCCGCGCCGGAGACACCTTCCTCGTCACGGACGACGACCGAACGGCCCGCCAGATCGCCGAGAAGCGCGAAGCAGCAGAGCGCAATGCCCTGCTCGCCCGCAGCCGCAAGCGCATCAGCCTCGAAGACTTCACCAAGGCCCTCGAAGACGGCAAGGTCGAGTCGCTCAACCTCATCATCAAGGGTGACGTCTCCGGTGCCGTCGAGGCGCTCGAGGAGTCGCTCCTCAAGATCGAGGTGGACGACAGCGTGCAGCTGCGCATCATCCACCGCGGTGTGGGTGCGATCACCGAGAGCGATGTCAACCTCGCGACGATCGACAATGCGATCATCATCGGATTCAACGTGCGCCCGGATACGAAGGCGCGCGAACGCTCCGCACGCGAGGGCGTGGACGTGCGCTTCTACTCGGTCATCTACGCGGCACTCGAGGACGTGGAGAACGCTCTCAAGGGAATGCTCAAGCCCGAGTTCGAAGAGGTGCAGTCCGGTGTCGCCGAGATCCGCGAGATCTTCCGATCCTCCAAGTTCGGAAACGTCGCAGGTGTCATCGTGCGCAGTGGAACCATCACTCGCAATGCGAAGGCTCGGGTCATCCGCGACGGTGTCGTGGTCGGGGACAACCTGGCCATCGAGAGCCTGCGCCGATTCAAGGACGACGTCACCGAGGTGCGCACGGACTTCGAGGCCGGTATCGGTCTCGGCAAGTTCAACGACATCCAGATCGGCGACGAGATCGAGACGATCGAACTCAAAGAGAAGGTGCGCGTCTAGCACCCCGTCCGCAGCCGGCTACGGCCGGTGCCCGGGACACAGGCGGAGCTCCGCAAGCCTGTTTACCCGGCCACCGGCCTCCGCCGACTGCTGTCAGTTGTTTGAGAATGAAAGGTGAAGATTATGGCCGACCCGGCTCGCGCCGCCAAAATGGCGGATCGCATCAAGGTGATCATCGCGAAGACGCTCGAGCGCGGGCTCAAGGACCCTCGGCTCGGCTTCGTCACCATCACCGACGTCAAGGTGACCGGCGATCTTCAGCATGCGTCGATCTTCTACACCGTATACGGCACCGACGAGGAGCGCACCGATTCGGCCGCGGCTCTCAAGTCGGCGACCGGGATGCTGCGCAGTGAGGTCGGCAAGAACATCACCGCGCGGCTCACGCCCTCGCTCGAGTTCATCGCCGACGCCGTGCCGGAGAACGCCAAACACATCGAGGCCCTGCTTGCCGAAGCGGCCAGTCGGGACAGCGAGATCGGCGGACTCCGAAGCACCGCGAAATTCGCCGGTGACGAAGACCCCTACGTGAAGCCGCGGGTGATTCCGGACCACGTCGACGAGTAGTCGACCGACGGCGAGGGAGCGGTCACGCACCCCGCGCGGTCGCTGCGACCACCCCGCCCGGTAGTTCGGCCATTCGCCACAGGGGACTGAAGACCACGAAGGCGGCCGCCAGCAGGCTTCCGATCATTCCGATCCAGACGACCGGTACCACCCCGATCCCGGTCGACAGGAGTCCAGAGGCGATCCCGGCGATCGGCATCACGCCCCACACGACGAAGCGGATCGACGCGTTCATCCGGCCGAGGAGGGGAGTGGGGCAGATCCGCTGACGGAAACTCACCTGTGCGATGTTGTAGACGAGCACGGTGAAACTCATGGTGAATTCGGCGAGAACGAACAGGCCGATCGCGACCCAGCCGCCGGCCAGGCTCATCGAGGCGAAGATTAGTCCGGCGACCCCCGATCCGATGGCCGAGAGGGGGATGATCATGCCTTCGCCAATCGCGGCGGTCAGCCGGGAGGTCAGGGCCGCACCGATGAGACCGCCGACCGCACCGATGGCCGTTGCGATGCCGAGCACGGCCGCACTCAGTCCCAGTTCGCGAAGCACGAGAACCGGCATCATCGTCAAAGCCAGGGTCGAGAAGAGGTTCGAAACGCTGGTGCAGGCGACAATCCGCCGAAGCAGAGGCTGATTCCACACGAACGCCGCGCCCTCCCTGATCTCGATCCAGAGCGGTCGACGCAGTTCACGGGCGGCTCGCACCTCGGCATCGCGGATGCTGCCCAGCACGAGAAAGGAAGCGAGATAGGTCACCGCGGTCGCTCCGAGCAGGTAGGGGGCCTGCAGGATCGTCAGCACTCCGCCGCCGATCGCCGGTCCTCCGATGCGGGCGACCTGGGCGGTGGTCTCGAGTTTGGAATTCGCCTCCGAGATCTGCCGGCGGTCGACCAACACCGGAATGTAGCTCTGGTAGGCGACATCGAAGAAGACGGTGGCGACGCCGACGACGACCGAAATCAGGATGAGGTGCCAGATCTGAAGCACCCCGAGAATGAAGAGCACCGGGATTGACGCCAGGGCGACGGCACGCACCACGTCGGCGCGGAGCATGACCTGCCGTTTGAGCATGCGGTCGACCCAGGCGCCAGCGGGCAGCCCAACGACGAGGAAGGCGGCCGTGCCGGCGGCGCCGAGAAGGCCGATGTCGAAGGCGCTCGCCTTGAGGATCGAGACGGCGAGCACGGGGATGGCCAGGCTGCCGATTTGCGCGCCGAACTCGCTGGCCGTCTCGCCGCCCCAGAGGCGGAGAAAGGCGCGGTGGCGCCACAGTGACTCCGGGGATTCTGTCGGCATCATCCCAGTATGGAGAACTGATTGATAGAACTCAATCGGTCTTCTGCCGGCTTCGGTAGCCTGTTCGCATGGAGGCCGAGACCCACCCCGATTCCGGAGGAGAGACCTTAGGCGATGCCGGGGATACCGTGGCACAATCGGTGGCTCGTGCGCTCAGCTCGCCGCTTCGCATGCGAATCCTCCGGTTCTGTCTGCACGAGTCCCACTCGAACCGTGAAATAGCCGACGAGTTCTCCCTCAATCCCGGCACCAGCCTTCATCACGTTCGCACCCTGCTTGCCACCGGGTTCCTCGCCCCGGAACCGGAGCGTCGGGGGAGACGGGGGGCACGGGAGATCCCCTATCGCGCGACCCGCCGCTCC
>JANMBI010000235.1:0-7171 GCA_031360325.1 Frigoribacterium sp. | reverse complement strand
CGAGCACGCTGAGGGCCACGGCATCGCGGTAGTATGCGGTCATCGCGTCGAGGTCTGCGACGAGCAGGGTGACGGCACCCATCGCGGTGTCGGCGGCGAGAAGATCGTCTGCGGTCATGTCGATTTCAACTTAGTTGATGCGACAACTATTCCACTGGGAATCTCTTCCGGTGGTCGAGGGTGGGTCGCCCGTCGCCGGGGCAGTCCCGGCACCGTGCGGCCGATCGTCGGCCATGCGGCGACTCGTTCGGCCGCATGGCCGACGAATCGCCGCGCGGATTCCTTCGTGCTCGGGCACCGTGCGGCCCGTCGTCGGCCATGCGTCGCGGAGTCGAGCGCGCGGCGGTTTGTCGGGGAGGGTACTCTCCGTGCTGCCGTTCGTGGGCCATTCGGCGACACGTTCGGGCGCATTGCCGACGAATCGCCGCGCCGATTCCGTGGGGCGCGGGCCTCGGGCTATTCGCAACCCTCGCAGTGCGCATCGGCGGCGGGGTCGCTACCGAACAGCGGCTTCTCGTAACAGACCGACAACTCCGACTCCGCGTAGTGCCCGAAGTTCGGGATGCGGGTGTAGCCCTCGCGCTCGTAGAACCGCATCGCGTCGGGTTGCGCGTTTCCCGTCTCGAGAATCAGACGCGACCAGCCCCGCTCGCGGCCAAAGCCCTCCAGGGCGTCGAGGATGGCCGTGGAGACGCCGGTGCCGCGAGACCGGGAGACCACGAACATCCGCTTGATCTCCGCCTCACCCGGGCCGAGCACGCGCAGTCCGCCGCAGCCGACCGGCCGACCATCGTCGGCGTATGCCACGAAGAAGGCGACTATGTCGCCTACCGTCGGCGCCGGTCCCGGTTCGGAATCCGGCGTGCCGTACCGAACATCGAGCTCGGCGCGCTGGGCGGCACGCAGGGCGATCGACTCGGGGGCATCCCAGGCGACCTGCCGCACGATCATGATCCGGTGAGCCTCTCGATCAACTCTCGGTAGCGGGAAGTGGTCTTGGCCACGATCTCCGCGGGCAACTCCGGAGGCGTGCCGTGCTGGTCCCAGTGGGTGCTCAACCAGTTTCGCACGATCTGCTTGTCGAAACTCGCCAGCCGGTCCGGTCCTCCCGTGGCGTAGGCAGCGGCATCCCAGTACCGTGAACTGTCGCTGGTCAGCACCTCGTCGGCGAGAGTGATCACACCGTTCTGCCGGTTGGCGCCGAACTCGAACTTGGTATCCGCGAGGATGATTCCGCGCGAACCGGCGATCGCCGTCGCCCGTGCGAACACGTCGAGGCTGAGGGATCGGAGCGACTGCGCGACATCCGCCCCCACCAGTTCGACGGTGCGCTCGAACGAGATGTTCTCGTCGTGCTCGCCCATCGGGGCCTTCCACGCCGGAGTGTAGATCGGCTCGGGCAGTGGGTCGCCGTTGCCGAGCCCCGCGGGCAGAGAGATTCCGCAGACGCTCTGCGACTGCCGGTATTCCAGCCATCCGGACCCCGCCAGGTAGCCGCGCACCACGCATTCGATGGGGTACATGTCCAGGGCGCGCGCGAGCATCGCGTGCCCGGCGACGGCATCGGGAAGGAGATCGCGCACTGTTTCGCCACGGAGTTCGTGGTCGGCGACCAGGTGGTTCGGGATGCCCGTGAGCCGGTCGAACCACCACAGGCTCAGGGTGGTGAGGAGCTCGCCCTTTCCCGGGATCCCCGGAGAGAGCACGTGGTCGAAGGCGCTCACCCGGTCGCTGGCGACCATGAGCACCCGGTCAGCGCTCGCCAGATCGGCGACGCCCGACTCGAGGTAGAGGTCGCGCACCTTTCCCGAATGGGCGTGGGTCCAGCCATCCGCGGTGAGGTCGATCGCGTTCACTCGGCGACTCGCAGCGCGATGTCGGTGCGGTACTGGCCGCCCTCGAGTTCGATCGCCTCGAGCGCGAGATAGGCGCGCGAGCGCGCTTCGACGAAGTCGCGTCCGGTTGCGATGACGCTGAGCACCCGGCCGCCGGTTGCTCGGAGTGAACCTCCCGAGAACGCGGTGGCCGCGTGGGCCACCGTCACCCCGGGGATGTCACGGGCGTTCTCCAGGCCCGTGATCGGGCGCCCCGTGATCGGTTTCTCGGGGTAACCCTCGCTCGCGAGCACCACGGTCACGGCGACCTCCGCCGAGAATTCGGGGCGAGGCAACCCGCCGAGTGCGCCGCTTGCCGCGGCAAAGAGCAGTCCGCTCAGCGGCGTGACAAGCCGGGGGAGCACCACCTGGGTTTCGGGATCGCCGAACCGAGCATTGAACTCGATAACACGCACCCCCGTCTCGGTGATGATGAGTCCGCAGTAGAGCAGGCCGATGAATGGCGTCTGATCCTCCGCGAGTCGTCGGATCGTCGGTAGCGCGACGGTGTCGATCACCTCATCCACGAATCCGGCCGGCAGCCACGGAAGGGGGGAATACGCCCCCATCCCTCCGGTGTTCGGCCCGTCGTCGCCGTCCGCCAGACGTTTGTAGTCCTGCGCCGGTTCGAGCGGGAGCACGTTGTGGCCGTCGCTAAGCAAGAAGAGCGAGACTTCCTGTCCCTCGAGGAATTCCTCGATCAGTACGCTGCCCTGCCCGATCCAGTATTCGGCGTGGGCGACCGCCGCGGCGCGGTCGTCGGTGACCAGAACCCCCTTGCCCGCTGCGAGCCCGTCCGCCTTCACCACGTAGGGGGCGCCGAACGAGTCGATGGCGAGGATGGCCTCATCGAGGTTGCCGGCGCGGGTGGCGCGGCCGGTGGGCACGCCCGCAGCGTCCATGATCCGTTTCGCGAAGGTCTTGCTGCCCTCGAGTTGGGCGGCGGCCTTGCCCGGTCCGAAAACGGCGATGCCGCGCTGACGCAATCGGTCGGCGACCCCCGCGACAAGCGGCGCCTCCGGCCCGATGATCACCAGCTCGATGTCGTTTTCGAGGGCGAACTCCGTGACCACGGCCGGGTTGGCCGGGTCGAGCGCGATCACCGGCACGTCCGCCGCGATTCCGGCGTTGCCGGGTGCCGCGATGATGTCGTGGCCGACGCCTTCGCGCCGGAGAGCCGAGATGATGGCGTGCTCGCGAGCACCGGAGCCGAGGACGAGGATTCTCACCTGTCAAGCGTACCGACAGCCAGCCCGCCCGTTCCATCGCACCCGCTACCGTAGAGGCATGGCGAAGGCACGCATTCCGGATGCCGCGGGCCGCGACGCCGTGCGGCTCGCGCTTTCGACGGTTGCCGACCGCGACACGGAAGCGACCGCGGTGCGCTACCTCCTCCAGGTGCTGGCGGATGCCGCTCCGGGCAACTCCGTTGAGGTGCGTGTCCCGCCCTTCGGCGCCGTGCAGTGCGTCGAGGGCCCCGGTCACAGTCGCGGCACGCCGCCGAATGTCCTCGAGACCGACGCGCTCACCTGGCTCGCGATCGCCACCGGGGTCACCGCGTGGGGGGATGCACGCGCGCATGGCCGCATCTCGGCATCCGGATCCCGGGCCGACCTCTCCGCGTATCTTCCGCTTCGCTGGGGCGGGGCCGCCGCTCCCGAACCATCGGGGACAATGGGAGCATGACTCCCGAATCCGACGCGCAGCCCGAGCCGGCCACCTCCACCGTCGAGGCCGAGGTGAGGGTGCGGCGGATTCCCCGGTACCCACGATTCCTCATCATCGGGGCCGGATTGGGTGCCGTCGCCACCTTCATCCTCACCGCGTCGTTCCCCTCGGATCGCACGGTCGGGTTCGGTGCGCTGTTCGGCTTCTTCCTGATCTTCGGTGTTCCGATCGGGGTCGTTCTCGGTGCGGTCGTGGCGATTGTCTTGGATTTCGGCCTGAAGCGCCGTGCCCGCCAGGTGACGGCTGAGCACACCACGGTCGACCGGCTCCCCGAACCCGGCCGGCTCGACTAGCCCAGCCTTCCGCCCGCCCCACCGAAAACGCAGGACATTCGCCACGCGATGGGACAATCGGTGCCGTTTCCCCGACTTCGGTGGCGAATCTCCTGCGTTTTCGGTGGGCAGGAAGAAAGATTTAGTGGATAGTTGCGCTATCGGATAGATACACTATCTGCATGCGAATGGCCGAATTCAGTCACACGAGCGGCGTCCCGGTTGCGACGATCAAGTACTACCAGCGAGAGCGGCTCCTCCCGGCGGGGCAGAACGCGACGCCGAACCAGGCGGACTACGGGGCGACCCACCTGGATCGCCTCCGCCTCATCCGCACGCTCCTCGAGGTGGGCGGGCTGAGCGTCGCCGCCACTCGCCGAGTGCTCGAGGCCCTCGACTCGGATGCGACACTCCCCGAGGTCTTCGAGGTGGCGCAACACGTCGTCTCGGCGGAGGTTGACCCGAACCTGCTCGATCCGGCGTCACTGGCCCGGATCGATTCTGTGATGGCGGGCTGGCACGTCTCGCCCGAAAATCCGGGGCGGCTGGCCGCGGCCCGGGTGGCCCAGAGTTTTGAGGCCGTGAGTCAGGCGGATGCCCGCGGCTGGTTCGGGCGCTACGCCGAGGCGGCGCTGATCATCGCGGAGGCCGACCTCGACGAGATCGACGCCCGGCCAGACCGCGAAGCCAAGACCGAGACAGTGGTCGTCGGAACCGTGCTCGGCGACGTCCTGATCTCGGGGCTGCGTCGAGCCGCCCAGGAACACGTCACCTCAACACGCTATCCATCATCCGAATCGAGGCACCACCCATGACCGTCACCACCCGTCGTCCGACCCCGGTCATTCTCGCCCGCTTCGGCTGGCACCGGCCGCTGCTCTGGCTGTCCCTCGCAATGATCGCGTTCGTCGCAGTCGCGCTGGTCGGCCTCCTCGTTGACCCGCGCACGGTGACCGAAGCGGCGGTCTGGGCCAAGCCGCTCAAGTTCGCGATCTCCACCCTGGTCTACTCCCTCACGCTGTCCTGGATGCTCGCCCTGTTGGCGCGCGGGACCCGCCTCGCCTGGTGGGCGGGTGCCACGATCGCGGCCTTCCTCGCCGTGGAGCTCGTGATCATCTTCGGGGCAGCCGCCGCGGGAACCACCAGTCACTTCAACACGACGACCCCCCTCGCCGTCGCGCTGTGGGGAACGATGGCGGTGTCGATCACGATCGTCTGGAGCGCAACGGTGGTGGTGGCGCTGCTGTTGTTCCGCGCGGATCTCGGCGACCCGGCCCGCAGCCTCGCCATTCGCTCCGGCGTGGTCATCGCACTTCTGGGGATGGGACTCGCCTTTCTCATGACCGGTCCGACCGCCGCCCAACTGTCCGACTTCCAGGGCATCGCCGGTGCACACACGGTCGGTATCCCCGACGGGGGACCCGGAGTGCCGCTGCTCGGCTGGAGCACGGTCGCCGGCGACCTGCGCATCCCCCACTTCGTCGGGATGCACGCGATGCAGCTCATGCCGATCGCGGCCCTCCTCCTCGAGTTCGGATCCCGCCGCTTCGCCGTGCTCGGCCAAGCCCGCACTCGACGAGACGTCCTGATCGTGCTCTCGGTGCTCTACCTCGGCATCGTCGCCACGCTCACCGGGCAGGCGCTCGCCGGCCAGTCGATCGTGCGACCGGATGCCACGATGGTGGCGATCTCGACGAGCCTGTTCCTCACCGCCGCCGTGGCGGTTTCGGTGATCGTGGCGCGCGGCAGGCGTGTCAGCTGAGCTGTGTGCGCTCGACCCAGGCGAGATACTCCGGGGTGACGGTGCCGGTGATGTAGTCGCCGGTGAAACAGCTCATCTCGAGTGCCGTCAGGTTCGAGCCCTCGAGAATGGCGGCCTGCATGTCGGCGACCTCCTGATAGATCAGGTAGTCGCTTCCCAGCTCCCGGTTGATCTCGGGGATCTTGCGGTTGTGACCGACGAGTTCCTGTCGCGAGGGCATGTTGATGCCGTACACGTGCGGGAAACGCACCGGGGGAGCGGCCGAGGTGAAGGTGACCTTGTTCGCTCCGGCCTCTCGAGCCATCTGCACGATCTCCTTCGAGGTCGTGCCGCGCACGATCGAATCGTCCACGATCAGGATGTTCTTGCCGCGGAATTCCGAACCCATCGCGTTGAGCTTCTGCTTCACCGACTTCTTGCGCTCCGCCTGACCGGGCATGATGAAGGTGCGGCCGATGTAGCGATTCTTGTAAAAACCCTCGCGGTATTCGATGCCGAGTTTCTGCGCCACCTGCATGGCAGCCGGTCGGGAGGAGTCCGGGATGGGCATGACCACGTCGATGTCGCCCCGCGGCGTGTACTCGGCGATCGTGTCGGCAAGGCGGTTGCCGAGGCGAAGCCGGGCGTCGTAGACCGAGATGCCGTTCATGATCGAGTCGGGGCGGGCCAGGTAGACGTACTCGAACGAGCAGGGCACGAGCGAGGGGTTCTTCGCGCACTGCCGTGAGGTCATCTCGCCATCGAGGGCGATGAAGACAGCCTCCCCCGGGGCGACATCGCGCACGAGCTCGTAGCCGCCGCTCTCGAGCACCAGGGACTCGGATGCCACGATCCAGTCATCCCCGACGAATCCTCGTGCGCGCTTGCCGAGCACGAGCGGACGGATGCCGAACGGATCGCGGAACGCCAACAATCCGTATCCCGGAATCATCGCGATGGTGGCATAGGAGCCTTCGACACGCTCGTGGACTCGCTCGACGGCGGCGAAGATCTGGTCGGGATCGAGGTCGAGCCCGGTGACCTGTTCCTGCAGTTCGTGGGCGAGCACGTTGACAAGCAGCTCGGTGTCGGACGACGTGTTGAGGTGTCGACGGTCGATGTGGAAGAGCTCTTCGGTGAGCTCGCGGGTGTTGGTGAGGTTGCCGTTGTGCACGAGCACGATGCCGTAGGGCGCGTTCACGTAGAACGGCTGGGCTTCCTGCTCGTTCGCGGCGGTGCCCTTTGTGGCGTAACGCACGTGGCCGAGGCCCATGTTGCCGGGGAGGGCGCGCATGTCGCGCGTGCGGAAGGCCTCGCGCACCTGCCCTCTGGCTTTCACCATGTGGAAGGTGCGACCCTCCGCGGTGGCGATTCCGGTGGAGTCCTGGCCGCGGTGCTGCAGAAGCAGGAGGCTATCGTAGACCTGTTGATTGGCGGGTTCCGAAGAAACGATGCCGACAATGCCGCACATTCGCGGTGAGTCTCCAGACCGTAGAGTTGGGGGTGATTTACCGCAAGTCTTTCACGCTTTACGAACGGACAACGAATGGCGGACA
>JANMBI010000190.1:0-3041 GCA_031360325.1 Frigoribacterium sp. | reverse complement strand
ATCGGCGGAGCCGTCACCACGCTGTCGACCATCCTGACCTACATCGGAGCGGCACTCTTCCTCGCCCTCGGCATCGATCCGGCGGTGTCCTGGCTCGAACGGCACAAATTCCCCCGAGCGCTGGCCATCCTCACGGTTCTGGTGGGCATCCTCGCGGTCTTCGTCGGCCTGATCTTCGCGGTCGTACCCGTGATCGTCGACCAGGTGAACAATCTGATCGCAAACCTCCCCAATTTCCTCGCCACGGTAAACCAGCAGGGGTGGATCAAGGGTGCCCAGAAAAATCTTCCCCCGTGGATCGACCTCAACGTTCTGATCACCCAGGCCGGCACCTGGGTGCGCAACAACGTTTCGACGATCGGTGGGGGGTTGCTTTCGGTCGGTGTGGGGATCGCGAGCGGCGCCACCGGGTTCGTGATCATTCTCATTCTGACCCTCTACTTCGTCGCCTCGCTCTCCAACATGAAGCGGGGGCTCTACCGCCTCGTCCCCGCATCGAAGCGAGCCCGCTTCTCCGACCTCGCCGAGCAGATCACCGCCTCGGTAGGACGCTACGTCGTCGGTCAGGGCACGATCGCCCTCGCCAACGGGGTCGCCAGCTTCATCTTCCTCTCCATCGGCCAGCTCTTCGGGGCGAAATATCCGGCGCTCTTCGCGTTCATAGCGTTTCTCTTCGCGCTGGTTCCCCTGGTCGGCACCCTGTCCGGAAGCATCCTGATCACCCTGAGTACCCTGCTCCTCGCGGGGCCCGGTCCGGCGCTCTGGGTGGGAATCTACTACGTGATCTACATGCAGATCGAGGCATATGTCATTAACCCGCGCGTGATGAACCGGGCGGTGAAGGTGCCAGGAGCTGTCGTCGTGATCGCCGCCCTCGCCGGCGGCGCTCTTCTGGGCATTCTCGGCGCCCTTATCGCCATCCCGGTCGCGGCCTCGGTGCTCTTGATCATCGATCAGGTTGTCGTGCCGCGCCAGAACGAGCTCTAACCTCGATCAGACCGGCGGCCAGACGGTCGGCATGGGGATCGCGGCCGGATTGAGTCGCTTGAGGACCTCGGTGAGCACACGCCGCGTCTGCGACTCCCCCACCCACAGGTGCTTGCCACCCTCGACCGCGACGAAATCGAGTTCGGGGACCGTCGCCAAGCGCCGCGCGGCGGCCGCCGGTCGCAGATAGTCGTCGAACTCGGGGATGACGGCCACCAGTCGCCTCCCGCTGCCCGCCCAGGCGGCGATCTCGGGGTCCGTGGTGCGGTGAAGCGGCGGCGACAACAGAATCGCCCCGTCGATGGCCTGTTCGAGACCATACTTGAGCACGACCTCCGTGCCAAAGGACCAGCCGAGCAGCCACGGATGGGGTAGGCCGCGTGAGGTGACCAGATCCATCGCCGCGACCAGATCGTGCCTCTCGTCGATGCCGTCGCCGAAAGATCCGCCCGAGGTGCCACGCGGCGACGACACCCCCCGGAAGTTAAACCGGAGCACCGCGAGACCGCCGAGCGCGGGCAGGCGGGCGGCGAGTTTACGAATGATGTGCGAATCCATGAAGCCGCCGGCGGTGGGAAGCGGATGCAGCGCAACGATCGTCGCGATCGGCTCGCGGTCGAGCGGGAGGGCGAGTTCGCCTACCAGGGTGAGGCCGTCCGCGGTGTGAAGTTCCACTTCTTCGCGGCGGGCGGGGAGCTCGACCCCGCCTCGAATCTCGATCGGTTCGATGGTCGTCACCGGATCTTCCAGCAGTGCGCATGCCAATGGCGGCGAGCCGCGAGGTCATCCGCCTCCCCCATCAGCCCGTCGGCCCGCCACGCGACGATGTGCGCGGTCGCGGGGGCGATCTCCAGACCGCAGCCCGGACAGGTGTAGAACTTCGTCGCCGAGATCGCGGCCACCGACTGGACGTTCCACTGGCCGTCGCGGCCGGACTCGCCGCGCGAGCGGCCCAGGAGGCCGGCGGACAGGTCTGACTCCTCCTCGCCCCCGGAGGCCCCCCTGCGTACACGGGGACGATTCGATCGGGGCATACTTCCACCCTAACGAACGCCACCCGGCCTGGGCGTCAGTACCAGCCGGCGGACTGGCTGTGTCCCCACGCGCCACAGGGCGTGCCGTAGCGGGCCGCAATGTAGTTGAGCCCCCACGTGATCTGGGTCGCCGGGTTTGTGGCCCAGTCGGCGCCGGCCGAGGCCATCTTCGACCCCGGGAGAGCCTGGGGGATGCCGTAGGCACCGCTCGGGTTGGCCGCGTAGACATTCCAGCCCGATTCGCGATTGAACAGCGAGACGAGGCAGGCGTACTGGTCCTCGCCCCACCCGCGAGCGATCACCAAGTCGTGGCCGATCGCCTGGGCGGATCCCGGATTGGGAGCGCCGACCGCGGGGGGGCCGGCGGTTCGCACGGCCAAGACGACGGGGGGCGCGACCTTCTTCTTCGTGACCTGGTAGTTGTCCCTAACCACGGTCGCGTCGGCCACCTGGGCGATCTCCAGCGTCTGCAGAGTGCGCGCGGTCGACTGCGTCGCGGCGAAGGAGTTCTGCACCTGTTCGGGAGCGATGGTCAGCACGAGAATGAGGCCGGCTGCCGCCAGGAAGGAGAAGAGCGGAAGGAGGCGACGTTTCCGCACCTGGCGCCCCCGAGCGAAAACCCCGGCGCCGTTTGTCTCGGCCTGGGGCGAAAGATTCTGCACTCGCCTACCCATAGGAAAGAGAGCTTAGCCGACTCCGGGCGAAAAAGCCCATCGGCCTTCAGCGCACCGCAAGCATCACGTTGATGACCGCGTCGAGAAGGAGGTCGACCTGCGCTTCCCGATATCCGCCCTTTTGGGAACGGAAGGCCGCCGTGCGCACCTCTTCGACGCTCATCGGGCGACCCTCCTGAAAGTAGTCGGTGAGTCGGGATGCGAACGCGTCAACGTCTTTGCGGTGATAACCGCTGCTCAGAAACCCGACGCGGTCGAAACGCTGCCCCACCGGTCGAGCGAGCCGGGCGAGTATCTCCTTGGCGATGGTGCGTGCTTCGGTGTACCAGGCCTCGTCACCGCGCTG